>MEND01000165.1:0-4515 GCA_001768975.1 Bacteroidetes bacterium GWA2_31_9 | reverse complement strand
CATATGGCTTGTGAATTATAAAGTGTCGGTGATTTGGTTTGCTATCAAGAGTCATTTAAGGTCTATAAATTTTTCGAAGTAGCAAAACTATAACAATTTGAATAAATTTCTTTTGCTAACTAATATTATTCTTGAGCCCCGTGATTCTTTGCCGTTTCTACCCAATGCTCAGCAAGATTTTTTGTGTTTGCACCTAATCCTCGAGCAAGGTACAAAGCTACTCCCATAATTAAAACAGAAGCTTCATGTAATTCTTTATTTGTTAGTAAGTTTCCAAACATTTCCTGTGCTTTTATTTGTAGTAAATCATTGTGTTTTCTAGCAAAAGAAACAGGGTCTTCTAAATCATCAAAAATTTCGGGAAGCATCAAATAATCAATCCATTTTTGCCCAATTCTTTGTGCTAACGCATCGGGAAGTTCATTGCCCATTGTTCTCCAGAGTTGTAATGTTTTTTTATCACCAGATTGGGCTAGTCCAGTATCAAGAAAAAGTTCAAATGCAATATCAGCCAAATTTTGCATTAAATCTAAATATTCATCTTGAGCTTTTTCGAACTTCGTTGTTCCCTGTTCTTTAAGATATTCGCTTACACTCAAGTGTGGTAATTGAGAAACTCCAGGACAACTTTTCAAACAAGGAAACTTATCGCCTTCGTACATATAATGAACCTCATCACTTTGTTTTTGACGACCAAGTGGATAAAGCCGACAAGCCAATGGTCGTCCTAAACGAACACTACATCCAAGCTTTTCAATGTATTGACTACAAGCTTTTTGATTCTTCCAACCAACTTTTCCGTCAAACCGCAAACGAATTCCACCAAACTCACAATAAAGATTACGAAATTCTCTTGTAGTAACTTTTTTCTCCTTAGCAAGACATGATAATTCCCATGGATTAAGCATCACAACATTACCATAACAACATGCACCAGCACGTGAGCATGTGAGAGGAAGTTTGTCATTAATATTGTGTCTTGTGGATATCTGCCTCATAATATGTCTTTTATATAAATCGTAATTCCAAATTTAAAAAAAAGGCTAATTTAGTGAATTTTCGTGTTTTGGTGTTTTAGTGGCAAAAACAAATTCTAATTTTATACAGTCTCTTAAACAAATTTGAATAAGTTAAACTAAATTATAACTTTGTTATCGTTTAAATAAACATTAAAATTCATCGAATTGAAAAACACATTTTTATATCTAACAGTTTTATTAATAACAGTTTTTATTAATTTAACTTCATCAGCTCAACCACTTCGTCAATACATTCAGAATTTTAGCCAAAAAGACTATGGCGATTCTTGTCATGCTCAAAACTGGTCTGTTGTTCAGGACGATAGAGGAATAATGTACTTTGGCAATAATAATCGTGTGCTTGAATACGATGGCGAAACATGGAATTCAATCAGAATTACTGCAAACAGCAGTTTTATAACCTCATTAGCAGTCGGTAATGAGCAAATTTTTGTTGGTGCTAATGGCGAATTTGGCTATTTATCACACGATAAAAAAGGCAAATCAAATTACAATTCCTTATCTTCAAATCTTGAAGAAGAATACAAGTTTTTTGGAAATATTTGGAAAACATTTTCATACAACGATGGAGCTGTATTTTTCTCACAAGAAGCCCTTTTTATTTACAATAACAACAAAGTTGAGGTAATTACACCATCGTCGTTCGACCCCGATTCGTCGTTTCATTTGGCATTTAAGGTTAATGACGAAATTTATGTACGTCAACGTGGACTTGGTTTGCTAAAGCTAAAAGACAAAGCCTTGGAATTAATTCCAAACTCTGAAATATTTAAAGATTTTGGTGTTTTTGGAATGGTTGAAGGAAATAACAAAAATGAAATTTTTATTGCAACACAAGAAGATGGTTTTTACATATTTGATAAATCAACTTCACAGTTTAAGAAGCTTGAATCTGCAAATGAAGAGGAACTTACGCTTGCAAAAATATTTGGTGCAATTAAGTTAAGCGATGGAAATGTAGCACTAAATACTGCACTTTCGGGAGTAATAATAATTAATGAAAAATGCGAAATACTTTATAATATTAACTCTTCAACAGGACTGAAAGACAACGACATAAAGCAGTTATTTGAATCATCAGACCATAATTTATGGTTAGCTTCAAATTCTTGTATTTCGAAAATAAATTATTCTTCTAAGATTTCGATTTTCAACAGTAATTCTGGAATTATAGGACGCATCAATTCAATTGAGTTTTATAACGATTTGTTATTTGTTGGAACTTCGAGCGGACTTTTTATAGAAAACAAAACCGAGAATAATTCGGGGAAATATTTTAAACCAATAAACGAATTATCTAAAAATATTACTTCGATAAAAAAATTCAACAACGAATTAATTATTGCTTCTCCTGATGGGCTTTATTCGTATTCAGGAAATAGTTTAAAGCAAATTGATAAGCAAAACTCTCAAAGTATTTGTCTGAACGAAAAGCTAAATCAATTGTATGTAGCCGGAACAGATGGGTTTTCTGTATTTCAAAAAACTGGTGATTGGTTGCCTAAAACAAGAGTAAAAGACTTGTCGCTAAACTCTACAACCATTGCAATAAATCAAAAAAATCAAACAGAAACAGAACTTTGGGTTGGAACATATAACGATGGAGTTTATAGAATTACACTCAAAGCTGATTTTTCGGTTGTTTACGATAAGTTTTTTGGCAATCAGGATGGTTTGGATAATGGTTGGGTAATGCCTTTCGCAAACAATGGAAATGTAATTTTTGCAACTCTTAGTGGACTTTTAAATTATAACGAAGAAAGTTCCGAAAACAAATCAAATCATGGCTTTTTTGAAGGTTCCGATTTATTTAATTTGAACAATTCAACTATTACAATATTAAATGAATACGAAAGTAATTATTTATGTTGTATTGATGGAAAAGTTTGCTTAATCGAAAAATCAAACGGACAGAAGAATTTTGCAGATTTTGAATCTGTAAATCTTGGCAATATCAATGCTTTACTTAAAATTTCTGACAACAAAATTGCAGTTGGTGGTGACGACGGTTTAAATATCGTAAGATTAGATTGGAAAACTGACACGAATATCGCACCTATTGCCAATATCCGCAAAATAGTAACAAACAACGATTCAATTATTTTTGCAGATTTTTCAATTCTTCAAATGGAGCAAGCATCCCAACAACAAATGGAGCAAGCGTCTTCGCTTGCACTATATAGCGAGTTATTAAAATTAAATTTCGACAACAATACAATCCGAATCAATTTTTCTACAATTTATAAAGACAACGACCTAACAACCAAATATTTTTACAAACTCACTGGTTACGATGACGATTGGACTGAACTAAAAAATCAATCATTTGTTGATTACAAAAAACTTTCAGAAGGTGATTATGAATTTAACTTAAAATGCTCAGATTCGCATAATCACGAAAGCGAAGTAAAAACACTGAAATTTAAAATTCTTCCGCCTTGGTACAGAACAGTTTATGCATACATTGCATATTTGCTGATTTTAATAGTTTTAATGATTGTTTCTGCAAGACTTTATAGCCATCAATTAAAATTGAAAAACATCCGGCTAGAGCAAATTGTTCAGGAACGAACTGCCGAAATTCAGAAACAGAATGTTGAAATTGCTCACCAAAGAGATGAGTTGTCAGAGCAAAAAAGAGAAATTACCGATAGTATTAAATATGCTAAGCGAATTCAGTCTGTAATATTGCCAGTAGCAGATATTTTGAAAGAAGATTTTGAAGGACATTTTATTTTGTTTCGCCCAAAAGATATAGTAAGTGGCGACTTTTATTGGTTGACAAAAATCAAAGATACTGTAATTGTAACAGTAGCCGATTGCACTGGACATGGTGTTCCTGGTGCCTTTATGTCGATGCTTGGAATTAGCTTTCTGAACGAAATAGTTAGAAAAAAAGAAATCACACAAGCAAATTTGATTCTGAACAACTTAAGACTTGAAGTAATCTCAGCATTAAAGCAAAAAGGCGAAGCTGGCGAGCAGAAGGATGGAATGGACATGAGCCTCGTTGTGATAAAGAACCAAGAATCAAATTCCAAATTCCAAGTCCCAAGTGAAGACACCCTAACCCCAACCCTCTCCCAAAGGGAGAGGGCGGAAGACTGCGACTCACAAGAGCTACGTAGTAGCGAAATGTTTATAGAAAAAGAAACCGATAACAATAAAGATTTAAGCTCCAAATCACAAATTCCAAACTCCAAAGTCCAAGGAAATGATGAATACTTCGACAAGCTCAGTACATCGCAATTGAACATTCGAACAATTGAACATGCGAACCATGAACTACAAACTACAAACAACAAACAATCTTACCACACTCAATGGGCCGGAGCAAACAATCCGCTTTGGATAATTAAAAACCCCAAATTTCAAATTCAAAATTCAAAGCCCCAAGATGAAACCTCTTTGGATTTGGGGCTTGAGGCTTGTTTCTTGGAGCTTAAAGCAGATAAGATGCCAATAGCCATTTACG
>MEND01000164.1:9931-10073 GCA_001768975.1 Bacteroidetes bacterium GWA2_31_9 | reverse complement strand
CCGACGATGTAGGTTGTGAAACAACCGAAAGTGTTACTATTACAGAGCCACCTTACTTAAATTATTTTCTTCATACCACAAATCCAAAATGTTCAGATATTTGTGATGGACAAGCTGATGTTGACCCGTTTGGTGGAACTCC
>MEND01000164.1:5791-9867 GCA_001768975.1 Bacteroidetes bacterium GWA2_31_9 | reverse complement strand
GCACAGAATTATCAAATTATAATTACCGATGCAAATGGTTGTGATACTCTTGGGCTAGTCGCATTAAGTCAACCTTCTAACATAGTTCTAACAATGTCGCAAGTTGCTGTAAAATGTTTTGGAAATAACGATGGTACTGCAACTGTAAATGCTAGTGGAGGAACTCCTGGAACACCACCATATACATATCAGTGGGATGTTGCTGCAGGTGAACAAACTACACAAACAGCTTCTGGATTATATACAGGAACATATTGTGTTACTGTGAAAGATGGAAATGGTTGTAGTACTTATAGTTGTGTTACTGTTACAACACCTGATGAATTAGAAATAGTGGTGGATGCAATAAATGATGTTACTTGTTATGGCGATGATGATGGGTCAATTATTACCCATGCAATTGGAGGTGTACCACCTTATGTTACGAATTGGTCAAATTCTGCTCAAACTTCATCTGTTAATAATCTTTCTTTTGGGACTTATACAATTAGCGTTGCAGATTATTATGGATGTTTAGTGCAAACTAATATTATTGTGAGCCAACCACCTGAATTAAAAGTTACATTGGATATTCATGATGCATTGTGTAAAGATGAAAACAATGGATATATATTAGCCGACGCAATAGGAGGAACCCCTATTACTTCTGCTAATCCTTGGGCATTTCAATGGGATGATGCCGTCTTGCAAACAGCACAAACTGCTGTTAATTTATATGCTGGAACATATTCTGTAACTGTTACTGATGGTAATGGCTGTACTGTTTCTGCAACGGGCACTGTACACGAACCCTCTCTTCTTCAAATGTCTAATATTGAAATTACAAATGCTACATGTGGTTCAGCAAATGGAAGTGCAACAATTAATATGTTTGGAGGTACTACTGGTTATCAAATTATATGGTCAAATAGTAATTGGCCTGGTTTCACACAAGATAATTTATCTGCTGGATTTTATGGTGTTACTGTTACCGACTGGAATGATTGTAGTACAGAAACAAATATTTTAGTTAATAACGAAAATGGTCCAACCATAGATACTATTACAAAAGTAGATATTTCATGTTATGGCGAGACTAATGGTTTGATTAATGTTATTTATTCAGGAGGAACAGGTGCAATTCATATTGAATGGAGTACGTCTGTTATTGACACTGCTATGATTTTAGATCTTGGAGTAGGCACTTATTCAGTAACTTTAACAGATGATAATGATTGTAAAGCAATTGGTTTTGAGCAAATATTAGGTCCTCAATATCCTGTAAATTCTGTAATAAATCAAAAAGAAGATGCTTCTTGTTTTGGATTTTGCGATGCAAGTGCAACTGTGCTAACGGCTGGAGGTACTCCGTATTCAGGATTTCCTAAATACACTTATCAATGGAATGTAGCAGAAACCAGTCAAACTGCTTCGGGCTTATGTGCAGGAGTTTACAGTGTAGTTTCTACCGATTCATTAGGTTGTACATCTATTGCTAATGTTACACTTACAGAGCCTAATCAAATTGCAATAAATTTGATTCAACTCAATAATGTTAGTTGTGCTAATATGAACCCTCCTGATGGTAAAATCACTGTAAATGCTACTGGTGGGAGCAATATCTATAATTATAACTGGCAAGTGACTCCTGTTTATAATAATCCAACATTAGGTCAATTAGGCGAAGGAAGCTATACAGTAATTGTTTCTGACTTAGGAAATGCCGCTTGCTTTGCAATACAATCTTACGATATTACGATACCTGAACCAATTGTTGCTACATTAGATTATGATTCTCCTAAATGTGGTCCTTATGAGTATAATGGTAGTGTTTTCGTAACATCAGTTACAGGTGGAGTTGCTCCGTATTCATATTATTGGGGACAAAGTAATTATAATGATACATTAAACGGTATTAGTTCAGGAAATTATAGTGTTTTAATTTCAGATATAAACAATTGCTCTGAACCATTCCCTATAAGTGTAGATTATATTCATCCACCAATTATTGTTTTAGTTGAAACAAACAATATTACATGTGCACAAAGTATTGATGGGTCTGCATTGTTTGTAGTTAAAGAAGGTACATCACCTTTTCAATACGCATGGTCGCCAAGCAATGGATCTGGAATTATAAATGCCGAAACCGATTCTATAAATATAATTAATCTTTCAGCAAGTTATTATAATCTTACAGTTACAGATATTATTGGATGCGATACTTCTACATTTTTTCCAATAACTACTCCTACCGAATTGAAAGTTATTGGTAATAGTCCGGCAGGTACAATTTGTTATGGCTCAAATCTAACAATTAGTGCAAGTGTACAAGGTGGTACTCCACCTATGCAATACACATGGAATCAAAATTTACCAAGTCTAGCTTCCCATGTTGTGAATCCAACAGATTTAACATATTATAATGTAACAATTACCGATGCAAATGGTTGTACCGATTCCGTTTCAATTCCTGTATATGTTTACAATCCGATTACTGTTACATTAGATGCCAGCTATCCGGCAGTATGTAAAAACGATTCGGTTGATTTATTTGTAAACCATTCTCAAGGTGCAGGAGCTCCATTTTTAGTTACTTGGAACAACAATATTGGTATTTATCCCGATCAGTCATTTTATGTAGTACCAGTTGGTCCAATGGATACATATACTGTAACAATAAAAGATAAATGTAATTCAACTGCTTCAGCTTCAGTTAATATAGAAGTTTATCCATTGCCAAAGGGAATTATTGAGAGTGGTATTCCTTATGGTTGTGAGCCACTTACTGTTGATTTTTATAATGCTCTACATCAACCAGGTTATACTTACAATTGGGATTTTGGAGATTTTTTAGGAAGTTCCAATTATTCTCATGATGCTATGCCTGTTCATACATACAATGATGCAGGAAGATACGATATATCTGCAGTTGTTATTTCTGAAGATAATTGTAAAGATACTATACTCGTTGAGGATATGGTAAATGTATTTCCAAATCCCGATGCAGCATTTAATCCATATCCAAGCACAACCGGAGCATTCAAACCTTTAGTAACTTTCTTTGATCAGTCAACCGAGCAAGTTGTATTATGGAGATGGGATTTTGGAGATATTGCTAGTGCAGATAATACCTCCACCGAAGAGAAACCTTTTCATTCATATTCCGGACCAGGAATTTATAATGCATATTTATATGTAGAAACAATAAATCATTGTAAAGATTCAACAGAAAGAATTGTTACAATTTTAAACGAACACACATTTTATGCACCAACTGCTTTTGCACCTTCGGCAGGTGGAATAAATCAAGAGTGGTATCCCGTAGGAATTGGAGTTGACCCTAAAAATTACCATTTATATATTTACGACCGCTGGGGTGAATTAATATTTGAAAGCACAGTTTATTATGATGATATAATGAAAACAGGTGAAACCGGAAAATGGAATGGAAAAGTTCGTAATAAAGGAAAAATAGTTGAAATGGGCGTTTATGCATGGTATGTCCAACTAAAAGATGTATTAGGAATCGACCATGAATATTCGGGAACGGTTACGGTGATTAAGTAAGAAAGTCCCAAGTTTCAAGTCCCAAGCTCTAAGAAAGAAAGGGAGAAAGTGAGACAATGAGAAAGTGGGAAGTAAGTAGGATTGGAATGATGAGCAAGTGAGACAATGAGAAAGTGGGAAGTCCGTAGGATTGGAATGATGAGCAAGTGAGACAATGAGAAAGAGGGAAGTCCTTTAGGACTGAAATGTTAATAGAAAAAGAATGTTTCCCCCCTTTCTTCAAAGTCCTTTAGGACTGAAATATTGGTAGAAAAGTGGAAAAGAGGGGCAATGTGAAGGTAGGAAGTCCTTTAGGACTGAAATGTTAATAGAAAAAGAATGTTTTCCCCCTTTCTTCAAAGTCCTTTAGGGCTGAAATATTGGTAGAAAAGTGGAAAAGAGGGGCAATGTGAAGGGAAGAAGTCCTTTAGGACTGAAATGTTAATAGAAAAAGAATGTTTCCCCCCTTTCTTCAAAGTTCTTTAGGACTGAAATATTGGTAGAAAAGTGGAAAAGAGGGGCAATGTGAAGCTAGGAAGTCCTTTAGGACT
>MEND01000164.1:4048-5782 GCA_001768975.1 Bacteroidetes bacterium GWA2_31_9 | reverse complement strand
ATAGAAAAAGAATGTTTCCCCCCTTTCTTCAAAGTCCTTTAGGACTGAAATATTGGTAGAAAAATGGAAACGAGGAAAAATGTGAAGATAGGAAGTCCTTTAGGACTGAAATGTTAATAGAAAAAGAATGTTTTCCCCCTTTCTTCAAAGTCCTTTAGGACTGAAATATTGGTAGAAAAATTTGAAAGAGGGACAATGTGAAGGTAAAACTGAAAGATATACAGGGCACTAATTATGAATATTATAGAACGGTTACGGTGATAAAATAAATTAAAATATAAATATTGTTTAGTTCTTAAGCCTTTAGGTTTAAGAACTTTTCAGCTAAATAAAAATGAACATTTTAAATATAAAAAAATGAAAAAAAACATTAAATATTTATTAATTATTGGAATTATTAGTTTGCCGGGTTTTTTGTTTGGACAAACAACCCAACATGCTTTAAAATCAGCAGATAATTTATCAGAAAATAATTTGAAACAAAATTCAGTACAGCACATTTCTGATTTTGAGAGAATTGAGGAAAATGGAAAAACTGTTGTAAAATTTCAGATTACTCCAATAGAATCAGAGGAAATTAAAGCCGATATTATAAATAAATTATTGAATGATACAAAAGTGCATCAAGTTGGAATAAATAATTATTTTAATTGTAAATTGCTAGTAGATAATGATGTATCAAAGGATTATTTGCAAGAATTATTTAATTCATTTAATGTGATAATATTATCAGAAACTAGTTCTAATATAAGAAATTATGAACAAAATGGTAATATAGTTAAAAATAAAGAAGTTGCATTACCAGCAACATATCCTAAAAGAGAAAAATACTTAGAAAACGAAAAAGGAGAAGTTGAATATAAAAATGCTTGCCAATCTTGGAGAAAAGAAAATCAAAAAGAGTGGATGGAGTATATTAAATCTAAATAATTAAATTGAATAAAATGTTTGTAAGCAATTATAATAATATGATTATGAATCAGCAAATTAAAATTACAAAAGTACTATTTCTATTTTTACTACTTGTGTTAGCGGTAAATGGATATAGTCAGACTTATAATATGAGTAATTCTCCAATAACTACTTGCTCAGGAACTTTTTATGATGCAGGAGGAAGTGGCTCAGATTATGCAGTTACAACTGACTATGTTCAAACTTTTACACCATCAACAGCAGGAAATATGTTGCAGTTTGTATTTACATCTTTTAGTGTTGAAGGTGGAACTTATGATTATTTGATTATTTATGATGGTCCTACAACTGGCTCTCCAGTAATAGGAACTTTTACGACTAATCCTGGAACAATTACAGCAACTAATCCAACAGGGCAAATTACTTTTGCATGGTTTTCTGATGGTACAGTAACTTATCCAGGCTGGGCAGCAACAATTTCATGTGTTGCACCACCACCTACTTATTTAATTACTAATGGTAATCAAACAACTTGCTCCGCTCTTATTTATGATTCAGGTGGTTCTTCAGGTAATTATGGAAATAATCAAAACTTAACAGTTACATATTGTTCAGGCACAAGTGATGCTATAAAAATTCTATTTAGTAGTATTGATATTTCAAATAACGACCACCTTTATGTTTATGATGGTAATTCTACTGCAGCACCTTTAATGTATGATTTAACTAATTATAGTGCTACAAATGTATTTCTTGTTTCATCTACCCCATGTATAACTTTAGTATTTACTTCAAATAATTCTGGAAATAATACTGGCTGGG
>MEND01000164.1:318-4023 GCA_001768975.1 Bacteroidetes bacterium GWA2_31_9 | reverse complement strand
TGCTTGTGGTAGTTATTATATGGATGGTGAAGATTATCTATACACTTATACTCCAACAGCTAATCAAACTGCTACTTTTACTTTGACAAATACAGATACTTGGACTGGTATTTTCTTATTTGATGGATGTCCTGATGATGCTGCTACAAATTGTGTAAATTATGCAACTAGCTCTACTGGGGATCCGTATTTTTGTAATCAACAACTAAATGTTGGGCAAACATATTATATTTTAATTTCAACAGATCCTACTCCTGATTGTACACCATTTGATATAAACATCACAACTGCTCCAGCACCCACAACTTTATCTACATGTAGCGGTACTTTCAAAGATACAGGTGGAAATGGTGATTATTCTGCTTGTGAAGATTATGTTGTTACATATTGTCCTTCTACAGCAGGTCAGATAGTTTCATTAAATTTTACCCTAATGGATTTTGGACCTGATGATTTTTTAGCTGTTTATGATGGAACAGATACAACGTCTTTATTATTAGAAATTTTTGATGATAGTAATCCATATACAGGAATTATAAAACCTAGCTCTACAAATGCATCTGGTTGTTTAACATTTTATTTTCATTCTGATGAAACTACAAATACTTATTCTGGATGGGCTGCTTCAATTTCATGCACCTACCCTTGTAATACGGTTATTGCTTCCTCAACAGGAGGAGTGGCTTACATTGATATTTGTCAAGGAGCAACTGTTAATTTTTTAGGAAATGGTAGTTACCCACAAAGTGGAACTAATTACGTTCAGTCAGATGCTACTTCAGATTTTCAATGGTCAATAGATGGGCAAACTTTTAGTACTGAAAATGTATCTTATACATTTCCTGATGGTGGAGGATATGATATTAATTTGATAATTACTGACATACAGGGATGTAGAAGTACAAATGATATTGGACAAAGAGTAAGAGTTGCACCAGATCCTTCTTTTGCAGGAACAATGGCAAGTCCTTTGACAGTTTGTGTTGGTCAACCAGTTAACTTAGTTGGAGTTGTTACTCCAATACCTTGGTCAGCAACAGCAGGTCAAGTATTAGCAGGAACAACCTTTTTGCCTGATGGAAGTGGCGTTAGTTATACTACAGCAATTACTTTTGATACTTTTGATCCAGCTCAAACAGTTCAGAATGTTTCAGATGTATTGGATGTTTGTTTAAATATGGAACATTCATATATGGGAGATATAGATATATTATTAACATGCCCGAATGGTCAACAGCTTAATATAATAACTGCTAATGCTGGGAGTGGAACAATAATCGGAAATCCTGTTGCTACTGGTTTACCGGTTGATAATAATACTTCTGTTATTACTCCAGGTATTGGATTAGATTATTGTTGGTCTCCTTCCTCAACTAACGGAGAAATTGATAATAGTGCAAATTGGCAAACGCTTGCAACATATACAGATCCAACTGGGAACGTAAGTACCAATATTAGTCAGCTTATCCCTGGAACATATCAGACTGAAGGGCCATGGTCTACTTTAGTAGGTTGCCCATTGAATGGTGATTGGACAATTACAGTGATAGATAATTTGACAGCTGATAACGGTTATATTTTTTCTTGGGGAATTGCATTTGACCCTTCGTTATATCCTTCTCCATGGGGCTTTAATACAACTTTTCCTACTGCTGGAGCTTGGACAGGTTCAGGAACTGTTGCTCCAACTGGTAATAATTATACAGTTACACCACTTGCTAGTGGGAGTCAGGTATATACTTATACTGTTACTGATAACTTTGGTTGTACATTCGATACAACAATTACAATTAATGTAACCGATTTTCAGATTAGTACAACTGGAGTTAACCCTGTATGTTTTGGCGCAAGTACAGGAAGTGCAACGGTTACTGTAGCTCCTCCTTTAAATCCAAATTTTGATTATGCTTGGTCAAATGGTTCTACTACAAATAATTCTGCATCTTCAACAAATCAAATTACAAATATTCCAGCAGGAACATATTATATCTCTGTATCTGATAATGTTGGATGTGCAACAATTGATACAATTGTCATTACTGAACCAACTGGTATGACTTTAGCAACTTCTTCTGTTGATGCAACATGTGGTTTAAATAATGGTACTGCCACTGTAAGTATTACTGCAGGTGCTACTGCTGGGAATAAACCTTATGATTATGAATGGTCGAATGGATCTACAACTTATAATACTAATACTACTAATAATACTATTTCTACATTAGGTTCAGGAACTTATTTTGTAACAGTTACAGATAAAAATGGTTGTTCAATAGTTACATCAGTTGATGTATCAAGTTCAGGTGGAGTAACCGCAGGTTTTACAGCATCATCCAATAGATGTCTAACAGGAAATACTTTTAATTTTACTAATACAAGTGTAGGTGCAACAACTTACTCTTGGACTTTTGCTGGAGGTACACCTGCAACCTCAAACGCTACAAATCCTTCGGGAATTACTTTTAGCACAACAGGTTCTCATTTGATATCTTTAACTGCAACGACTGGAAGTTGTTCGGATCCATATTCATTAAGTGTTACAGTTTACCCAATGCCCACTGTAACTTTTACACCTACAGACCCAGGCTGTCCTAATGCTTCTACTGGTCAAATTATTGCTAATCCTGCAAGTGGAACAAGTCCATATTCAAATTATTCATGGTCTCCATCAGGAGGTACAGCAGCTACAGCTACGAGCTTAGCAGATGGAGTATATACTGTAACATTTAACGATGCAAATGGTTGTGCAGGAACTGGAAGTGTAACATTAACCGACCCAGCTGCAATTGTTCCAAACGCAACTAGAACAAATCCAATGTGTTATGGATTATGTACTGGAACAGCTACAGGTTCAGTAACCTCTGGTGGCACAGGTCCATTTAACTATGCTTGGGGAGCAGGCAGTACTCCTAATTCAGCGACTACTTCGGGATTATGTGATGGAAGTTATACTGTTACAATTACTGATTCAAAAGGATGTACAGCAACTGCAAGTACATCGGTAACAGAGCCTCCTCAATTAACAGCATCAATAACTGCACAAACAAGCGTAACATGTTACGGAGGCAATAATGGCTCTGCTACTGTTACAATTACAGGAGGAACAACTACTTTTGACTATCTTTGGTCGAGTGGTAGCTCAACTTCCAATACTGCATCTTTGACAAATACAGCTGGTACTTTATCTGCTGGAGTTCATACTGTAACTATTACCGATAATAATAACTGTACTGTAACAGCTTCAGTTACAATTACTCAAGCACCACCAATGTCTTTACAAGTAATTGGAACAAATTTAACTTGTAATGGTGTTTGTAACGGAACTGCCACTGCCGATTTAATTGGAGGTACTACACCATATACTTATGATTGGTCAAATGACGGACCAGATGCAGTTGATAACGACCCAGTAACTATTTCAGCTCTTTGTGCTGGAACTTATACAGTTACTGTAACCGATGCAAATGGTTGCGTTGCAAGCACAAGTGTAATACCTTCATCTTGTATTGAAATTGAAAGTATTTTAGTTGATGCTTGTTGGACTTCAGAAGGTCAACAAGAGATGGTGTTTTTTCAAATAGGCTCAAATCCTGTAAATACATCAACAATGTCAGTAACATGGCCTTCTACGGGTTTCCTTGGTTTGTGCCAAGATGCTACTACTGCACAGTTTGTTGCAAATGCAAATGCCGAAATAGCAGCGGC
>MEND01000164.1:0-311 GCA_001768975.1 Bacteroidetes bacterium GWA2_31_9 | reverse complement strand
GCAGGTGTGTTAATAGAGCCTGTTGGTGGTGTTTTACCTGCAGGTGCAAATGTAGTTATAGTTACAGGAAATACTGTGAACACTTCTTATAACAGTTTTGCAAGTTTAAATGAACCTTTATATGTAATATTCCAGTGTAGTTCAACAGCTACTGGTTATTTTGTAAATTATAATGTTGCATGTGCAACAAGAACTACAACAATTACTTTTGGAGGTGCATGTTCAGATGTTGTTACTTATGATAGATGTAATTTGGTTAATGCCTCAGGCAATCCAGGAGCTGCTAATGGAGGTACTGTTAATTTTGATTA
>MEND01000163.1 GCA_001768975.1 Bacteroidetes bacterium GWA2_31_9 | reverse complement strand
GCACAGCGGTTTTTATCTGTTGACCCTTTAGCTGCGAAATATCCTCACAATTCTCCTTATGCATTTAGTGAAAACAGAGTAATAGATGCCGTTGAGCTTGAAGGACTTGAGTCTGCCAGATTAAATTTACCACCAGATCTGTCTCAAAATCAAATAAATGATGTGTATAATGGAATATCCAAAACTTCAAAAACAACTTTAAAAGTAACAGGTAGTGTTGTAGCTGTTGTCGGTGCTACTATGACTATGGGGGCTGTAATGGGAGGTGTTTTATATGGGACAATGTCCACAGGAACTGCTACTTTAGGTTTTTCAGCATCAGCAACAACTTATATTAAAACAATTGCAACTTTATTTGGAGTTGATGATAAAGATATTCCAGATGCTATTGTGCCAGGTGGAATAAGAGATTTAGGTTATGAAAAAACAGCTGATGTTGTGAATATTGCATGGGATGTGTTTAATACCGATTTAAATGGAGTTGATCTACTTAATACAACATTATCTACAACTGAAAATGCAACAAATTTTGTTAACAATACAAATGTAAATAAAAACCCTCCTTCAAACACAAGTTCTGGTACAAATTCTAGCACAAACACAAGTTCTGGTACAAATTCTAGCACAAACACAAGTTCTGGTACAAATTCTAGCACAAACACAAGTTCTGGTACAAATTCTAGTGCAAGCACAAGTTCTAGTACAAAAAATAGTTCAAGTAGTAGTTCTGGAACAGAGAAAAAGCCAAAAACACTTTAAAGTTATGTTAGTTAAATTATTACTTTATGCTGGGATTGGAAATTTTATATTTTCAGTATTGTTTCTTCTGATTTACAGATTTATATCTAAAAAGCCTGAACACAGAAAGCGATTAAGAAGCTTTTTGTTTAAGATGTTATTACTGTCAATTTTTCTATTAGGAATTTGGATGATAATTCATTTTTCAAATAAACCTGACAATAATAATATACAATATAATCAAATATTGACTGCGAATGCTGATACTGTTGTTGACTTTTGCAATTTGAAAGTATTTATCCCGCAGAATTTTCTTTTTGTGTATAGGAATATTCAAGGAATTGAACAATTTTCTGTTGCTGATAAAACATTAGAAGAATTAGTTTCAAATAATCAAATAACTTTTTTAAAAAGAGAACGTGAATATAGTTTTTCCATACAAGCAGAAAATATTTATAATAGGGCAACTAATTCTGATTCAACTTGTTTTTATGAAATATCAACAAATAACATATTTTATTCTAACCCAAATGGATTTAAAAAAGAGTATTATATTAACTTATTAAATAAAAACATAATTGGAGAAGGTTCTGTTTATTGTATTGAATCAGGAGATAAAGTAATCGTATATAATGTTGTGGTGTACAAAAACAAAAATTATGATTATTTTAAAAAAGTAAATAATATGATAAAATTGTTTTTTGAAAACAATAGATTTGACAACAATTGAATAATTGGTACAGTTCCAAAAGGGTACTGTTCCAAAAGGATCTTTTAGAAAACTCAAAAAAGAAACAGGTCAGCAACGGTACTGTTCCAAAAGGGTACTGTTCCAAATGGAGCTTTTTGAAAACTCAAAAAAATAAAACACACAAAATGAGCAATTTAAGAAGTGAAATTTTAAAAAAGTTAGAAGAGTAAAAGTATTAAAACAGGAGTTTAAATTTAAAAAAAGGCTTAAATAAAGGGAATCAGTTTTATTAGTGTTCCAAATGGAGCTTTTTCGTTTAAATTCATTTACCTAACGTTCAATTAAAGATTCATTACGCTTAATATATTGCAGTTATAAGCTTCTTAAAGATGAAATAGCTTTACACCATAAATCACAAATTTATGGAATGTAAGTATTGCAAATCAAAATGTATCAAAAAAGGTATCAGAAATAAAATTCAACGATTCAGGTGTGTATGTTGTAACAAATACCAACAATTGTGCTATTCATATAATACCTCAAAAAAGGACTTCGTGCTTATAAAAACCCTGAATAATGAAGGTGTAGGAATAAGTTCAATATCAAGGATTATGAAAATTCCAAAAACTACCGTTCAGCGTTTGATAGAAATTATAAGCAGAACACTAAAAAAGCCTGAGCTAACAGAAACAAATCAATCATACGAAATAGATGAATTGCGTACTTATGTCGGAAATAAGAAAAACGAAAGCTGGCTAATGTATGCAATAAACAAGAGTAGCGGTGTAGTTGTTGATTTTGCAGTTGGTCGCCGAACAAAAGAAAACTTAAAAAAAGTAGTAACATCTGTTATAAGATTAAACCCTAAAAAAATTTATACCGATGGTTTAAACATATACAATTCACTAATACCAAAACCAATTCACAAAGTTTTTCAATACAATATCAATAAAATAGAACGTAATAACCTTACATTACGCACACATATAAAGCGACTTACACGGCGAACAATATGTTTTTCAAAAAGCGAAGCTATGCTTGAGAATTGTTTAAGATTGTATGTAATATCTAATACGAATTAGCTCAAAACATAGCATAAAAAATTCAATTATACTCCCCAAAAATTACTCAAATTTAAATTTATTGTATAATAAGTAAAATTATTATAATTTTAATAATCTAATAATCAATATAATACAATATTATTGTAAAATAATATAAAATAACGCCTAAAAACACCCTTACCTTTTTATGTTTTTGCAATAAACAGATAGAAAGAAACATTAAAAACGAGGGAATATTATGAATAAATCAATTTTACGTTACCACAGCAAAAGCAACATTATTTCATTAAACGAAAGTTTTAAAGCTTTAACAGAATATATAGTACAATCTAAACAATCACGTTGCACATGTATGTTTTCAGCTGAAGTTGGAAGCAAAGATTTTATTAAACCACAGTGCAAGAAGATGAACGCAGAGTTTCCACAAATTGTTCAACAGTATGCATCAAATGGGAATAGCGGAAGCAAATCCTTTTTTATCGAAAAAAATGAAAATAATGAGCAGCATTTTTGTCCTTACCTTGATTCTTATGCCATTATCAATAAGCTGTATTATCATCAACAATTCTCAATAATTTTAGGCTTTGAGAATAGTATTTCTGCCAAAGTTGCTAAAACTATTTCACATTATGAGTCAATATTTGATTCAGTAATAAAATCGAAATACTACGACGATATTAATAATACCAATCAATTAGATTATAAAAACCTGGTTGCCATAATTGATGAATTTGGTTATTTACAATACATTAATGCAAAACTTCATACTGCTTTATCTCTTTCAAACGATATTGATGAGATACACTTTGTTGACTTAATCGAAAATCATTATGATAACTGGATTGGCAAAATTACAGAAGTATTAAATTTTAAACCATTTATGACCCAAGATGCAAAATTCAAAAGCATTGTAGGTTCAATTAATTTAAGAATAAAAATCTTTAGAGGTGTTTGGGGAAGTAAACCTGTATTTTTTATTACATCTCTTGATATTAATACATTCGAGATTATTCCTCAGTCGTTAAATCGAAAGGTTGAAGTTACAACTCAAATAGAGAAAAATGAAAACACTGATTGTAAAATTCGCCTGAAAGTAAATAACGATTATAACATGTATAACATAAATGAGATTGTTTATTGCAAACTTTCAAGCAATTATATTGAAATCAACTTAAAAGACCAGTCAAAAACCAGTATGACAAATGCAAATCTCGAAGTAAGTAATAAATTGATTTCTAAAAATTTCTTTCAAATACATAAGTCATATATCATTAACCTTAATCATGTATTTCATTATACAACTGTAAAAGGTTGCTCAGTAATCCTTACCAATAATGTAAAATTGGAAGTTTCTATTCGTCGAAAAAATAAGTTTTTGAGCATTATGAGCGAGTTTTTTTTGTAAAACGATTAAATAAAAATACTTAACGTTTAATTAAGCAAAATGAACGCTTAACGAATGCGAGTAGTTGTGTGACTTAATTATTAACAAATTGCAAGTTTATAAAAGTGAAAAATTATATGATATGAAACAACATTATTTATTCAGAAAAGGCAGACAAAATATATTAAATATGAAAAATAAATCGAGCTTAATTGGCATTATAAGCAAAAAAGCACAAGCCTTTTCGCTGACCGAATTGCTTGTAGTGCTTGTAATAATAGGCATTTTGGTATTGTTGGCATTACCTGTGCTTATGCCGCTGATTTCAAAAGCAAAAAGCACCGAAGCACAGGTGCAGTTAAATCACCTTTACACGCTTGAGAAGAGCTATTTTTATATGAAATCGAAATATTCAACCAGTTTCGATGATGTTGGCTACGAACATGCAAAACTTGTAACCGAAGGCGGAAATGCAAATTATAAAGTCGAAATAATTGAAGCCGGTATTAATGCTTTTAAAGCAAAAGCCACAGCAGTAGTCGATTTTGACGGCGATGGTATTTTCGATGTTTGGGAAATCGACCATGAACAAAATCTTGTACAAACAATAAAAGATTAAGCAATGTTAATCCTAGAAATACTGTCAATACTGATTTTTAGCATTATGCTTTACCAGGATTTTCGATTAAGAGCTATTTCATGGATTTTATTTCCGGTTTTGGCTATAATTGTAATCTTCATTGCAAGCTTTGAATTACCATTCAAAACAATCCTCTCATTTACAAGCTTCAATATTATTTTTATCACACTTCAACTGGCATTATTGACAGTTTATTTCTCATTAAAAAATAAAAAACTAACTCTTAGGCTTGATAAATATATTGGGTTGGGCGATATACTATTATTTTATGTTTTCAGTTTGGCATTTTCGCCAATGAATTTTATTATTTTTTTTACGGTCAGCTTGTTTATTATTCTGATTACATGGCTGATAATAATCTTAATTGCGAAACCAAAAATTACAACAATTCCTTTAGCAGGAGCTTTTTCAGTTGTAATGATTGTGCTGTTGGGAATTAAAATTTTCAAATCCGAAATGGATTTTTATAACGACAATTTGCTAATTAATTATTTGACTCAAATTTATGGCTGATAACGAAAGCATAACAATAAATACCGACTTGCAACAGCTTATTACTACTGAGCAGGCATGGCATTATGGTATCGTCCCAAAATCCAATGGAGGAAGCAATATTGCTTTTTATATCGACGATACTAAAAACTCAAAGAGCATAAAAGATGAACTCGAAATGCTTCTGGGAAAAAATATTCAGCTCGAACTTACAAATTCAGAGATAATTACAAAAACACTCGGGAAGTATTATCGTAAAGGAAAAAAACAGGAATCGGGCAAAAATGCAACTCTTGTAAATTACAAATCCGACGATTTTTTACTAAACATAATAACCGAAGCAAATTCGCTCGGGAGCAGCGATATACACATAGAAACCTACGAAGAAATTTGCCGTGTGCGATTTCGTATCGATGGAAAACTAATCGAACGCTATATACTTAAAAAAGAAGACTATCCGTCGTTGGTTAACAAGGTTAAAATAAAATCTAACCTTGATATTGCCGAAAAACGACTGCCACAAGATGGACGTATATTTTTCACTTCGGGAAGCGATAAATTCGATATAAGAGTTTCTGTACTTCCAACTCTGCACGGTGAAAAAATAGTTCTACGTTTACTTAGTAAAGATGCCACCAGCATTGATATAAATGTACTTGGATTTTCAGAAAAACAACTCGAAGATTATCTCGAAGGAATTAAAAAACCACATGGAATTATTCTAATTAGCGGTCCTACAGGCTCAGGAAAAACCACAACCCTGTATGCAACATTGAAAATTCTGAATTGCGAATCAACAAATATTTTAACTGTCGAAGACCCCATTGAATATACACTTGATGGGATAAATCAAGTTCAGTTAAAAGAAAGTATCGGGCTTACATTTTCAAGTGCTTTACGTACATTTTTACGACAAGACCCCGACATTATAATGCTTGGTGAGATTCGTGACGGTGAAACAGCACAAATGGCAATCCGTGCAGCTCTAACAGTGCATCTTGTGCTTTCAACAATTCACACCAATTCGGCTTGGGGAACAATCTCAAGACTTGTTGATATGGGAGTTCAGCCATTTCTTGTGGCAAACACATTGAATCTTTCAGTAGCACAGCGATTAGTCAGGTTATTATGTCCGAATTGCAAAGTAAAACAGGAATTTAACACAAAACTATATCCCAAGAATTATAAAGCACCACAAGCCATCACGGTGCATTATGTTGCAAAAGGTTGCGATGAGTGTTTTTATACCGGATTTAAAGGACGGAAGGCAGTTTACGAAGTTATCCCGATTGATTATGAACTATCAGAAAATATAAAAAATATGCAATACGACATAATAAATATTTTACAAAACAAGGGTATTGGAAACCTTGCAGGCAGTGCATTTGAACTGTTTGCAAAAGGAGTTACCACAATTGAAGAAATATATCCGATTTTAATTAACAA
>MEND01000162.1:4628-6920 GCA_001768975.1 Bacteroidetes bacterium GWA2_31_9 | reverse complement strand
TGACATTAAAATTACTCCATCCGAAGTAAAATCCTATATGAAAGAAATTCCTATTGATAGTATTCCATTTATAAATACAGAACTTGAAATTCAACAAATTGCAATGTATCCTGTTATAACCGAAGATGAGAAGCTAGCAGTAAAAGAAAAACTTAACGAATTTAGAGAACGAATTCTAAATGGAGATAAGTTTTCAACACTTGCTGTTCTGTATTCAGAAGATCCAGGTTCTGCAAAAAAGGGTGGCGAATTAGGATTAGTTTCTCGTTCCGAATTAGTACCAGAATTTGCTGCTGTAGCATTTAATATAAAAGAAGGTGAAGTATCTCGAATTGTTGAAACTGAATTTGGTTATCATATACTTCAATTGATTGAGAAAAAAGGCGAATTAGTTAATGTTCGACATATTTTACTTTCACCAAAAGCATCGTTCGAGCAAATGCTAAATCTCGAAAAAAAGCTTGACAGTATTGCCTATGACATTAGAAATGGGACTATTACTTTTGAAGCTGCAGCTGATAAATATTCTGAAGATAGCCAATCGAAATACAATGGTGGTTTGATGACTAATCCATATACAGGAACTTCGAAATTTGAAACCAGACAAATAGATCCTACATCTTATTATACAATTAAAGATTTAGATATTGGAGAAGTTTCAAAAACATTTCAAACTCGTGACGAAAAAGGAAAAATTGTTTTTAAATTTATGAAAGTAAAATCGAAATCGAAACCTCATAAAGCCAATTTAAAAGACGATTACCAACGTATTCAAGACGATGCTCTTGCTAATAAAAAGCAAAATGCGGTTGATTCATGGGTAGTTAAAAAGCTTGAAACTACTTACATTCATATAGATGAATCTTATAATAATTGTAAATTCAAAAATAAAAATTGGGTGAAATTGCAATAACTATTTTGCAACAAACATAAATCTATAAACAAAATTTTAACCTTCATTTATGTTGTTAGAAGAAATATATAAACTATTTACATTAAATCCTTTTGTATCAACTGATTCAAGAAACATTAAGCAAAATTCATTGTTTTTTGCGTTAAAAGGTGATAATTTCGATGGAAATGAATATGCAAAATCGGCAATTAAAAAAGGTGCATCTTATGCAATAATTGATAACAAAAATTATCTGATTAACGATAAATTTATTTTAGTTGACGATGTGCTTAAATCTTTGCAAAATCTTGCAAATTATCATCGTAAGCAAATGAAAGCCAAAATTATAGGAATTACAGGTTCAAACGGAAAAACAACTTCTAAAGAACTGATTAATGCTGTATTGAGTAAAAAATACAATACAATTTATACGCACGGAAATCTTAATAATCATATTGGTGTTCCCTTAACCCTTCTTACGCTTACAAAAGAAACTGAAATTGGAATTATCGAAATGGGTGCTAATCATTCCGGAGAAATTAAAATACTAAGCGAAATTGCAGAACCTGATTTTGGAATTATTACAAATATTGGAAAAGCTCATATCGAAGGTTTTGGCTCGTACGAAGGTGTAATTAATACAAAAAAGGAATTATACGATTTTCTTCTAACTAAAAATGGAATTGTTTTTATTAATTCCGATAATAATTTGCTTACAAGTATAAATAACGCCAAAGAATTTTATTCTTATGGAAAAGATTCGGCAAATTATATTTCAGGCAAACTAATTTCGATGAATCCATTTATAAAAATTGAATGGAAACACAATGATAATCAAGCAAATCAAATTCAAACAAATTTAATCGGCTCATATAATACTGATAATGTTTTAGCTGCAATTTTAATTGGTAAATATTTCAACATTGAAGACTCTGTTATTTGTGATGCAATTTCAAATTACAATCCTTCCAACAATCGCTCACAATTAATAAAAAGCAAAAGTAATTTTATTGTAATGGATGCTTATAATGCAAACCCCAGTAGTATGGAAGTTGCAATAAAAAATTTCCATGAAATTGATTACATAGAAAAAACATTAATTATTGGCGACATGCTTGAACTTGGGCATATCTCTGAATCAGAGCACATTACTGTAATTGAATTAATTTCAAAATTACTTTTTAAAAACGTGTTGTTGGTGGGGAAAACATTTACCAAAGTAAATACAAATTCAAACTTTAAAACCTTTGCTAACGTTGACGAATTAACAACTTATTTACAACAAAATCCTATACAAAACAACTTTATTCTAATTAAAGGTTCAAGAGGAATTAAGCTTGAAAAAGTGTTCGAATTTATTAGCTGAATCTAATTTTTTGGATAAACTCTTAAAAACGTTA
>MEND01000162.1:2823-4590 GCA_001768975.1 Bacteroidetes bacterium GWA2_31_9 | reverse complement strand
TTGTTAATGATATAATATTTTTCATCAGCAACATCATTATCATCAATTCTCATCTTATTATTATTTTTCTCTATCAAAACATCTTCATAATTTGAAAAAAACTTATTATCAGCAACATATAATGAATCGGTAACTAATTCATAATTCTCGGGACTAATAACTAAAGCAGGATTTAAAGACTTTGATAAATATCTAATTTCAAAATGCAAATGAGTAGTCGTTGCCCTTCCTGTTCTACCTCCTAATCCAACTATTTCTCCAGCATTAATCATATCATCTGGTTTAACAATTATTTTTGAGAGATGTGCATAAACGGTTTCAAGACCATTATAATGCCTAACAACTACAACATTTCCATAACCACTAATACTTTTTGCAACTCTAACTTTTCCATTAAAAGCACATTTTACCGAATCACCTAAATTTAACTTTATATCAATACCTGAATGGTTTCTTTTTCCTCTTGGACCATAAGGAGATAAAAATCGTCCTTTTACTGGAGCAACATACTCTGTATTACTTATTAACAGAGCTGTATCCATTAAAGTGGAATTATATAAAACTCTATTTTTAACACAGTCATTGTCCCAAAGGTTATCGTAAAGCAAATATGCTGGATTTGTAAGTTGTAAAGAATCTTCAAATGAAGTATCTTCTGAATCAACCTGCTGTGCACTTAAACAATTGAAAATTAGGAAATTTACAACTAATAAAAAAAGTATTTTATTCAATATTTCAAATTTTGATTAGCAAAGATATTTAATTTTATATTTAAAATCGTATGTCTAGAATTGACATATTAACAAAAACATCTTAACAACACATAAATATGCTATTATTGAGCAATTTATTATATTTGTTAATTAATGCAAAATAAGATATTTTAATCTATAATAATTATGAACTTATCAATAAAACATTTCGACGAATTACCTTCTGCAATTACTATATGCGATTTAGAAGGAAAATTTATATATATGAATAAAAAATCTGAACAAGTGTTTGAAAAATATGGAGGAATAACATTAATTGGGAAAAATATATATGATTTTCACAATGAAAACTCAAAAGCAATTATTCAAGAATTATTTAAAACTGGAGGAACTAACTCTTATACAATTTCAAAAAACGGAATTAAGAAATTAATTCATCAATCACCTTGGTATGAAAATGGAATAATAGCCGGATTAATTGAAATTAGTATTGAAATACCTATAAATCTGCCACATTTTATTAGAGAATAGATTGATTTATTAATTGAAAAATAAATACATCTTCTCGTTTTCCTTGTTTTTTTATCCAGTCTTTTAATTTGCCTGATTGCTGAAAATCTGCTTTTTCAAATAATTTAATACTTTTTTCATTATTAACAGCAATGTGGCAATATAACTGTTTTAAATTCAGAATATTAAAACAATAATCTATAAGTAATTTTAAAGCTTTAAGAGCATAACCATTATTTCTAAATTCTGAATTTAAGATTACTCCAACACCTGCTTTCATGTTAATAGCATCAAAATCATATAAATCAATTGAACCAATAGTTTGATTTGTTTCATTTAAGTCAATCATTAGTCGTAATTGACAATCAATAAATAAATTATTGGCAGATTCAAAAATAAATTTTTTTATAGTTTCCTTTGAGAAAGGAATAATAGTATTTCCTAAGTGCCAAATATTTGAATCATTTTCCCAAGAATATATTAGCTCAATGTCTTCAGGTTCAATTGCCCTAAGACTAATATATTCGTTACTTATAAAGCTCAT
>MEND01000162.1:0-2812 GCA_001768975.1 Bacteroidetes bacterium GWA2_31_9 | reverse complement strand
ATAACGCTCAGAATTCATTATAAATGCATCGGAATAACCCATTTTAATTATACTTATCAATTTGCTCCTAGCCTCAGAATAAGAATTAAATTTTCCGAATAAATATCGGTATTTTCCGTCATCACCTTTATATTCAACTATTTCTTTTGAGTCATTAAAAATGTAGAGTTCTATTGAATTTGAATATGCTCCAATTTGAATTGTGAAACTGACACCATCTGTTGAATTTACGTCAGAAGTATTTTTAACGTTTGTATTATTTGCTGAATTATCAGCTATCACAGCAACATCAGTATTGTTAGTTAATTCTGCTAATTCAAAGTTATCAATTATTTTAGCATCGGTTAAGCCACTCTCTATTAAATTATTTAACGACTTTATTGCTTCGTATTGATTTGCATACTCACCAGCTGTATAATAATAATTTACATTATTTTGATATTCATTTACATTACTTACATTATACTTTGTGAACGAACTCTTTTCAATTTTTGAATCTTTTTGAGCTAAAAGAATTGTATATGAAACATTTGATTTATTTCTAATTCTCTCTGGAAGGAATAAACTATTGTCAGCAATCAATGAATCATCAGCTTCTTTTAACACCTTAATTTCAATAGAGTTACTACTATTTTGCATTTCATTATTTACATCAACTTTTTTATATGCAAATCTATCAGAAGAAATTCCATTTGTAGCTAAATATTCAACAACTTCTTTTTGTTTCTTTTCAGCCAATTTTAAATCATAAGCTGAACTTATGCTCGACGATGAATGACTCTCTAATTCTACTTTCAAATTTGGATTTGTTTTTAATAAAACACTTAATTTTTCAAGTTCTACTTGTGAATCATAATCAATATTATTATCAGTATTTTCAAAACTTATATTTTTTACAGAAACATAAGCTTGTTTTTGAACAAAAGTCTCATTACTTGACATTTGTTCTTCGGCAGAAGCAATAAATGTTGGAGTTAAATAAACATTCATAAAAAATTCTTTTCTATAAAGAATTCTAGGAACATTTAAAAATTCTGTTTTAGTTTTAAATCCATCAGCTTCAAAAATTAATTTATAAATACCTGGTTTTGTTGTATATGAAAATTCGCCATTATCAATATTCGAAAAGAAAGTTCCTACATTCGCATTTGTTAAAGTATCAATCATTGATATTGTAACTAAACTTCTTGGTTTTAACTTAGTATCGGCAATTTTAGCATAACCATGAATATCAAATTCGCCAGGATTTTCAGGAACAATAAGTTTCATCATATAAATATCTGTTCCTGTTGATCCATCAGATTTAGCATCAGCAAAATATGTAAATTCGCCATTACTTAAAGGACACATAAAAAGATTATCATCTGGTGTATTAATTGGATAACCAAGGTTTAAAGGCAACGACCATTTATTTCCATCCATAAGATTTGAATAAAAAATATCAAATCCTCCCATATTATAGTGACCTTCTGAACTAAAATATAAAGTTTTGTCATCATTCAAAATGAATGGAGTATCATCATCAAATTTAGTATTAACTGTTGAGCCTAAATTTACAGCAGATCCCCATTCTCCATTTTCTGTAATTTCAGATTTATAAATATCAAAACCTCCATAACCACCTTTTCTATCGCTAGAGAAATATAAAGTTTTTCCATCTTGAGATAAACATGCATGTGCTTCCCAAGATTTAGAATTAATATTTTTATTTAATTTTCTTATTTCTGACCATTTTCCTCCATTAAAATTACTTTCATAAATATTCCCATCAAAATAATCATCTCTCATTAGAAGTAATCGTGTTCCATCTTCTGACAAGTAAACTGAACTACAAAAACCATTTGAACCAATTTCATGTGAAATATTTTTTGCAGTTTGCCATACTTCATCAATATTTTTTGAATAGAAAACTTCTTGAATAAAATCGTCTTGTACTCCTAATATTGATAAACTATCAATTTCTTTAAGTGTAAGCTTTCTTTCAGAAGTAAAAACCAAAGTTTTTTGATCTCCTGATACTACAGGATTATAGTCATAATATGGTGTACTTATCAAATTTCCAAGGTTTTTTCGAACTACCATTACAGGATATTTATATAATTCTTTTGCATTAATACAAGTCTCTATTTGCTTATTTACTAAGTCATTATTGTAAATATCTTTTGGTTTTAAAAAAGTTTTAAATTTTTTATAAGCATCAATTGCTTTATCAAATTCCAAATTATTGTGGTATGATTCACCAAGCCTATAATAAGCCACTTCTGGAGCAGCAGTTTCTTTATAAGAAAACTCATTTGATTTTGTTGAAATATTTGTAGTTGCAAATTCTAAAAAAGAAATTGATTTCTGCTTTTGTCCAGGAATTTGCAAATAACAATTTCCAATTTTAAAATTTAAATTTGCATTAGTTGGCTCTTTATCATATAACTCTAAATATAATGGTAATGCACTTTCATAATCTTCATATAAATAAAAATATGATGCAGATAAAAATTTCTCTTTTATGGTTGGATCTTCTGTTGCTAAAATGTTTAAATTAAACATTATAAACGAGATAATTACAACTAATATTCTTAATTTCAATTGCATAACAAGATTTTAATCTTTTTTTAATTACCAAAAATAAGAAAAAACTTAAATAATTTACTAATTATTATCATTTTATACTCATATTTCTAGTAAAAAGTTAAAAAAATAGCTTTCATGAGATGAAACATTCACGACCACAAATAAGGACACACGATTTATCCCGAATTTCGAGAAGGGAATGATTATAGAGAAGAAACTAGCCACAGATTACACAAATTTTACT
>MEND01000161.1:7742-8489 GCA_001768975.1 Bacteroidetes bacterium GWA2_31_9 | reverse complement strand
CGCATATAATAACTCTGATAATTTATTAATTTCAATTCGTCTTCAGGATGGTACGTGTGAATATGGAACACCTTGGGCTTCTCATACATACAACTATACTGCTACTGGTACTAATAAATTTCAAAAGGGTTCTAATGATGCTACTAACCCTCCTACTGTAGCTGCAAACAAATTTAGACCATACATTCGTATTTCTTACGACCCTTCAATTGCTCCATGCCCTGTAACAACAACTCCTGCTGATTTTGCTACTGGAATAAGTACTTCAACTACATTGAATTGGTCAGCATTAACTCCAAATACAGGAACTGCTGCAACTTCTTATGTATTGTATTTTGGAACAGATAATCCTCCTACAAATATTGTAAATGGTACTAATATCGGAAATGTAACAACTTATACTCCGGCTTCTGCTTTAGACCCTGACAGGTACTATTATTGGAGAGTTGCCGCAGTAAATGCAAATGGAACTTCGGCAGATTGCCAAACTCGTAGGTTTTATACTGGCACACTTACATCTGGAACACTTGCAGTAGATGCTACAACATATACTGCAACTCAATTAGTAAATAGTATATTAATGTATGGAGGTGTTACAGCTACAAATATAACCTTTACTGGAAATTCTGCACAAAAGGGTTCGTTTACAGGCGGAGGTTCTTCAGTAGGTTTTACAGACGGTATAATTTTAGGGTCAGGAAAAGTAGTTGAAGCTATAGGTCATGATGCTGTTTATGAATACACATC
>MEND01000161.1:0-7706 GCA_001768975.1 Bacteroidetes bacterium GWA2_31_9 | reverse complement strand
ATATAACAATTTTGTTAATACTGCATACAATGATGCATTTGCTTTTTTCTTATCGGGACCAAACCCATTAGGCGGAAATTATACAAATAAAAACCTTGCTGTTATACCTGGTACAAGTACAATGGTTTCTGTCAATAATGTTAATAATGGGAACAAAACACAAGGCTTTTGTGGCACTGGTGCTGCTGAAAATGCAAAATACTTTCGCGAGAACAATGACCATGATTACGATTGGGAAATTCAATGTAATGGTATGACATCTGTGCTAAAAGCACAAGCAAATGTAACCATTGGTTCAACATATCATATTAAGCTAGTTATTGCAGATGTTAATGATGGAGATTTGGATGCGTGGGTATTTCTAAAACAAAATAGTTTCAATGTTTCTACACCAATCGAATTAATATTTTTTAATGCAACTTGCAATAATGACAAGGTTAATATTAAATGGAAAGTAGCAACTGAAAAAAATAATGCTTTTTACACGATTGAAAGAAGCGACAATGGCGACAATTGGCAAGAAATTGGAATAGTAAATGGTGCAGATAATTCAAATACTCAACTTAATTATTCATATATTGATGAAAATCCATTAGAAGGAACTTCTTATTACCGTTTGAAACAAACAGATTTTGATGGCAAAAATGAAACTTTCAACATTGTTGCTGTTTTATGTAATAATGAAAATATAATGAACCTCAACATAAAACCTAATCCTGCAAGCAATGAATTAACAATTGAAATCAATGGCGAAGGTGAAGAATTACAAACAATATTCATTACAGATTTGCTTGGACTAAGAGTATTGACTGTTTCAATACCTACAAATGGAGAAATCGCCATAAATATTGACCAACTTGCAAAAGGAGTTTATTTTGTATCATCACCTGTAAAAGCGATAAAACCTGTAATGTTTATTAAAAGATGATAACGTCGTAATATTCTTAAGCTAAGCATATTAGGAATGCTGTTTGTTAGTGTAAAATTGCAATAATAATATTTAATAGTTTTTCTAAATTCAAAAGATATAAAACCGATTCAAGTGGTTTTATCTAATAGAAATTAATACTTTCAACTTAGTTTATTTCGTATTCAAGAAAATTGAAATTTGAGTTTGACTCTATTTTTATTGATTTTTTATACTTTCTATTCCATTTAAACTTTATTGAAAAAATTCCTTTAGTTAAATGTGAAGCTATAAATGGATGAACTGTAATTGTAAGATTATTCTTTTTTTCTTTGGTAATATAGTAACTTAGCTTATTTTCAATTTCATCAATCAAAAGTACAGATGGCATAATTTCGCCAGTGCCTCGGCAAGTAGGACAAGCTTCAGCCTTTCCTAAATTCATTTCAGGTCTAACTCGTTGACGGGTAATTTGCATTAAGCAGAATTTGCTAAGAGGTAATATCTGATGTTTGGCTTTATCAGATTCCATTACATCTTTCATTTTTTTGTAAACAGCCAACCTATTTTCTGGTTTATTCATGTCGATGAAATCAATAACAATTATTCCACCCATATCTCTGAGTTTCAATTGTCTTGCGATTTCCTCAACTGCAAACATATTTACTTCTAATGCATTTGCTTCCTGGTCAACTCCGGTATTAGCTCTGTTTCCGCTATTTACATCAACAACATGAAGAGCCTCAGTGTGTTCGATTATTAAATATGCACCAGCTTTAATACTTACAGTTTTGCCGAATAAAGCTTTGATTTGCTTTTCAATTCCAAAGTGTTCAAAAATTGGCTGAGGTTGATTATAGAGTTTTAATATACTCTCTCTCTCTGGTGCTATCGAAACTATATATTCTTTTAAAGTTTTGTAAACAGATTCATCGTTTACATAAATATTGTTAAAGCTTGCGTTTAAGGCATCTCTTAAAATAGCAGATGTTCTGTTTATTTCCCCCATTATTAATTTAGGAGGATTTGCATTACGTATTTTTTTAATTGATTTTTCCCATTTTTCAACTAAACTACGTAATTCTAAATCAAGTTCAGCTGTTTTTTTCCCTTCAGCAACCGTTCTTACAATTACGCCATAATTTTTTGGAGTAATGCTATTTAATAGGTTTTTTAATCTACCTTTTTCTTCTGATGTTTTAAGTTTCTGTGAAATTGAAACTTTATCAGAAAAAGGCATTAATACAAGGTTTCTTCCTGCAATTGAAATTTCAGCACTTAATCGTGGCCCTTTTGTAGAAATAGGTTCTTTTGCAATTTGAACAAGAATACTTTGTCCGGATGTTAAAACATCTGTGATTTTTCCGTCTTTATGTAAATCAGACTCTAATTTAAAAGTCTGAAAATCTGGAAGACGAGTTTTGTTTGATTTAATTAGGTGAGTAAATTTATTTAAAGTGTTAAATTGAGCACCTAAATCAAGATAATGTAAAAATGCATCTTTTTCGTAACCAATGTCAACAAATGCTGCATTGAGTCCGGGCATGATTTTTTTAATTTTTCCAAAATAGATATCACCAACCGAGAATCGTGTATTATTTTTGTCTTTATTGAGTTCGACAAGTTGTTTGTCTTCAATTAGTGCAATAAATACATTCGTGGCGGTAACATCAATAATAAGTTCTTTGTTCACCGTATATAAAAGGATTAGTAGAAAGCCAGAAATAAAATATGAAAAACCTAAAGAACTTTTGTCCTTTAGGTTTACATATGTTGTACATCAAAAGAAAGTAATACTATCTGCCTTTTTTCTTGTGACGATTTTTTCTGAGGCGTTTCTTCCTCTTGTGGGTTGACATTTTATGTCTTTTTCTTTTTTTTCCGCTTGGCATAATTCCAATTCTTTAAAGAAAATTATTTACCTTTTTTGTTATGAGTTTTTACTTTATTCACAAAAGTTTTTGCAGGCTTAAATGAAGGAATAAAATGCTCAGGAATAATAATAGTTGTATTTTTAGAAATGTTACGAGCAGTTTTCTTTGCTCTTTTCTTAACGATATAACTACCAAAACCTCTAAGATAAACGTTGTTACCTTTTACTAAAGAATCTTTTACGCTTTCCATAAAAGCTTCTACTGTTTTTTGTACAGTTACTTTTTCAACTCCAGTTTTCTTGGAAATTTCGTTGATAATGTCTGCTTTTGTCATGTTTTAAAATGTTTTATTATCAATTAATTAAACTAAATATTTTTTGTTTTTTAAGTCTGCAAATATAAAAGTTCTTTTTAAATAATGAAATAAATATCAATATTTTTTGATTAAAATGTTGATTCTTTGAGTTTTTTTAATTTTTGTTGTACAATATGTTGAGTAATATAATGTGATATAATGTTGACAAATATCTTAATTTCAAATAGATATAAAATATGTTGTTATGGGAAAAACAAATTATTAAAAATTTAATTTTTTTTAAAAAATTTATGACTGCATAAATATTATTATCTTTACATGTTAAATTTATTAATGAAAAATTGAAATGTCAACGGTTCAACAAATTAAGCAAAGATTTGGAATAATAGGGAATTCACTTGGATTAAATAGAGCTATTGATATTGCACTTCAGGTTGCTCCAACCGATTTGTCGGTATTAATTACTGGTGCAAGTGGAACTGGAAAAGAAATATTTCCTCAGATTATTCATCAGTTTAGCTCTCGAAAACATGGACAATATATTGCTGTAAATTGTGGAGCAATCCCCGAAGGAACTATTGATTCTGAATTATTTGGACACGAAAAAGGATCATTTACTGGTGCACATGAAAGTAGAAAAGGATATTTTGAAGTTGCAGATAAAGGAACTATTTTTTTAGATGAGGTTGCAGAATTGCCATTATCAACTCAAGTTAGGCTTTTAAGAGTACTTGAAACTGGTGAGTATATTAAAGTTGGTTCTTCTAAAGCTTTAAAAACAAATGTTAGAGTTATTGCTGCTACTAATATTAATATTATAGAATTAATTCAGCATGGGAAATTCCGTGAAGATTTATATTATAGATTAAATACTGTTCCAATTCAGATTCCAAAGTTGAAAGAAAGAAAGGATGATATATTATTATTATTCAGAAAATTTGCGGTCGATTTTTCTGAAAGATATCGTATGCCTTCAATTAGTTTGGACGAAAATTCTCAATCAGTTTTGATGAATTATGAATGGCCTGGAAATATTCGACAATTAAAAAATATTACTGAGCAAATTTCAGTAATCGAACATGAAAGAATTATTGGAGTTGAAACTCTTAGGAAATATTTGCCTGATTATTCAAGCACCCGACTGCCTGCCATTTTAAAACCAGTTGATGAGAATACTTTTCATTCTGAAAGAGAAATTCTTTATAATGTTCTTTTCGATATGAAAAAAGACATGAACGAATTAAAAAAATTGGTTTATGAAATTATTCAGAATAATTCAGACAAAATTACGTTCGACGATGGTAATGCAAAAATAATTAGCAAATTAAAGCAGGATTATTCGATTGATTATGAGGATTCATTACAATCAAGTTTTGAAAATAAGAGTATCGTTAGTCCAAATATCCAAGATACTATTGAGATTGTTGAAGAATCGTTATCATTAACTGATAAAGAAGTTGAATTGATAAATAAAGCATTAGACCGTCATAAAGGAAAAAGAAAATATGCAGCTCAAGAACTTGGCATTTCTGAACGAACTTTATATAGAAAAATTAAAGAATATAATCTGGAGTAAAAAATGTATAAATTAATAATATTTTTAATTTCACTTTTATTTATTTCAGAATCTTGTAAAATGAGTTACTCTTTTACTGGTGCATCAATTTCCCCAGATGTAAAAACAATTTATATTCGTGAATTTGCAAATAATGCACCTCTTATTATGCCTACTCTTAGCCAAACGGCTACTGAAACTCTTAAAGATAAATTTGTTTCTCAAACAAGTTTGCAATTAGTCGATTCTGATGGCGACTTAAATATCGAAGGAGAAATTATTAGCTATCAAACTATGCCAATGGCTATTCAAGGTAATGATGCTGCAGCTGTTAATAGATTGACAATTACGGTTAAAATTAAATTTATTAATGTAACTGATGAAAAGCAAAATTTTGATACTTCATTTAGCAGATATGCAGATTATGAGAGCTCAAAAAGTCTTGATCAAGTTGAAGACGAATTAATTAAACAGATTCTTGTAGAAATAAACGAAGACATATTTAATAAAACTGTTGCAAATTGGTAATCTGGTCTAATGAATAAAGATACCTTCTATAATTACATCGAAAGTCCTGAAATTCTTGATCAGACTAGCTTAAAAGACTTATCTGAATTACTTGTTGATTATCCATATTTTCAGGCTGCTCAGATGCTTTATTCAAAAAATCTTCATAATATTAATCACGTTAAATACGATGCTCAATTAAAACTTACATCAGCATATATATATAATAGGAAAAGGCTTTTTCAATTGATTAATTTAAAACCTAAAGTAAATGTAGAATCAAATATTGATTACAAATCTAACGAAGTAGTAACTGAAAATTCAATTAATGAGGAAGTTTTAATTGATAAAAATTCTGAAATTATTGATTTTGATGAAAATATTTTAATAGTTGAAAACATTGTACTGAACGATAAAACTAAAGAATTTGAGAATGAAGCAGTAGATATTAACGAAAATGTAGTTGAAGATGACATTCATGAAAAAATTGTTTCTGAACACATTTCGACTAACGAAGAAAGTAAAATAAATACTGAAAATGTTCAGCAAATTGATGAAGATTTTAAAATAGCTGATGAAAACCTTGTTGTTGAGTCACTGGTTATTAATGAAATTATTGAAAATAAAGAAGAAAAGCAATCGGCTTTAGCTGAAAATATCGAATTAAAAACTGAAACCACAACTCAAAATTCATCAAATATAGCAGATGAAATATTGAATAGAGTTGCTAATTTGAAGCATGGACTTGATGATAATAAGCAAGAAAAAACTGAAAGCATTGCCGACATTATTCTTCGAAAATCAGCTTTAGCTAAAAATAAAAAAGAACTTGAAAACAAAGAGCTGGAACTTAAAAATGAAGAAATTATTTCTAAATACGAATCATTGGCTATTGATGGTAAGAATGAGATTGTTATAACTGAAACATTAGATATTGAGAAAATTATTGAAAATAAGCCAGAAGAGATAGATCAATACCGCAATATTGCTGATAATTTAATAGTTGAAGCTGAAATAGAACAAAGTATTAATAATAATGTTCCTGAAATTCAAAAGCAAGAAATAATTACAGAAAGTATTGTCGATGAGTTAATTGATAATGCTGAGATAATTTCAGAGGAGAAAATTGAAGAAGTTGAGACAGAAGTTATTTTCGCAGAAACAAATATTAAAAACGAAAATTTAGCATTCAACGATTGGTTTAATGTTTTAAAAGGAAGCCCTGTTAAAAGCCAAGAAGTCAAAAAAGTAGAAAATTCTATAAAACTTCCTGAAAGTGAATTAATTGAAAAATTCATTAAAGACGAGCCCCGAATAACTCCAATAAAAAACTCAAATATTGATTTTAATGTAGATATTTCTAAATCTGTTGTATCAGAATCAGATTCATTTATTACCGAAACTCTGGCAAAAATCTACATTAAACAAGGCTATTATTATAAGGCTTTGAACATATATCAAAAATTAAGTTTGAAATATTCAGAAAATAATACTTATTTTGCAAAAAAAATAGAAGAAGTCAAAAATTTAATAAATAAATAATTATGTATTACTTAGTTTCAGTTTTAATCCTTATTGCCAGCATTTTACTAATTTTAATCATTATGGTTCAAAATTCAAAGGGTGGTGGATTAGCGTCTAATTTTTCAGGTTCTACACAGTCGATGGGAGTAAGAAAAACAGCCGATTTTCTTGAAAAATCTACATGGATTTTAGCTGTTTCAATATTAGCTTTAACATTAGTTGCTACAATTACAATTCCACGTGGTGAAAATGCTAAACAAATTCAAAAATCAATGATTGAAGAGCAAATTAATAATGCTGTTGACCCAACTGCTGCACCAAACTTTCCAACATCTGGTGCTCCACAAGAGCCTCAAGCTGCTCCTCAAGAATAATAAAATAATAAAATATTACAATAAATGTCAGTATGTCATACATGCTGACATTTTTTATTTAAAATTTTTCATATTTTCAATTGTTCAGTATCTTCTTGTAATGGTATGAAAATAAGTTAATTCAATAGCCACGAACTTTAGGTCGTGGATTTGTTTAATAATTAAAAAATCAGGGCTTTAGCCCTTTTATACAAATGTGAAATAAAAAATAAACCGAAATATTAATGTGTTAAAATCTGATAAAATGTCAATCAAATTTATTTGGCACAAAATCTGACAATGCACACACGATTTTAAATGTTTAATCTTAAAATTTTATTATAATATGGCAAAAATGAATATCAAACCATTAGGCGACAGAGTATTAGTTGAGCCTTCAAAACAAGAAGAAAAAACCGCTGGTGGAATTATTATTCCTGATACAGCTAAAGAAAAACCACAAAAAGGAATCGTTGTAGCTGTTGGAAATGGCACAAAAGACGAAAAAATGGAAGTAAAAGTTGGCGATACAGTTCTATACGGAAAATATGCCGGAACTGAATTAAAACTTGAAGCAAAAGAATATATGATTATGCGACAATCAGATATTTTAGCAGTTATCTAATACATAATTAGTAATAATTTGAATTAAGCGATTTCAATTACCATG
>MEND01000160.1:168-24241 GCA_001768975.1 Bacteroidetes bacterium GWA2_31_9 | reverse complement strand
CACCAAAAGTTGTATTATCGGTAGAAACTTCATAGTTTGTAGAACCCGTAACGGTTACAGAAGTTCCATCTAAATTAGAACCCGATAAGTTAAAAGTTTGAGAAGCAGAAGGACCAGCACCAGCAACATAGGTATAACCTGTAAAAGTAGAAGACGAAACAGTTAAAAGAGGTGTGGTATTGGTCATCAGCCATATAGTACCGTTCATCACAAGGTTTGCATTTGACGTTACGCCAGAGTATGTATATCCCCAACCAACATATAAAACATCTCCAGAATCACCAGTGCCATCATCAATTGGAGAGCTATCAGCCATGGCAACAACCCGACCAGAACCATAAGTTACATAGGCACATGTAACATTTATACTTGCATTAATATCTGCACCAGTTCTAAAAACCACGCCAGTTACAGTAGCATTATTTGTTGTATTTATAGTCATGGAAGAACCTCCATTATATTTCAAACTATTTACCGTTCCTCTTGGTCCATATAGTAATGGATTGGTTCCTGGCAAATTAGTATTCAAATTTGTTGATGTTTCAGTATAATTAGCATAATCATAAGTAATTCCTAGTCCATTGTTAAAGCCAGTTGCAGAAGTTAATAAATCATTTAAAACATCTACAGCATCTACACCATCACTATTTCTATCTGCAATATCATGATCCGAAATAATGAAAAGACTACCACCATCAAAAACAAAATTTTTAATAGCAGTTTTTTCCGCAGAAGTAAACATACTATTTGACTCATCTAATACGAATGTTTTATAGTTTGATAAATCTTGAGCATTTGTGCCATCTAAATATGTAACTCTACCATTGTAAGGTAGTTGTTCAATATGCCAATAATCGGCATTACTAAATGTAGTGTAACAATATTTCGCAATATCAACACCCCAAGCTGAAATTCCACTATTCCAATAAGTTTCGGCTGTTCCTGTAGTAATAGCAGATTGAGCTGGTGTTGGGGTTGTTTGAGCATTTCCTTCAGTACCACCAGTTGTAGTTGGCCAATTTGAATTTAGATTTCTAACATCAGCATCAATAACCCAATCAGAATTACTGGCAGTTTCGCCTCTTGTGTTATCAAAAAGAATTTTTGTTTGTGAAAATACAAAAGCATTACTTGAAATAATAAATAAAATAGCAAGGAATAACTTTTTAAACGACATTGCGTTGTAAAAGCTTGTAGAATAAATATTTGATTTCATAATATTGCTTAAAATATTATTAATACTGGTATCAGAGTGATTTGATTTTTTGATGTTAAGGTTTATCATCTTTTTTTAAATAAAATTATTATTCTTTAAAAATGATAAGCATCTGTGTAGCAATATTAACATCTATGTAGCCTTTACTGGGTATTTCGGCGTTTCGAGAGCCTCAACTACCTCCTATTATCGGCATCTATGTAGCTATTTGTGCATCTATGTAGCTTATGTTGTCGCTTTGTACGAAAGTCATAATTTTTAGTTTCAAAAAAGTAAAACTTTTTGTACAAACTAATATTAAGACCTTTTAATAGTATAAAGGTTGCTGTTTTTATTTAAAAAATATGCTGAATAAAAGTGTTTTACAGCATGTTTTGATTGTAAAATTGCTTATTAATCGTTAAAATTATCTAAGACAAATGTAGTCTTGCTAAGAATACTTTAGTGGTCTAAGATTGCTTTCCAGAAGTAAATTCGGGACAGGCTGTTCCTCGCAATGGTGCTCAATGTTGCTGTCATTTCAAGGCGATGTGCTTAGCTTATCGAAGTAATATACTTCGACTAAACAGGTTTGCAAAAAAATGCAAATCTGTTTGCTCAGTATAACTGGATTCTAATCAGTTTTGCCTTTGCAAATCTGTTAAGAACCAGTATAACTAAACGAAATTTGACACTAAACAAAACGCTTGGAGATTATGAATTTATTTTAATCTCCGAACTCATTTCAATAGTTTTTTTGTAAACAGCATTTACTCCACAATATTTTTCTTCTGAAAGTGAAACTGCTTTTTGAATTTTGTCAAGTGGAAGGTCTTTGCCTTTAAATAAGTAAGTAACGTGCATTTTATAATAATGTTTTGGAAACTCGTCTGTTAACTCGCCATCGACTGAAACATTAAAATCGTCGAAATGCACTTGCATTTTGCCAAGTATTGAAACTACATCCATAGCTGTACATCCAGCTAAAGCCAGTAGCATAAATGGTTTTGGTGTTGGTCCATTGTTTTCGCCACCATGTTCGGGTTTTGCATCTATATTGATTTTATGTCCATCAACATCGCATTCGAATGCCATATTTTTAAGCCAGCTTGTTGTAACAGTATGTGTCATATTTCTTTAATTTAGTTAGAACAAAGGTAGTTTTTTTTTTGAAGTTAGAAGGGTGTACGACAAATATCCATTATTAAAGAAACTTTTTTTTGAAAAGCGAATTCTTTTACTTTTTTTATCGAAAAAAAGTAACAAAAAACTTTTAACTGAAAGAACTCCCTCCGCCTACGGCTTCGCTCAAACAGCTTTCAGTTAATAAGGATTTGTTTTTTATGCTACGCAATTCCTTTCTATAACTGAAATTTGATAAAAAAGGATATTTGTCGTACACCCGCAGAAAATTACCTAGAAGATAAATTAAAAAAGTTGATATAATGAATTGATTTTTCACCAAATGCTTCAACTTTTTTATCTGTAATTTTATATGTACATCGTTCTCCAGCAATACCAGAAAAGAAAACATCATATTCTTTGCCTGTTTCATCTTTCATAACAACATTAGCAAGATTTTCATTTACAGCTGTAGCCTCAAGGCTAATATTACAAATCGGACAATAAAATGAAATCAACTCTCCTTGTTCGAACTTAAAGTCAATATGTGTAATAACAGAATAATCGCCAATTTTAGGACTTAAAAGAACTAAACCTCTTTTGTGTGATTTTGTTTTCGCAGCAAAAATTATATTTTCGCCTACATTCAAATAACCTCTGCAGTGAGGACATAAATAGTTACTTTTCATCACTAATAAATTTATAATTCATTCATTACAAATTTTGTAAAATTATCTTTAATAAAAAAACTTTTTTGATTAAACTATCATTATTGATGAACAATTAATAATTACATGATTAATTAGAGTTTGTCCATAATGTCCGATTTCATCGTTATTCTCGACCTTCAAATCAGTCATGTACTTTAGTACACTCCTGATTTTCAGCTCATCGAAACCTCGAACTCGAACATTCTGTCTAAAACTCTCGACTTTATAAACACACTCTAATTAATTCAAAAAACGACAAATCACAATCTTCAAAGCAAAAATTTTAATATCTGTTTTTGAAACTATTTTGGCAATTTTTACACCAATAGATAATTAAAAATCTGCAATTAAGTTATTAACAATAAAATTGTTATACTTTTTGTCGTGTGCTATAAAATTCTTTATAAGTTCTAAATAAAGGATCGAATACATAGTATTGTATAATTACAAAGTCGCCATTATCAAGTAAACCATATAACCTGTCGGGATCAAACTCGTAAGGCTTTCCATCATCATCAATTAATCCATCTCCGGGTCGTAAGAATGTTTTTATAGTATTTGTCTTACCATTAATATCTTTGACTGAAATAATAAAGTATGGAACAGAAGCAAGTACTGAGTCTTTTTTACTTTGTTTAATATCTCTTGCCAAATACTCAAAGTTTACATTTTTAAATCTTGAAATATATTCTTTTACAGAATTTGTATCAAAATCTATTTTCTGAATATTTTTATCTATTGGAATTATTTCGTAATGATTATTATTGCTAGTAATTTTAAATCCATTTTCGGGCTTAACGGGCTGTTCAACAATTATTTCAGAAATATCTTGAAATTTAAAATTAAATACATTTGTTGCTCTCCATAAAGATTCTTCAATAAAAAAGCGCGTCGATAAATATCCTGAAAATCCTGGTATATGAATTATAAAAGGTGTTGCAGAATTTTCGAGCATCATATATGTTCCGTAATTATCTTGAGTTGGACCGCCAACATATATAGTTTTTACAAAATTTTTATTCTGATAAACTTCAACTTTGGTAGATTGAGCCGCTAAATTTTTGACCACATTATCGAACGAAGATTTAGAAACTGGCGATTTTACATCTATTCTATTTAGAGTTTTTAAAAGTACATTTATTGCATCTCTTCGGGCAATAAATTTTCCATTAACCATCCAATCGTTTCCATTTCTTTCCAATGTAACTTGCTGGTTAGCTTTATTAACCATAAAAATTTTATCAACAGAAGCTGTGTCTTCAACTGCAAAATCACGGAGTTCTTTTTTCAATGTTCCCGATTTGTTTGTAAAGTAAATTATTACAGCAATTATCACTAATAAAATAAAAATCAATATTGTTAAGTTGCTTTTTTTCATTGTCTTGTATTTATGTTTATATATGTTCGAGTGTTTAAGAATTTCTACATTTCATTTATTTCTTTTTCAATTATTCTGAACCCAGTAATAAAAACTCTTTTCCTTTTTTGTGGAACGTCATATTCAGAAGCATTTAATAATTTATAATGAATATAGTAACTGCATTTTTGAACTCTTTTACAATCATATTACTATTTTTTCTTTTCTTGAATTTTCTTTGCTTCTTTCAAAATCTTTTTCTCTTCGCTTTCCAATCTTCTTTCTACTTTTTTTATATCTTCGGCAGGTGGAAGTTGCTCTGGTTTTACTCCTCTGTCGCGAAGTATTTTCCTAACTGCCAAATTATTTTCAATGTGTTCTTTAGTAATTTGAGCATCGCCTTTCAAATCTTTATCAACAACATTATGACTTGTCAATTCGGTTGCAAAATCTTTAGCTTTGATAGTCAACGTTGGAAGAAAATCAGCTAATGGACGATTTGTAGGAACTTGCAAAATTCGTTTCATATCATTAGTAGTTCTGCCCCCGAACAATGCTTGGTCGCCTTTTGAACGAATTATTGCAAAGCTTTTATTATCAACTCCTCTTTCAAAAATAATTCCCGACAACTTCTTTTCTGATTGCGAAAGTTTTTCACGAGCTGTAACTCTTGCAACATCTAATAATCTCTTTTCTATTATTTCTTGTTTACGAGTTTGAACGGCAAAATATGTTTGAGCAAATGCTATTTCGGACTTTGTAGTTGCATCTCCATTTTGAGCAACCAAATAGCAAGCGTATCTTGTTAAGGCAATATCTTCGATTTCTTTTTGAGCTCCACTTCCAATTTCGACCATTTTGCTGAATTCAGCAAAATGGTTTTTTTCATCTTCTCCTGCTTGTTCACAAGACTTTTGAGCTTTTTCAATTACATTCTTAAAATTCCTCCATTGTGAATAACCAAGAATAATTTGTAATTCTCTTGCACTCCAACATTCTACGCCTTCAAAGTCGTAGCAAGCATCTTCAAATTTTTGAAACAGTTCAGCAATATATTCCTTCTTCATAGTTTTTTTTATTTTTGAAACACAACATCATTATGGAATTCAATAAATTCATCTCCTGTCAAAAACTTAATTGGCAAATTTTCGTTTCCTTAAATAGTTTAAAATTATTCCGAATATCAGAACAAAAATAATAGGCAAAATTAGGTTTAGCGTTTGCCAAAATACTCTTTCTTCTATAATTTTAGCTCTGTCGAGCAGTCTTAAAGTTACTTCTCTGGAGCGAATACTGAGTAAACCCGAATCGTCTAATAAATAATTGAAAGCGTTTAATAAAAATTCTTTGTTGCCATAAGTTTGCCCAGTATATCTGTCGTAACCTAGAGGAAAAGGAATTGGTTGATTGCCTTCGTATTTAACAGCATTTCGTATAATATCAGCATCGGCAACTACTATCATTTTTGTTGGATTACTTTTTTCTTTAAATCCAATTGCTTTGCTACTAGCAATTTGTGTAGGAACTCTATTTTTATATAGTGAAGTAAATTTTCCTTCTAATAAAATAGCAGTTGGTAAATTAGGTTTATTAAATATCGAAGGGTCTGGCTCACTCTTTAAAATATCTAAACTAATTCTTGCAGGAGCATTAACAGCTTTTGAATATTTTGAACTATGTAATAGGAAAGTTTTTTTAATATCAGGGTCTTCGCCTACCGAATCAACAGTGCTTACAAATTCAGTTTTTATTAAATTCAGATTTTTTGTAATTACATGTTTATCAGAAGGGTTAATTAGTGGAAAATAATACCAAGGTGCTGGTGTAAATTTTGGAGGAGTTCCAACTATTGCAGTATTTATCGGAATCATAGAGCATTGTAAATCCATTATGATATTAGGATTAACTCTGGCACCATAATTAAACAACATATCTTCAATATTAATTGAGTTTACTAGAGCAAGAGTTGTGCTGGCAAATGCAAGACTATCCATATTGGTTTTCACTGCATCATAAAACCAAAAACTTTTGCCTCCTTTCATTATAAATTGGTCGATAATAAATTTATCTTTTTCGTCAAAAGTTGAATCTGGACCTGCAATAATTATAGCATCGTAACCATCTAAAGCATTAATTTGACTTTTAATTGTTATTCGTTTTAAACTATAAAATTCAAATAACGCATCTGTAATATCTGCCATTTGCATATCGCTCCACTCGCTATGACCTTCAATTATTGCAATTTGCTTTTTCATTTTATTACTTAACTGATGAACAGCACCAATAAATGAATATTCAAGCTCTTGAATAGAGTTGTTTAAGTTTTCTTCGGCAGAAAGTGAAAGATTATTTTTCAGTAAGTTTATAGGAGCTTCTTTGCTATGATAAGTTACTACTGCACCCGGAAATATTATTTTTTCAGACATTTTGCCTTCATCATCTTTTTCTTTAAGATTTGTGGGCATAATACCTTTTTTATAAAGCTGAGAATATATTTCGTTTCGTGTTTTTTTATCGCTACTTTCTGATGGGTTAATGAATTCGTACTGAATATTATCGCCTGCATATACTCTAAATTCGTCGAGCATTTCTTTTACCGAATTTTGAAGCCTTACAAAGCCCGAAGGCAGTTCTCCTTCAATATAAATTTGTACATAAATTATGTCGTCAATATTCGATAAAAGTTCTTTTGTGTGGTTGGTTAAAGTATATCGTTTTTCGGAAGTTAAATCAAGACGAAAGAAATAAAACGAAGCAATATAATTGATTAACAAAACTGTAAATAATGTAATTAGCAGTTGAGTAATATTTTGCCGTTTAATTTGTTTTCTTTTGTTCAAACTATAAAAATATTAAGTAATTAATTAAAATGCCACAGATTCACAGATTATAAAATCAATTTTTTTATTTTCACATAGTTAAATAACCACATTTTTAAATTCAAAAATCCTAAATCCTAAATTCTAAATCCTAAATCCTAAATAAGATTGCTTCGTGCATTTCGACTCAGCTCAATGACCACCTCGCAATGACGAAAACTCATTACCACTTTCTGCTTTCCAAAACAATTTTCGACAATAGTACAAATACTGAAATAATACTGACGAAATATATCAAATCTCTCGAATCTATAACTCCCTTACTCATAGATTTATAGTGAGCGTTTATTCCAAACGACATTATTAAATTATCCATTCCTTTAAACACTTCCAATGAACTAATTGACTCAAATCCAATATAAAAGAAAAAAGAAATTATTGCTGCAATTATAAATGCAATAATCTGATTGTTAGTTAGTGATGATGAAAAAATACCAATCGAAACATATACTCCTGCCAGAAAAAATAAACCGATAAACGAACCCCAAGTTCCTCCTGTATCAATATTTCCGACAGGATTTCCGAGCATATAAACAGAAAAGAAGTAAACTAAAGCAGGAATTAAAGAAAAAAGCACTAATGTTAATCCTGCAAAATATTTTGCAAGAATTATATCAAGGTCTTTTAATGGTCGGGTTAGCAGTAATTCGATAGTTCCCGATTTTTTTTCGTCAGAGAAAAGCCGCATTGTAACAGCAGGAACTAAAAATAAAAAAATCCAAGGAGCGATAATAAATAATGAATCAATGTTAGAATATCCATTATCTAAAACATTAAACTCTCCCGGAAAAGCCCACATAAACAGTCCATTAGCAACAAGAAATACGCATATAACAATATATCCTGTGATTGTACTGAAAAAACTACCTATTTCCTTTTTGTATAATGCAAACATAATTTTTATAAGGCTTCAAAAATACACATTATTTTCATTGTTAAATTTTAAAAAATAATAAATTTTCAGATTTGCTAAATCTTTGAGATTTAGCAAATCTTTTTACTAAATTGTAAATGTCTCTAAAATTAGCTAACTAAAAGTATTATAATTTCTTATTGAATCACAGGCTATAAACTAAATTTACTGCTTTAATTAATAAAGATTCAGTTTAAATCATTAATTTTGTTTAACCTTAAAATAAAATTGATATGCAAAGTATTTTAGTTCCGATAACAAACGAAAGAGACGTTTCATTTATCATGGACTTTCTTAAACGAATCGGTATTAAAGCAATGGTTATTGATGAAGATGTAAGTCAGATGAAAGCCAGAAAATCAATGATTTCCTTGTCAAGGAAAATTAAAAAAAATAATATTTCTGACATAGAAATAATAGAAGAAATTAAAGCCTATCGAAAATCAAAGCATGATAGCAAATAAAATCAAGATTGTTATTGATACAAATATATGGATTAGCTATATCATTGGAAAAGCAATAGCCCCTCGTTTCAATAAATTACTGTTAGATAATAGATTTGTGATTTTATCAGATAATGAGTTATATGAAGAATTGAAATCTGTAATTTATCGTCCAAAATTCAAAAAATATATTTCATCTTCTCATGCTGAATACTTCATGCAATTATTTATAGCTTCCACTTCAAAAATTAATGTTTGTTCGGTTGTAGAAATTTGTGAAGATGTTGACGATAATTTTATTCTCGCTTTGGCAAAAGATAGTAATGCTAATTTTTTAATCACTGGCGATAAACCACATTTGCTGAAATTAAATACATTTGAGAATACTCAAATCATCACTTTTTCTGAATTTTATAAAATGTTTTTCTGATTAAGAACTTGTTAAAGATATGATAAAGAAAAACATAATTAAATTCTTTATTTCAATAGCTATTCTAATAAGTTTTCAATTTAATGCTTTTGCACAAATTGATACAATTACTAATTTCCCAAAGGTCAGTTTTATTGAGCCATCCTTTAACTACGGTTTTATAATGCCACATCGACCTTCGATGCGTTATAATATTATCAGCCACATTCCTGCGTTCGAGGTTAAACTTTCCAAACAGCATCAAGGCGAAAAATTTTGGCATCAGTATTATCGTTTTCCACTTACAGGTTTAGGAGCATATTATGCAAGCCTCGAAAACCCTAATGTTTTGGGTCATGTTTATGCTTTTTATGGTTTTATTAATATTCCAATAATGAGAAGAAATACCTATTCATTTAATTACGAAATTTCTTCTGGGGCAGCATATCTTGATAAACCTTACGATAATTCAGAAAATTATTATAATGTTTCGATTGGTTCGGGCATTAATTTTTATTTCAACTTTTCTTTTGACCTTAAAGTCAGGCTTTTTAAAAGACTTGATTTAGTAAATAGAATTAGCTTTAAACACTTCTCAAATGGTGCATTTAAAGTTCCAAATCAGGGGATAAATGTTATTTCTTATAATCTAGGGCTAAGATATAGTTTGATTAAAAACAAGTCTGAATTCAAACGAATTGATTTGCAGAAGTTTATTAAGAAAAACGAAATTTATGCAATTGTTTCGGGTGGAACAAAAGAAATTCAACCTCCAGAAATAAAAAATTACCCAACAGCTTCTTTATCAATAAATTTAACTCGCCAAATATCAAGGCAACGAAAATTAGGTTTTGGAACTGATGTTTTTTATGACGAATCGCTTAGAACGGTTTATTCAAGAAAACAACTTGAATATGAGAGCATTAATCTTTTCAGAGGAGGAATATTTTTGAGTCATGAATTGGTTTTCAGTAAAATAAGCATTGTAATTCAAAGCGGATACTACTATTATTCAAAATCGAAAAACGACGGCATATTTTATCACCGTTTTGGATTAAGGTATTTTGCAAGTAATAAGATGATATTGAATTTTGCATTAAAATCGCATTTTGCAAAAGCCGATTTTATTGAATTTGGTATTGGTTATAAGATATTTTAAAATGAAAATAATTAACTAAGAGTTGGTATGTCGTTTTCACTGAGCCTTTTTACTTCAAGCACATCTTCGCAATTTTCAAGCAATTGCCTGAATGACTTATTTAGAACAGGATGTATTTTTTCTGGTGCAATTTCGCAAATTGGCTCCAATGCAAACCGTCTTTGGTGAAGTTTTGTGTGTGGAATAATTAGATTATCATCATTAACAACTTCATTGTCGTAAAGTAAAATATCTATGTCGATGTTTCTTTCAATATATTGGTCAGAATTGCGAATTCTGCCCATCATATTCTCAATCTGATTGATATGTAATAATAGAGCTAATGGAGAAAGAATGGTTTCAACAACTATTACTTTATTTAGAAAAAAACTTTTGTGAACAAATCCCCATGGTGCTGATTCGTAAAATGAAGATCTATCTATAATTTCTCCTATAACACTAGAAATAAGCGATTCTGCTCTAGCGAGGTATTTGTACTTGTTGTCAATATTTCCTCCGAGAAGGAGAACTGCTTTTGCCATATTTAGGTTTTAATTAGAGTCAGTCTATAAAGTCAAGAGTTTGAGTCAGAATGTTCGAGTTCGAGGTTTCTATGAACTGAAAATCAGGAGCGTACTGAAGTACATGACTGATTTGAAGGTTGAGAATAACGAATTAATCGAACATTGTGGACAAACTCTAATTAACAAATATACAAACAACAATACTTATGTCAAAGTAATAGATGCCTTAAATTAATGTTTATTAACATTATTTAAAATTGAAATAAGTAATTGTTAATAACATTTTACAAAATCACTTGAGTTATAATTCTAAGGCTTTACTTATATCTAGTACAAGTTATAACTTTACAGCACTATATATTAACATATTGATTTAATGAAAAATTCAGAAATAGAAAATAATTTGATTTTACTTTTTAAAGAATGGTCAAATGAAAATGTAATAAAACTTAGCATGTTGCCTCCATCTGGTTCAAGTAGAATATATTACAGAATTTTTGGAAATAACAGAACAGCCTTAGGCGTTTATAATACTGACTATAGCGAAAATCTTGCTTTTGTAAAGTTTACCGAGCATTTTGTGCAATATAAACTTCCTGTTCCTGAAATTTATAAATCAGATTTGAATAAGAATATATACATTATTCAGGATCTTGGAGATACGACTTTATATCAATTTATTTCAAATTCAAATATTGGAGGCAATTTCTCTGAAAAATCTTTAACTAATTATAAGAAAATTATTGAGTTAATGCCTCGTTTTCAGGTTGTATCCGGACAAACACTTGATTATTCGTATTGTTATCCAAGAGCTTCATTCGATAAACAATCGATGATGTGGGATTTGAATTATTTTAAATATTATTTTCTAAAACTTGCAAATGTTCCTTTTGATGAGCAAAAATTGGAGAATGATTTTCAGACTTTTACTGAGTTTTTATTAAAAGCCGACACCAATTATTTCTTATACAGAGATTTCCAATCACGAAATATTATGCTTTTTAATGATAATCCTTATTTTATAGATTATCAGGGCGGTCGTAAAGGAGCTTTGCAATACGATATAGCTTCGTTGTTGTACGATGCAAAAGCAAATATACCGCAAGAAACACGAAATCAATTACTCGATTTTTATATTGAAACACTTAGTAAATTCAAAAATATAAACGTTCAGGAATTTAAGGATTATTATTTTGGCTATGTAATTATTAGAATTTTACAAGCATTAGGTGCTTATGGCTTTAGAGGATTTTATGAGAAAAAAGAACATTTTCTTTTGAGTATTCCTTATGCTTTGGAAAATTTGAAGTGGATACTTGCAAATGTAAAATTGCCAATTGAAATACCACACTTATTAATTTCAATTGAAAAAATATTTGAATCAGAGGAGCTAAAAAAATATGGATTTAAGAAAACTGTGGAGAATAATCTAACAGTTACAATTAATAGTTTTTCGTTCAAGCGTGGAATTCCGCCAGACGAAAGTGGAAATGGAGGCGGATTTTTGTTCGATTGTAGAGCAATTACAAACCCAGGAAGACTTCCAGAATATCAAAATCTTACAGGAAAAGATGAGCCAGTAATTGAATTCTTGAAAAAAGAGCCTGAATCAACAACTTTCCTTAATTCTGTTTATGCAGTTATAGACCAATCAATTGAAAAATATCTGGAACGAAAGTTTACACATCTGATGATTAATTTTGGTTGTACCGGCGGGCAACATCGTTCGGTTTATTGTGCAGAAGAAGTGTCTAAGCATGTGAAAGAAAAATACAATGTCAATATAAAATTAAGGCATATTGAGCAGGAATTGAAAAATCTAAATTAGGGTATTTTGAATTTTACTAGAAGAACTCGTAATGACGCTATTCAACCACTTTGTGGTTGCTCTGTACTTGATATTATTAACCTCGCATTTCATGCAGGGTTAATCAAGTTAAATCCTTTCAGGATTTTTGCGATGTTGCAATTGCCATGTATTTGAATAAATAAATAAATATCATGTGAAAGAAATATTATTGAAGGTTGATATTGACAATATTGAAACTCTAAGCCCAACGGGCTTAAACATGAATAACTCCGAATGAAATTCGGAGAGTAAGAAAAAGAAGTAGAACCCAACCCCAAAGGGGTTGAATAAAGTTGAATAAAGTATGAAAGCATTAATCCTAGCAGCTGGTCTTGGGACAAGACTAAAGCACTTAACGTCAAACAAACCAAAGGCATTAGTTGAGGTTAGTGGAAAACCATTATTGGAGATTGTTGTTGAAAATCTTAAAAAATCAGGAATTAACGATATAATAATTAATGTTCATCATTTTGCAGAACAAGTTGTTGATTTTGTTAAGGTGAAAAACAATTTCGGAATCAATATTGAAATTTCTGATGAAACGTCTTTGCTTTTAGATACTGGTGGCGGAATCAAAAAAGCCTCATGGTTTTTTGAAGAAGAAAAAGACTTTCTTGTTCATAATGTTGATGTTATATCTGGAATTGATTTCAAAAAAATGCATAAATTTCATTCAGAAAATAATTCATTTGCCACGCTAGCTGTTAAGAAGAGAGATACTGCTCGTTATTTTTTGTTTGATAGCAATAACGAATTGTGTGGTTGGGAAAATATAAAAGAAAATAACAGATTACTTTCAAAGTCTTTTACTGATTCTTTCACTCAGCTTGCATTTAGCGGAATTCAAATGCTTAGCACTGAAATTATAAAATATTTAGATGACAAAGAACCTAATTCAATAACACATTCGTATTTAGCTCTTTCTAAAACAAATAAAGTAATTGCATTCCAGCACGATTCAGATTATTGGTTCGATTTAGGACGACCTGAAAATATTGCAAAGACTGAAAACTTTTTCAAAAATAACCATATTAATATTTAACAATTCCCAATGTTTTATCTTGTTTTAAAATCTGTATCAAGAATTGGAGTTGTTTTTGTCCCTTTTTATTTGCAAAAAAACAGAAGTGAAGCATTAGAGTTATTAACAACAGAAAATTTTGAAAAATATAAAGAGCAATTTGATGATAATGAGATTAAAACAATTCAACTTTGTTTTGAAATTACACAAAAAAGTTTAGCAAAATATTTTTCGAAAAATAACAAAAACACAAAGGAGTTTTTTTCAGAACTGACTGATGAATACAATGTTAACTTCATCAGACCTTATATTGAACGAAGAAATACTAAAATCATTGAAAATGCAAAATTATTTGATTTCAAAATACTACAGTTCGATAGGCTAACAAATGAATTATTGTTAAATAAGCCTGTAAAAATTATAAATTCTGAAATAAAATTTAATTTTGAAAAAGATAGAGATGGTACAAAATATCACATAAGTATAATAGCCAACAACAAAACCATCGAATTATTTCAAAAATCGTTTATTTTTATTTCAATAATGCCTTGTAATGTTTTTATTGAAAATACAATATATTCATTTTCAGATGTTGATGGGAAAAAATTACAACCTTTTTTTACTAAGCAATTTATAGAAATTCCAACTAAAACAGAAAAGAAATATTTTGAAACATTTGTTATAAACTTAGTACGAGAATATGAAATTAATGCAAAAGGTTTTGAAATACAAGTTGAAACACCAATCGAACAATTAGTATTGACACTTGAGAAAAATTTTCACTCAAAATATATACTTTCAATTAATTTTAAATATGGAAAATATAAAATAAGACCCGATGCTAAAGAAAAATGTTTTGTTGAATTAATTATTGAATCCGAAAATGATAAAAACAAATATGGATTTAAGAAAATAAACAGAAATATCAAATCCGAAAAAAATGCAATTAATTTTTTAACAACACGTGGATTATACGTTAATAATGAGGGAATTTGCTCATTAGAGACAGATAACGAAGATTATAATTATAATTTTGTTTCGTGGATAAACTATAATTCTGAATTATTAAAAAATTATGGATTCAGATTAGTTCAAAATTTATCAACTAGTGAATTTTATCTTGGTAATATTTCGCACGAAATTAGAACTAATTTAGTCAATGATTGGTTTGATATTCATAGTTTTGTAACCTTTGGAGAATTTAAAATTCCATTTAAAAATTTAAAAAATTATATTCTTGAAAACAAACACGAATATATTTTACCAAATGGTAATGTTGCAATAATTCCAAATGAATGGTTTTCAAAATATTACGACTTGTTTTTGTTTTCTAGTGAAAATAATGAATCATTAACCATTTCGAAATCTTTTTTTAAAATAATTAAAGATATATCAAGTAACAATGATGCAAACTACACTAAATTATATAAAAATATTGATGAGTTAAAGTTTAGTACTTCAGTTGAAATTCCACAAATGTCGGATTACAAATTAAGAGATTATCAAAAAAGTGGCTTTTATTGGCTAAATTCTTTGATGCAATATAACTTCGGAGGTTGTTTAGCTGACGATATGGGATTAGGCAAAACACTACAAACCATAACATTACTTAAAAAAATCGTTATCGACAAAACCAATGTCATTAGCAAAAAAGTAGTCAAAAGCGATTTAAAACCAATACAATTAAGCTTATTTGATGAAATTGATGAACAAATTCAGTTTGAAAATCAAGTAGTTCCAAGCTTAATAATTTGTCCAACATCAATTGTTTATAATTGGGAAAATGAATTTAAAAAATTTGCACCCGATATTAAAGTCTTAACTTACACTGGTTCACAACGTAACGAATTATTTTCAATGTTCCAAAAATTTGATGTAATAATTACAAGTTACGGAATAGCAAGGCAAGATGCTGAAAGACTGACGGCGTTTAACTTTTTCTATATAATTTTAGACGAAAGTCAAAATATAAAAAATTCAGATTCAAAAATATTTCAGGCTGTAACAAGTTTAAAATCTTCGTATAAGCTGGTTTTGACAGGCACACCTATTGAGAATTCAATAATGGATTTGTGGTCACAATTTCAGTTCTTAAATCCTGATATGCTGGGAAATAAAATTTCATTTGCAGAAGAATATGCCAATTCGGTTAAAGAGCAAAATGACCTTAAAATTAAACGATTAAAAAAAATAATTAGCCCATTTATTTTAAGAAGAACAAAACAAGAAGTCGAAAAAGATTTACCAATTCATACAAAGCAGTTGATATATTGCGAAATGTCTGACGAGCAGCGAACTTATTACGAAACCGAAAAATCAAAAGCTCGTAATGCAATTATTGAAGCCGATTTAAACAACGATAAAAGAGAGTTGCGAAAAGTTACTTTTCATGCAATAAGTAAGTTAAGGCAAATTGCAAATCATCCTGCTATGGTTAATAGTGAATATCAAAATTCGTCAGGAAAATTTGAAGAAGTATGCTCAAGAATTCAAATTATAAATAACGAATCGAATAAAATATTGATTTTTTCATCTTATGTAAAACATTTAAAATTAATTGCTTCTTTTCTTGATAACTCAGATATTCCGTATTTAACATTTACAGGAGAGGTGAAAATAAAAAACCGTACAGAAATAATTAATAAGTTTCAAAACACTAACGATTTCAACATTTTACTTATTTCATTAAAAGCTGGTGGAGTAGGTTTAAATCTTACAGCAGCAAGTTATGTATTTGTACTTGACCCTTGGTGGAATCCAGCTTCGGAAGAACAAGCAATAAGCAGAGCACATCGTATTGGTCAGAAAAATAAAGTTATTTCATTAAAATTTATCTCTAAAAATACTATTGAAGAAAAAATACAGCAACTTCAACAAAATAAGAGCGATATAGCTGATATGTTTATAAATTCAAATACTAATCCAATTCAATTAAGTTCGAGTGAAATATTATCACTTTTGTAAAGATTTAGACTTTTTATAAACATTTTATTAATTATGACAAAAAAATCATTTTTTTAAGAAACAAATAATATTTTTTTGAGTAAAATTCATTATCTTTATTAAGTTTTCAGAATCAATTAAATTTTGCGTTATGGACAATTCTGACAAAAAAAACTTTAAGCTAGAAATTGACCCAGCCATTACCGGAATAAGTCGTCGAACAATAAACAATATTATTGCAATCTGGCAGGAATCGTCAAATGCCTTTCCTGTAATCAGCCCTGATATTTCGGAGGACGAAAAATCTGTTGTAATTCAACTTATTAGCGACTGTATTAAAGAGGAAGGAGGCGATATTTCTCGAAAAGCCAAAGTTGTACATCTGGCAATGATTTATATTAATTTGAATAATAGCGGAAAAGAAAAGTTCTTGAAGATTCTTGCCCACGATTTTGATGTTGATATTTTGTCGCTTGATAAAATAATTCATAATCTTCAGAAAGCTAAAACCGATGAGCAAAAAATAAAATCGGAGTTAATTCTTCGCGATGCATTAATCCCTCCCAGAATTTTGTTTTTGAGGCAGTTGATTACATTGCCAAATGGATTTATTTTTCTGAAAGATATGAGGTGCGATTTATTACCAATGATTAAATCGGCTCCACGTTTACGAAAATTAAGCGACGACATAAAAATGCTTTTAATGACATATTTTGATGTTAACTTACTCGATTTGAAAGAGGTAACATGGGACTCGCCGGCATCGATGTTAGAAAAATTGATGGAATATGAAGCTGTACATGAAATAGGTTCGTGGAAAGAGCTAAAACACAGACTTTTTACCGACCATCGTGTATTTGCGTTTTTTCATAACCGAATGAGTAACGACCCTTTAATATTTGTAGAAGTGGCCCTTGTAAAAGGAATGTCGAACAATATTCAGAAACTTATTGATGTAAATGTTAAATCTGGCGACCCTTACGAAGCCGACACTGCGATATTTTATTCAATATCAAGTACTCAAAAGGGTTTAGAAGGAATTAGTTTTGGAAATTTTCTAATAAAAAGAGTTGTAAAAAGAATTACTGCTGAATTTGAAAATATTAAAACTTTTGCAACACTTTCGCCAATTCCATTGTTTCGACATTGGCTAAGTAATCATGTAAAATGTGGTGGAAATTGTTTTTTAAAATCTGATGAAGAAAAAAATATTATTAAAATTTCAAAAAACAAAAATGCAACTCACGGATTATTAGAGATTTTAAATTTCGAAAACTGGCACGAAAACAACGAAATTGCCGAAAAAATTAAATTGCCATTAATGCGACTTTGTGCTCATTATCTTTTTAATGTAAAACGTAACGACGACCCACTAAGAGCATTAGACCCTGTTGCAAATTTTCATCTTTCAAATGGAGCTAAAATAGAGCATATTCATTGGATGGCTGATATTTCAAAGCGAGGTATGAAGCAATCTGCCGGAATAATGTTGAATTATCATTACAGACTTGATAAAATTGCGATAAACCACGAAAATTATATGACAAAAGGTAATTTACATGCTTCATCAACTGCAAAATCGTGGTTAGAATAAATGTGTAACCAAAATTCAGAAATGTTGGTTTCAAGTTTAATAAATATCTTGATGTGTTGGCTTTTGAGAAGGAATTATTCTAATGAAACCTCTTATGTCCTAACTTAATCTCTTCAAGGATTTTGAGTTTTTCTTCTTTGGTAAATTTCCACCATGTTTTTTTCTCCTCATAACTGCGAAAACATCCTATGCAATATTTCTTATCGCTATCGAGTATGCAAATGTTTTTGCAAGGAGACATTATTTCATCGTAGTTAATTTGGCTCATTTTCTAAAAAGATAATGGAATTAATATAACGTGTAAATCTTATTACTCAAAATACATAACAAGTTAATTGTTATTAAGTGAATGAATTGCGTAGCAACCACAAACTTCAAACCTGAAACGTCAAACTATTCTTATCCTACACTGCCTTCCAAACTTATCTGCAAAAGCTTTTGTGCTTCAACAGCAAATTCCATTGGAAGTTGATTAATAACTTCTTTTGCATAACCATTAACAATAAGTCCAATAGCATCTTCGGTAGAAATTCCACGCTGGTTGCAATAAAAAATCTGGTCTTCGCCAATTTTTGAAGTTGTCGCTTCGTGTTCAACAATTGCCGATTTGTTATCGACTTCAAGATATGGAAATGTGTGTGCTCCGCATTTATCGCCCAAAAGCAACGAATCGCATTGTGAGTAATTTCTCGCATTTTCGGCTTTTTTTAAAACTTTAACCAATCCTCGATAACTGTTATTACTAAAACCTGCAGATATTCCCTTTGAAACTATAGTGCTTTTGGTGTTTTTACCAATATGAATCATTTTTGTACCTGTATCGGCTTGTTGATGATTGTTTGTAACAGCTACCGAATAAAACTCGCCTACAGAATTGTCGCCCAAAAGAATACAACTAGGATATTTCCATGTAATTGCCGAACCTGTTTCAACCTGAGTCCACGAAATTTTTGAGTTATTTCCTTTGCAAATTCCACGTTTTGTAACAAAATTGTAAATACCGCCTTTTCCGTTTTTATCGCCAGGATACCAGTTCTGAACAGTTGAATATTTTACATTTGCATTTTCGTGTACAATTATCTCAACTACAGCAGCATGAAGCTGATTTTCGTCGCGTCGTGGGGCAGTGCAGCCTTCAAGGTAACTAACATGCGAATCGTCGTCGGCAATTATCAGTGTTCGCTCAAACTGACCTGTATTTGAGGCATTTATACGGAAATATGTTGAAAGTTCCATCGGACAACGAACGCCTTTTGGAATATAGCAAAAAGAGCCATCGCTAAAAACTGCTGAATTAAGTGCCGAAAAATAATTATCGGTATAAGGAACTACCGAGCCTAAATACTTTTTAACCAAGTCGGGATGCTCACGTACAGCCTCACTAAACGAGCAAAAAATAATTCCAAGTTCAGCAAGATTTTCTTTAAATGTGGTTTTTACCGAAACGCTGTCAATAACGGCATCAACGGCAATTCCTGATAGTTTTTTTTGTTCGTCAAGAGGAATTCCTAGTCTATCGAAAGTTGCTTTTATTTCTGGGTCAATTTCGTCGAGGCTTAATGGTGATGCCGATTGGCGAGGTGCAGCATAAAAAATAATATCCTGATAATTTATTTTTGGAATAATAAGATGTGCCCAATCTGGCATTTTCATTGTTAACCAATGTTTGTATGCTTTTAAGCGATATTCGAGCATAAACTCTGGCTCTTCCTTTTTTGCAGAAATTAATCTTACAACATCTTCGCTTAATCCTTTTGGAATCGAGTCTGTATCAATATCAGAAACAAATCCGTATTTATATTCGTTTTGAGTAACTTCCGTTAATATGTTATCCTGTTCTTTTTCCATAAGTTGAATAGACAGTATTTTGATTTAATCTAAATAAGAACAAAGATACAAAACTTATAAATAATTTTCCAATAAATATTTATTTTCGTGCTAAAATTCTTAATAAAAAATACTTTAAAATACGATAGTATAAAAAATAATGAATTCTAATATTTGCCACAGATTCACAGATTAAAATTTATTATTTTCAAAAACAAGAACAACCAACAGTCGTTTCAAATCTGAGAACTTAGCGAAGCGACTCACAGCTTGTCCCGAATTTATTTCGGGAAATGCCTTTTAAAATAAACAATAAATGAGTAATCTGTGGCTATAAATTTGCACTGATAAAACAACCAAAGGTTGTTTCAAATCTGTGATAATTAGTGAAATCAGTGGCTAAATATAGTGGCTGTATAATAATAAAATAGTTCAAATTTTGAAATAAATTTATCAATATGCCTAAGAAACAATCTATCACTCCAGTATCAGATTTTGGAGAATTTAAGTTAATAAAATACTTAACTGAAAACATAAAATTAAAGCATAAAACTACAATTAAAGGAGTTGGCGACGATGCCGCAGTAATTGAACCTTCTGACAAAAAAATAGTTGTAACCACAGATATGCTTTTAGAAGGAGTGCATTTTGATTTAACTTATGTTCCGTTGAAACATTTGGGTTATAAGGCTGTAGTTGTTAATCTTTCAGATGTTTATGCAATGAATGCAATACCAAAACACATTACAGTTTCGCTTGGAGTTTCTTCAAAATTTTCGGTTGAGGCTTTAAAAGATTTGTATGATGGAATTTACTTAGCTTGTGATGTTTACAATGTTGACCTGATTGGTGGAGATACTTGCTCTTCCTTAACAGGGCTTTCGATTTCTGTAACAGCAATTGGCGAAGTTGATTTTGAAAAACTTGCTTATCGAAGTGGTGCAAAAGTAAATGATTTGATTTGTGTTACGGGTGATTTAGGCGGTGCTTATATGGGTTTGCAGCTATTGGAACGAGAAAAGATGGTTTTCAATTCAGACCCAAATATGAAACCAAAATTCGATGGCTACGATTATATTCTTCAACGTCAGTTAAAACCCGAAGCACGAAAAGATGTAATCGAACTTTTTGAAAAAAATAAAATAATTCCAACATCAATGATTGATATTTCTGATGGACTTTCGTCTGAATTATTGCATTTATGTAATCAATCGGATGTTTCTTGCAAAATTTATGAAGAAAAAGTGCCTATTAATTATGTTACTCGAAAACTTGCAGAAGAATTAAATGTAGAGCCTTTAGTAACAGCTTTAAACGGTGGCGAAGACTACGAATTATTATTTACCGTTCCAATCGAATTACACGATAAAATCGCTGAATTACATCAGGTTTCAATAATTGGACATATTTCGGCAAAAGGCGAAGAAAATTTAATAATTACAAAAGGCGGAACTACATTACCGATTATGGCTCAGGGCTGGGCTGCTTTTGGTGAATAAGGTTTTTAAAGAGATTTGCTAAATCTTAAAGATTTAGAAAATCTTCTATAACGAATTAAATTTCAAAAAATCCTGCAAAAGTATAGTTGCACTTATTGAGTCGAGTTTTGATTTATCTTGACGGTCTTTCTTTTTCATTCCTCCATCTATCATTGCTCTTTGAGCCATTTTTGAAGTAAAGCGTTCGTCGTAGGTTTTTAAAGGAATATTAGGAAACTTTTTATCCCAGTTTTTAATAAAATCATCGACAAAGCGTTTCGATTCTGAAAATTCGTTATTCATTTGTTTAGGCATTCCAACTACAACTAATTCAATTGTTTCCTTTTTAGAGTAATCTTCCAAAAATTTCCAAATTTCGGAAATATGAATTGTTGCAAGCTCTGTTGCAATTATTTTTAATGGGTCAGTTACTGCTAATCCAATACGTTTTTGTCCAACATCTATTGCTAAAATTCTGCCCATTTTTTTAATGTTTAATTAATAGTTCGGAAGTGATTATGGTTTAACAATAAAGGTATGAGGTATAAGGTAAAAGGTATATGGTATATGGGTTTTAGGTATAAGAGAATTAGGAGTGGAAGAGTTAAAGATAAGGTGATTATGGAATAACGGTTAGGAATTTCATAATCAAAATACCATTTAGTAAATACAATATTTTTCACCTTTATAAACTCAATAACTCTATACCTCTTTCCCATTATACCTTTTTCCTCTATACCTTAGAAACTATTTCGTTTGCAAATTGTTTAAAGTCAATTCCAGAGAAGTTTCCTGAACTCATCATTAATAAGTTTTGAGCGTTCCAGTTTTGGCTTTTTAAATAATTTACCAGTTCTTCGGTTACATTAAACACTTTCAATCTGTTGTCGTCAAATGATTCTAAAACTTGATTTGTAGTAATTTCTGGAAGTTTTTTGTGTTTAATTGTTTCTGGATTAAAGAATACGATAGGAAAATCTACATCTTTCATTGTTCCTTTGTACTCGTTCAAAAATTCGGCTGTAAGGCTACTAAAGGTATGAAGTTCCATACAGGCAACAAGTTTTCTTCCTGTAAATTGTTTTTTTAACGCTTTAACTGTTGCTTCCAATTTCGATGGAGAGTGAGCAAAATCAAGATATACCGAGCAATTTGAATTTTCTGCCAATAATTGTAAACGTTTTGCTGCTCCTTTAAAATTTGAAATTGCATTATAAAAAACTTCGTCGGAAATGCCTGCTTCATTGCAGATTAACTTTGCTCCAGCAATATTTTGCAAATTATGCTCGCCAAAAACAGAAATTGCAATTTTTCCTGCTTCGGTAATTAATATTGACTTATTATCAATAATTTCACTTTTGGGAGTGTTATATGGAATGGTTTTAATTTTTTTATTGGTGTTTTTGGATAAATCGGCTAAAATTTTATCATTTTCAAAATAGATTAAACTGCCGTTATTTTCAATTAGTTCGATAAATTTCCGGAACTGCTCAACATAAATGTCGAATGTAGGAAAAACGTTAATGTGGTCCCACGCAATTCCGCTAATTAATGCAATATTTGGTTTATATAAATGAAATTTTGGTCGCTTATCAATTGGAGAAGAAAGATATTCATCTCCCTCAAATACAGCAAATTTTGAAGTTTCGGAGAAGTTTACCATGGTTTCAAATCCTTCGACATTTGCACCAACCATATAATCAAATTCAACTCCTGCAAATTTCAGAACGTGCATAACCATTGAAGTAATTGTAGTTTTTCCATGACTTCCGCCAATTACAATTCGAGTTTTATTTTTTGTTTGCTCGTAAAGATATTCGGGATATGAGAAAATCTTTATTCCAAGTTTTTTTGCTTCTAATAATTCGGGATTATCCTCTCTGGCGTGCATTCCAAGAACTACTGCATCAAGCCCTGAATGAATTTTTTCGGGAAACCAGCCAAACTTTTCAGGCAATAAACCATATTTTGCAAGACGACTTTTCGATGGTTCAAATATTTCATCATCAGAACCTGTGATTGTTATATTTTTGTTATGAAGTGCAAGAGCCAAATTGTGCATTGCACTTCCACCAATTGCTATAAAGTGAACGTTCATTTTAAAATCGCATATTTAAATTTTTGCCACAAATTACACGAATTAGCACAGATTTGTTTCACAGATTTTTTTTATATGTGTAAAAATCTGTGTAATCTGTGGCATATTATCTTCACAAAAATACGATGCTTTGTGATGTTAAAAGCAGTTTTAAAGAATTATTATAAACATATTTATGTTTATTGAATTAAAATTATTGAAAATGGTTTATTTTCGCAGTATCTATGAAGTTAAAATTAATATTTATCAGTTTATTGTTTTTTACTGTTATATCCTGTAAAAAGGAGCATAATATTTTTTCATCTTATGAGAAGAAAATAACCCGAACGTCGTGGAAATTAGCTTCATATACCGATACTTCTTCTGATTTTATTTTGAATGAATATAACAAAACCTACACATTTAATGAAGACGGAAGTTTAGAGGTTTATTCATCGTTTACAAATCAATCTTACTTTTCAACTTGGGAATTTATAGATGATTATAATTATTTACGGATTGGTTCTAATACATTCAAATTAAAAAGCTTAACTCGAAAAATTATGGGTTTGCAATATGGAACAATTGATTTGG
>MEND01000160.1:0-147 GCA_001768975.1 Bacteroidetes bacterium GWA2_31_9 | reverse complement strand
TGTAGGATATTTAATTTACAATAAACTTTCCTGTAAAATGTTTGCCACTTTGGGTTGTTATATAGGCATCCTAAATCAATTATAATATAAAATCCCTGTACATTTGAATTTTCGGGAAGAAAAAAATTCTACTTTTTAAAAAAGACA
>MEND01000159.1 GCA_001768975.1 Bacteroidetes bacterium GWA2_31_9 | reverse complement strand
CGTTTAGTTAAGCAAAAGTAGATAAAATATTGAAAATTAATAAAAAAAGAGTTCTTTGAAATTTTGTAATTCAAAAAAAAGGTTCTAATTTAGAAGGGTATATAGGGGCTACCCAAAGTATAAACAAAAATAATAATTATAGAGAAAACGTCACTAAAAACATTGATTATGAACTTGAAAAAGAGAGTTTTAACAGCCATTCAAAAGATGGCTCAAAAAGGGTATTTATTCGAGATAGAAAGTTCACAATCAGAAAGTTAATTATTTTTATAATGCTTATTAAAAGTTCAATTCAAAGAGAATTAGATAGGTTTTACAAAACTATTAACCAAGAAGATTATAACATAAGAGAAGCCACTAAAGGAGCATTAACGCAAGCAAGAGCCAAACTAAATCCTTGGGCATTTATTAGATTAAATGAAGTTGCAACTCAAACGTTTTACAACGAAGCAGAAATTTATGGTTGGTACGGATTTCGAGTTGTTGCCGTTGATGGAACGAGATTAGTATTACCCAATCATCCATCAGTAATTGAAGAGTTCGGACAACATAAATTCGGACCCAATGCAGACAGTCCAAGATGTCTCGCTTTAGCATCAATGCTATATGATGTTTTAAATCAAGTAACCATTGACGCTCAAATAGCACCGTACAAAGAAAGCGAAAAAGATTTATTGGAATTACACTTGGAAAAAACAGAAAAGGGAGATTTATTGCTTTTAGACCGAGGTTACCCGAGTATCTCATTGATGTATTTGTTAATAGCCAAAGGAATAGAATTTTGTATACGAATGAAAGAAGATTGGTGGTTAAGTGTAAAAGATTTTACAGAAAGTGGCGAGAAAGATGATATTAATAAAAAACTACATGAAACAATTGAAGAATCAAAAGAGATACCTTCTGAAGTAAAAAGACAATTGGAAAAACTAATTGAACAATATAATAATGTTGACAATGATGTTCGACAAGAGCTTATAACTGCCTCATCTTTAATTGAAATAAAAAAATACCCTAAAGCAATTGCAGTTTTAACAAAAATAATAGAGAATTTACTTAAAGAAAAATATTCTAGTGATATTTCATTCAAAGATAAAATGAAAAAGAAAGCATTTCCTGTACTTAAAGACTATTTAGATTATGCTAAAGAAGATAAATTCATTTTGCCAGAAGAATATCATTTTGCTAATGGATTAAGAGAAATCCGAAATGATGATGCACATGATTTAAACCCGAAAAAGTCCAACCTTTTAACTTCATCTGCTTTTTTAAGTGCTGTAGATTTAATACTTAAAATATCCGGAAAAATTATTGGGGAAAAAATAATACCAATTGCATAGCAACTAGAATATTATAATCCAAACAAAGAAAAAAACAGTCTAATTCAAAAACATTTATTATATTCGTTACTGGAAAATAGTTTAAAAAAACAAAATTGTGAATAATTTATATATACCAGCAATATGCGAGTATACATATGATTGCAGCTGTAAAAACAGATATTGAGGCGAATATGAAGATTCTTTTTGGAATATAAAGAATAACCCTGAGACGAAGACGGATGTTCTTTCTATATTGATTAAAGACAAAGATCCTGATTTGTTTTTTATAGCTGAAAGCAATAAAAAATTTGAACTAGGAGTTGTAGATAATAATTATATTAAAATTGATTTTAAAGGAAATAAATCAAGAAAGGTAGTTACTGGTTTTGCAAAGTCTCAAATTCAATTGACATATAGAGAACATTATTTAGAAGGCAGAATTGCAGTTTGTGTTGTTGAAAAGAACTCTGAAAAAATTGCAATTTGTGGAGTACATCTTTGGAGTAAATTGTATGATTCATTCAACCAAAAGTATTATTCAGAACAAACTAGAAACGAAATTTTTAAAATATGCGACTTTTATAAAAAAGTCATATTTATAGGAGATTTTAATTTAGCCCCTTGGGACACAGAAATGTGTTCAATTTTAGGTGTAAATGCTATTCCTTGGAGTTCAGAAATTAATACTAACAACTTTGTTTTAAAAAATAATACAAAACACTATTATTTGTATAATCCAATGTGGAATTATCTCGGCGATGAATTACTCGGTTCTAACTGCGGTGCTAAAGGTTCATTTAGAATTGAACGTGAAGGAAATCTCAAATGGCAGTTTATTGACCAAGTCGTATGCTCCAAGGATTTGATAGACAAAGTTTTTCCAAATAAAATCCAAATAATTGAAACGGTAAATTTAAATAACAATCCAACAGATATATTGGTAAAAGATGAAGTTAGTGGTAAACATAAATACTCAGACCATTATCCAATATTTTGTAATATAAATTAAATAGTCATGGCAGATAACTTGTTTAAATGGAATTTTGAAAAGAATGAAGAAAACTTCATTTATGACACTTTAAAGAAACTAGCGGAATCATTAAAGTTAGAGTCAGATGGTATTTTTGTGCCAATTGTAACAATAGGTGATTTATCAGATAACTCAAGAACTTATGCATTTCATATTGGCGTTCCTGAATTAAGTGGATTTACATGGAGAATTTTTGAAATTAATACAAAAAACAGCACTAGATTTTCAGAAATAATATTTCCATCTTCCATTAAAGGAGCTAAATCATTTAAAATTTCCAGCAAAGAAAATTTAATTGAAACTATCAATCAGATTATTAATGAAAAAGAAATTCAATTGGAATTGTCTACTTATTACAATCGAGTAATTACAAAGAGGAAACAAAAAGTTGACTTTAGGGACATGCAACATCCTTTATAAAACATTGGCGTTTATGTAATTATACAATTTTTCTACTCCATATCATCATTTATGTCCTTGAATAGTGATGAAACAATCCCAAGCTTATCATATATGTAACCTAAACCTTCTCCTCCGCCGTAAAGTCCTTAAACAAACCCAAGTCTTTTAATTCGCTGTTGTGCACGTAGTTGCCTTTTGCTTTGTTTTCGGCTTGTGCCATTTTAATGAAAACTTCGGCTGCATCTTTGTTTTCTTTTTCGATTTTGGCTTTAATAAGCATAAGGTAACCCATAATAATATTGCCACCCATTTCGACAAGTCGGCGTGAGTGAAAACTACTGAAATCGTTGTCTTTATTGTCGTTGAGTTTGATTCGGGCAACTTCGTAATCAGCTCTCATTTCGAGCAAAATATCTTTCAAATATTGTAGATTATTTGGAAAAACAATAGTTTCGTAATCTTTAATTACTTGTAAATACGAACCTGTTTCAACTCCTCGCATTGAGGCAATTACCTGTAATTGTGTTGTTCCTTCGTAAATCGATGTAATACGTGCATCTCGGTAAATTCTTTCGATTGGAAAATCTTGCATATAACCTGCTCCACCGTGAATTTGAAGTGCATCATAAGCATTCTGGTTGCAATATTCGCTACAAACTAATTTTACGAGTGGAGTAAAAATATCAGCTTGTCGCTGGTAAGTTTTGGCAAGAGCTCGTTCTTCGGGAGTTAATTTTCGTTCTTTTTCGATATGAATATATGCTTTGTAAATATCAACAAATCTTGAAGTTTCGTATAGCAATGCACGCGAAGCAAGAGTTTTTGCTTTCATATTTGTAAGCATTTCGTAAACTGCAGGAAACTCAATAATCGGTCGTCCGAACTGAACTCTTTCAATTGCATATTTATACGATTCGCGATAAGCAGCTTCCGAAATTCCAACAGCCTGAGCAGCAATTCCTAAACGAGCCGAATTCATCAACGACATTACATATTTTATAAGCCCAAGCTTACGGTCGCCAATAAGTATAGCAGGAGAATCTTTAAAAACAAGTTCGGCAGTTGGCGAACCGTGAATTCCCATTTTTTCTTCAATTCTTCTTACCGTTCTTGTTTCGTCTTTATAATATAAAAACATTGATAAACCGCGACCATCTGTAGTTCCTTCTTCGGAACGAGCCAAAACCAACGAAATATGTGCATCGCCATTTGTGATAAAACGTTTTACGCCGTTCAATAGCCAAGTTTTGCGTTTTTCGTCGTAATGAGCTTTAAGCTGAACTCTTTGTAAATCGGAACCCGCATCTGGCTCAGTAAGTGCCATTGCTCCGGTTTCGCCTTCGGGGAATTTTGGTAAATATTTGTTTTGAATTTCTTCTGTAGCAAACTCATGTAATGTTTCTGCAATATCCTGAAGTCCATAAATATTTGAAAAACTTGCATCTCCACGTGAAATTATTTCATTTGCCATGATGTAAATTGTGGTTGGCATATTTAGTCCGCCATATTTACGAGGAAGTGTAAAACCATTAACTCCTGCTTTTTCAAGAGCTTTAAGGTTTTCGTCAGTTCCTTTTGCATAAATAACATGATTATTCTCAACACGAGGACCTTCACGGTCAACTTCAACTGCATTTGGACCAATAATATCAGCACTTATTTCGCCAATAATTTCAAGAATTTTATCGTAGCTATCAACTGCATCTTCGTAATCGAAAGGAGCATAGTCGTATTTATCTTTGTCTATAAAATCATTTTCCTTAAGTTTTACAACTCTTTTCATCAAAGGATGAAAAACATGAAATCTTAGGTCTTTATTGTCTGTGTAAAAATTTGACATAATGTGAGATATTTAAGATGTAATATTTAAAATTTAATATTTGAGGTTACTCCGAAAAGATTTTTTTTCGCCACCAAAGCACAAAAACACAAAATCCCTCTAAAGATATTGTATTGATAGTCTTTGTTTTGTGAAATTTAAAGTTTTTGAGTTTTAGAGGCATTTTTTTCTTTATAAATGTTTAAAAGGGCTAAAGCCCTGAATTTGTAAATTAAAATTAAACCCACGCCCTAAAGGACGTGGCAATAAGGACGTGGCAATTAAAATATCTTATTTTCAAATTATTATTAACTGTAATACTTAATCTTTAACTGCGTAGCAACAACAAACTAAAAAACAACAAACTACAAACAGCTCTTTTTTTATTTAGTGTTTTCTTTGTAATATTTTATCATTTTGGGGATAATTTCCATAACATCGCCGATGATTACATAATCAGCAATTTCGTTTATCGGAGCATTTTTATCGTTATTGATGGAAATTATCATAGCAGATTCTGCCATTCCAGCACGATGCTGAATTTGACCAGAAATGCCACAAGCAATATAAAGTTTTGGACGAACGGTTAAACCAGTTTGACCAATCTGGCGTTCGTGTTCAGTATATCCAGAGTCAACAGCAGCTCTTGAGCCTCCAACTTCGCCACCAATTACTTCAGCCAATTTGTATAACTGGTTGAAGTTTTCTTTTGAGCCCATTCCGTAACCACCTGCAATAATGATGTTTGCACTTTTAAGATTAAGTTTGCTCTTTTCGATATGTCGCTCAATAATTTTTACAACAAAATCGGTATCAGAAATTATTTCCGAAACTTTAATGTTTAATATTTCGCCAGAATGCTTTTTAGAATATATTTCTTTTTTCATTACACCCTCACGAACAGTCGCCATTTGTGGTTTGTTCTCAGGATTAATGATAGTTGCAATAATATTTCCCCCAAAAGCAGGAC
>MEND01000158.1:5587-7162 GCA_001768975.1 Bacteroidetes bacterium GWA2_31_9 | reverse complement strand
ACGAATGCCAACCAAAAAGTCTTTCTTTGGTTAATGGTAATTGATATCGCTGTGTAGCATCAAGCATCATCTCAACAATACCATCAATATACCGCTCTGATTCAATTGCTCCAGCAAGTTCTATCCCAAGCCTTCTTGCTATTGAAGAACGAACCTGTTCTAAATCAAGAATCTCACCTTCAATTTCTGATGATTTTACAATTTCAATAGTCAAAGTGTTTAAAACAGCCTCATCTTGTAAGTCGAACCCTAAAGATTCCATTTTCCCTAATAATCGACCTTGCAAATTTCTCGTTTTTGCTAATTTCAGCGACACTTTCTTTTCGTCCCAAAAGAAATCTGTCCAATTTTCATTTTCGTGTATGTATAATTTTATTCTCCGCATAATTTGCTACAAATATAATGCTTTTTTCTCCGCAAATCAATTATTCTCCGCAAATAATTCTGCGATTAAGAAGATTTTTCTCCGCAACGTTTGTCTTTTTGCATGGCGGTAACGGTTGGGCGTTGGCAACGTTCTTTTGACTTCAGACCTATGTGCATGGCATCAGCCTAGAGTTTAAATATCAAAAAAATGGCTGCTACACACGGTGTTAAGCGGTTGTGCTAATAATAATTAGTTTGGGAAATTAGTATTTATTAAACCTCAAGCTTTTTTTTCTTTTTACTTAAAGGTTTAATTGTTGGTATAAATAATCCTTTTTGTTTTAATTTTTGATTTTTAATATATTCACTAATCAATCGACATTCTTCATCTGTCAACTCGCGACCATCAACATAAAAATCAACATCTATTGGTTCTTTTATTAAGCCCATAATATTATTTATTAAAATATTTTTGAATTAATTTTAAAGCTGCACTTGTATCAATAATCATGGTATTTCCATGCAATACTTTTGCACCTAAAGACTCCGAGTAATGCTCTATTAATTTTGATTTAGAAATAAACGAAACATATCCATCATAACCTTTTATGAAAGAATGTTGGCAGGCAAAAGCAACTAAATTTCCAGGAACTCCAAGATATATTTTTGATTTCCCTTTATTAAATTTAGCACTTTCAATTAAGTGCATGAAAAGATGATCTTTCTTATCTTCAAGACTAATTAAACCTTGAATAACTTTAGGGTTATTTCTAATTGTTAATTTATATATTTTTTTGTTACTTGTAGCAATCTCATGCCTCCAATCAAATTGCCAATCTTTTTTTAATATCTCCTTATTGTTACTTGCATGAATTTGTGTAACTTCGGTATCAAAAACATCTCCTGTTGTAATATTTTCAATAGAATTAGTTAATTTATCTATTATTATATCAATTTGATGAATTTTCTGTTTCATAGAATTTTCTTCTGAATTCAAATATACAAAAAAATAAATAATTTCCCACTTTATTCATTAGGAAAATGCTGTCTATCCAAGTATCTAGAGAGCATGACAACGGTTCTCAGCTATATAACGGTTGGGTTTCAAGGCACTTCCTTATCCAACCGAGATAAAGTTAAACAAAAGTTACGAGCTTACAAAAACCACATCTACCCAACTGTTATATTAGGTGATGTTAGCGCCTAGCA
>MEND01000158.1:954-5573 GCA_001768975.1 Bacteroidetes bacterium GWA2_31_9 | reverse complement strand
TCAGCTTGTGTATCAAAATTTGTTATAGTGTCATTTCTCATGTTTCTTCTCCATTTAAATTCGCCCCATGGAGCCCAATCAAAGTTTTCGTCTCCTAACAAAAACTGATAATTCAAAGAGATTAAGTATTCAAAAACATCAAATGTTTTTTCAAAATCCTTATCTGATGGTATAAAAAACTTAAAATAAGGTCGTAGTAATTGATGTAAATATGTACTTACTGGAGTATGATAGTTCTTACCAAGAATTTCACTATTCATTATTTTATTATCTACCACACCATAACAAGGCTGAACATTTTCTATTAAATAAATTTGCTCAGAATATTGTGTTTCATCCTTATCGACTTTCAAGTTAAAACAAGATTCTAATATTTCATATTTATTAGATTTTACTGCCATAATTCCTAAAGAGTAAAATACTATAAGAGCTGAAAATTGCTTGAAATTTTCAGTCCCTTGCCAATAAGATGCACCGCCATATGAAGGAATGTAAAGTCGAGATAATAATTCTTTATATATGTAATAATGTTGTGTTTTTGACCAATATACACTATTCACAAGCATTGGAATTGTAATTTCAAGATTTGTCGCATAACTTAAAAGCAAGTGCTTTAAATGCTCTGAGTTAGTGAATGTATGAGATTTGTGTAATTCCTTTATTTTATCGAATACAATATCTATTTCTTGCATAAAGAAATCATGAAATTGAATTCTATATTCGTCTTTAGTTAGGTATTTTTTAATGCGAGCAACTGCGATATCTGGACTTAATGGATGATTATTATTTAGTTTTTCAAGAGCATCTATATTCTCATAAATTTGTTCAAAAAAACTATCACCACTAGCCATTTCGACAGTTTCACCTTTTCTAAACTTAGAAATTTCAATTAATTCTTCTTCGCATTTCCCAAGATAAGACCAATAACTTGAAAATCTAAAATTCTCACTTTGTCTTAATACATTAATTAATCCAGTATCCCATTTAGCAGACCAACCACATGAAATCAAACCGAATTCATTTATTACATTTAACAAATAATTGCGAAGTTCACCATTATACTCTGATAATTCATCTTCTGTATTTAAAAACCGACTATCAAGATAATCACCATTTAACTTGATTAAAGTAAATTCATTATGAACAATTGGTAATGCACCTTTTATATCTTCATGGTGTTTTATTATTGTAGGTTCAATGCCTTCATTTCTTAGTGCACTTTCAAGAAGCCTATCAAAGTTTGTTGTGATTATGACTTTAATATAACCTCTCTTAATTAACTTTGCTATAAAAGAGTGAGCTTTACTTGGTTGTTGTGGTTCATCACTTGATTCAAAATATGGTTTTAATAAATTTAATCTCTCATCAGGAGTTTTAGCTAATTTCCCTAATATTGTTGAGTAATTAGCTTCGATTCCAAACTTTGTTTCGAACCATTCTTGAGGAGATGGTTCACACTTTTCATTATTTAAAACAGCTAACTTCTTAATTAGGTCAATTACGATATCCCAACCTGTTGGAATTCCCGAATTCCGAGAAATTCCTGAACCTAGCAATAATGCATAAACACCTTTATTTGAAAAGATTGAAAATGAAATAGAAGATATCGAATTATTCATAGTTTAATATTTTGTACTGCGTGTTGTTTGCTTGGCACTAACGGTTGGCGGTATGAAACGTTGGGGATTGCGGGTCACTATCCTGTCCAGTTACACCGAACTTGATGCGGGGCAGAATGCTCGAATAACCACTTAAACCCCAATGTTTTATACCGCTTGTTACAAGCTGCCCTTCTTTCGTATTTCGTTACATTAAATATCCTTTTTGTAGCCCGTAATTTATGCCACCTTCCCAGTCAGAAGTCAAGTGATTGCGAACTGTGTCAAAAAGGTGTTGAACAACGTCTTCAAAAATTGGATTCTTTTTGTATGTGTCTGCGTAACGATATTCTCTGTCAGTGTTTTTTTGTTTCCTCAAAACGTAGATTTGGTCAACCTTGAACTTCTTTAAGTTTACTTGTTCTGTTAGTTTAAGCCATTCTGCTACTACAATGTAAATTGCATTAGGATTTCTATGTTTTAATTGTTCGGCTGCCGTTGAAGAACCTTCAAGCATTGTTTTGTCAAGATATGTTTTGCACTCAATTGCTACAGCTGGAATTTGCCAGTTGTGGGATTCAGTGTCTGTGCTACCAACACAATTCATTGTTGTTTGTATGTTTACACCAATAATAAAATCGTGGTCTTTCTTTTCGACTTTTGCGTTTGGTCTTGTAACCATTTCTTTATAGGAAGTCGAATTGAAAAATATATCCTTGAAAGTATGTGCTTTACCTAAGATTGCAGAGGTTGAAAACTCGTAAACTAAATCTCTGAATATGTAAAAGATAAATTCTTCTAAAACAGAGGAGTGTAAATTTGAACGTGAGTCAAACTTTTCTGCATATTTCTGTTGGTCAATAAACTCTTTATACTCAGAAAATAGCTGTACTCTTTTATTAATGATTTCAAAATCCCCTTCGTCCATAGCTGAAAACGGACCTTTTAATTCCTCATTAGCTTTACACCATTTATCATACTCAATGCGTATTTCAACAAGATAGTTTTTGGCTTCTTGGTCGATGTATTTCTCTTTATGAGATTCCTTTTGTTTTAAATTGTCTCCGTGAACAAACATTTTTCGTCTTGCTTAATTGTTAATTGTGATAAAATATTTTCCGCTATTGCTTTCGCTAAAAACGGAGGAACTGCATTGCCAATCTGGTTGTATTGGCAAAGGTGTTTTTCTTCTTCTCTACCTTCCCGTTGTAAAAGTTTATGACTAACTACTGTTGGTTTGCCTTGGAAAACATACCAATCAGGAAATGTCTGAATTCTTGCCCCTTCCCTTGGTGTGAAATTTCTGTTTTTAAATGGATGAACAAAATTTGCATAAAAAGAAGCTGCTATTGTGTGACAAGGTCTGTCTGGATACATTCTTCTATTATTTTGGTCAAATAATTTTTCTGAAAATTCACCATTACCATTTCTTTTAAATGGCTTTAAATGGTCTGGCACATCTGAAATTGAATTTCCGCAACTCATAGAAGCAAATCGTTCAACCATTCTTTTGGAATGCTTCATTGCAACATGATTATAAACTTTATCTGAATGTCCACGCAAATACTTTTGAAAAGAATTTTTTGCGGGTATTTCATAGTTCATTTCTTCTGCTCCTTCTCGTGCTTCAATTTGAGGCAAGTCTGAGATTGCGTCCCACAAAGTTGGTGTTTGTTGTAGTGCAGAATTAAATAAAGTAATTGGTTTGCTTTCAATTGAATGAGTTGGCTCAGGAAAAGGATTGTCTAACTTGACCTTTGATGCAATAACTACAAGCCTTTTTCTAATTTGAGGAACTCCATAATCTGTTGCACTTAATATTGTATGATATACATAATACCCTAAATTTTCTAATTCCTTTATAATAATATCAATAACAAGTTCTTTGTCGTGAGTTCTTGCTTTTATAAGATTGGGAACATTTTCCATTATCATTATCTTAGGTTCAAAGATTTTACCAAGTCTTACGAACTCCTTAAATAATGAATTTCTTGGGTCGGCTGGGTCGCCAGCTTTTCTGTTTGCTATCGAAAAACCCTGACAAGGTGGTCCGCCTAAAATAATGTCAGGTTTGTCTTTGAATGTTTCCAATAAAAATTCTTCGCTATACTGTTGTATGTCGCCAACGATAACGGTTGATTCAGGGTGATTGAATTTAAAGGTGTCTGCTGCCCATTGGTCATATTCAATAGCACCAATAATATCATATTGTCCTGTTAGGTAAAAACCTAAACTAAAACCGCCTGCTCCTGCAAATGTGTCTAATACTTTCATTGTTGCAAAGATACTAAAATTATTGTCTCTCTATTCTTGTCATAGTCTATATGTTTAATGTTTGCACTATCGTCTTTTAGGGTTGCTTGTAACTCGTTTATATATGCAACTGCCTACTCAAATTTCTATATTTTAATTACTTACAAACCGACAACAAACGTTTGTAAACGGTTACAATCAGCTAAATTGTATAACTTCTTCTTTTACAATGAACTTTCTTTTAATCGTTCTGTATTTTCAGCCATTTGCAACTTATCGATAATTTCCTGAATATCACCATTTAAAACATTCGATAAATTATAAATTGTAAGGTTAATTCTATGGTCGGTTAAGCGGCTTTGTGGATAATTATATGTTCTGATTTTTGCAGAGCGGTCGCCGGTAGAAACCATTGTTTTTCGCTTTTTAGAAATTACATCTAAATATTTTTGATATTCTAAGTTATATAATCTTGTACGAAGTTCGGCATAAGCCTTTTCGTAGTTTTTTATTTGTGACTTTTGGTCTTGGCATGTTACAACAATTCCACTTGGAATATGTGTAAGTCGAACCGCCGAATATGTTGTATTTACCGATTGTCCGCCAGGTCCTGAGGAGCAGTATGTATCTTTGCGAATATCTTCGGCTCTTAAATCAATATCAAATTCATCGGCTTCGGGCAAAACTGCAACTGATGCCGCTGAAGTATGCACTCTGCCTTGAGTTTCGGTTTGTGGAACACGTTGCACACGATGCACTCCAGATTCG
>MEND01000158.1:0-876 GCA_001768975.1 Bacteroidetes bacterium GWA2_31_9 | reverse complement strand
CTTCTGCTTATCATCTTCGGGGTCGGAAGGAATAAGCAGAAGTTTAATTTCATCTTCTATTGGCTCTACTTGGCTTGATAATTCTTCAATTTCAAGCTTTGCCATTTCACGCATTTCTTCGTCTTTTTCTTTTGATAAAATGTCTTTTGCATTTTGTAGATTGCTAAGTATATTTCTATATTCAGCATATTTTTGAATAATTGGTTGAAGCTCTTTATATTCCTTATTCAACTTTATATATCGTTTCATATCAGAAAGTATATCCGGTTCAGTTATAAGAACTGATACTTCCTCGTATCGCATTTTTACGCCTTCAAGTCTGTCGAAAATTAAATCGTTTGCCATATTTTAGTTTGTTGTTTGTAGTTTAGGTTTGTTGTTAGTTGTTTGAGGTTTGAGGTTTGAGGTTTGAGGTTCAAAATTCGTTATTCTAATGTTCAAATGTTCTTTTGTTAGTTATTTAGGATATTACGCAAATTGTATTTTTACCACATAGGAACATTAGAAACATAGTTTTTTCACATAGAATTTCCACTATTGTGTTCTTTTCTATGTGAGCTATGTGTCTATTGTGGTTAATTTTTCGATTCTTGTGTAACATCACTTATTAAATTTGTTGTTATATATAAAAAAATTAGTATTCAAATTGCCCAAATTCCGATTTAATAGTAAGTTTTTTGGATTCTGATTTTTCGCAATAGCCAACAATTTTTGCTTCTATATTAAAAGAATTTGAAATTAAAATTATTTCGTTTGCAATTTCCTGTGGCACATATAATTCAAATCGATGTCCCATATTAAAAACCTTGTACATTTCTTTCCAATCGGTTCTGGATTGTTCGTGAATTATTCGGAATAATGGAGGAATATCAAACA
>MEND01000157.1:51297-59645 GCA_001768975.1 Bacteroidetes bacterium GWA2_31_9 | reverse complement strand
TATAAGTCAATGCCGAATTAGAAAATGTTGTGCAATGAAATGAAACATACAGTTTCTTAATCGGTATTGACGACATTACAATTCTTTGAATTAAAATTTAAACTGAAAGAGGAAATCGTGATATAGAAAATGAGAGTATTATTCAAAAAAAAGTCCTCAATTTGAGGACTTTTTTCAGTTATTAACTAAATTATTTAATTATAGTTATTTTCTTTTTAGCAAACTCTTTATTGCTACTTACACTTAAATAATATACTCCTGCTGAGAATTTGCTAAGTTCGATTTTAGCTTTACTTTCAAAATCAGTATATTTTTTCATGTAAATTAATTCTCCTACTAGATTATAAATTTTAACAGTTAAATCAGAACTGCTTATGCTTCCGAAATCAATATTTAATTCATTTCTCGCAGGATTAGGATAAATATTAATAGCAGAATTTTCAACTTCAGAAATTCCTACTGGTTCAACTATAATTGAGCAAGTTGAAATAACTTCGTTAAATGCACTAGTAACTGTAATTGAGTAATCTGTTGTTACAGTTGGACTAACTGTTGCTCCTGCACTAGTTCCTGAAAAACCTGCTGGATTTGATTCCCAATTATAAACATAATGACCATATCCACCAGCTGCATCTGCAAATATTGTCGAAGAATTTCCTGTAATAATTGTTGAAGGATTTGCAGAACAACTTAAAGTTGGAGCTCCATACCATTTATAAATACCACCAACAGTTGCACTAGTGTTAAATCCACCAGCCCATCCAGTATTTTGATCTAAAAATTTAACAGCAGTATATTGATTTCCAGAATCAATTGTGTCCCATGCAACTCCTAAATTTTTTGTGTATGAAGAGCCTAAATCACCAGTTCCGGCACCAACCGAAACAAATGTATTTAATAATCCAGGAACAAGGCATAAATCAGATTGTCGCATATTTGCTGAAGGAGTATATGCAGTCCAAGTTGCACCACCGTTTGAAGTTTTGTTTACGGTAAAACTAGTAGAATAAATTGCAAAACCATTATTTGCATCTGAGAATGATAATACATTGACTTCTGTTAAAGTTGTTGAAGACGATGCCCAAGTTAAACCTTTATCTGTTGACCTAAAAACTTTATTTGTGTTAGATCCAAACCAGATATTATCACCAACAGCACAGAAATCATTAACATAACCATATCCGGTTGCTATTGCTAATCCAGCATGTGTATTTAACGTCCAAGTTGTTCCTCCGTTAGTCGTATTATAAACTTCAAACTTCCCGTTTATAGGGTCTCCCATACAAACTCCATTATTTGCATCGAAAAAATGAACAAAATTTAAGAAACTTGATCCATTGCTAAATGTAGCAGTGGTTTGTTGAGTCCAAGTTGTACCTCCATTAGTAGTTATCATAACTTTTCCTCCAGCTGTTGCAGTAGGATACAATGAAGCATAAGCAACTGTGCTACTTATTGCAGAAATATTTGCAATTGCAAAACCAGTATTTCCGCTAATAGTTTTAGCAGTCCAAGTTGTTCCGCCATTTGAAGTTAATGTGAAATCTTTAATATAGTTTGATGTATTTGCTCCATCGTATGCCCAAGCCCATGCTGTATTTGCATCAACAATGCTTATCCCACTTATTCCTCTTGAAGCAGTAGCAAAACCTGATGCTTGTTCAATCCAGCCTCCTGTATTTGAAGGAGAGTTAACGGTAATATATGATGATTTTGTTGAAGAATTTGACCCATAGGTATTAGTTGCTGATAATGAAACATCATAAACTCCATTTGAATTATACACAACAGTTGGGTTTTGTAAAGTAGAAGATGCTGGAGTTCCTCCAGAGAAAGTCCATAACCATGAAGTTGGTGTATTTGTTGATTGGTCGGTAAATGCAACAGAACCTCCTGTATTAATAGCAGTTGGTGTTCCAATAAAATCAACAACAGGTGCTTGAGCAACAACATTAATATAAGAAGTTTTTGTTATAGCATTATTTCCATAAGGATTTGTAGCTGTAAGTGTTACATCATAAGTTCCAGGATTACTATAAATTATAGAAGGATTTTGTAATGAAGAGGTTGAAGGTGTGCCTCCCAGAAAATCCCAAGACCATGCTGTAGGAGCGTTCATTGTTTGATCTGTAAATTGAACAGATTGCTCAGGTAAAATAGTTGTAGGTGTTCCGGTGAAATCTGCAACTGGAGGTACAGTACCAAGTGGTAACTGAAATGAATAAACTCGTGTTTTTACTCCACCAGAAATGTATTCTCCTGTATGCCAGAAAGTAACTCCGTCGGGATCTAAAGATGTGTGAGAATAATCACCATATCTGTTTCCACTTGTTTGAGAAGATGTTCCTGCAATTGCAATTGTTTCGGTGAAAGGCATTTCACCAAGAGGATCGCTTGCAAGTCTCCCAGTATAACATAAAGTAGGATAAACAGTTGAAGAGGACTTACAATAAGCTAATGAAATACTTCCATTATCATCCATTGCAATACTTCCCATCCAACGAGTATGAGTATCAGGCGTATAAGTACCTTCTTGATATAAACTCCAAGTGCCAGATGTTTGATCTTGTCTTAATTCGACCCATCTAATACTTCTTTGAGTAGTGCTAATCTTAACCCCCCAGTTCATAACTAGTGAATTATATCCGTTCCAAGGTCTCCATTGTGCTCTATATGTTGCAACTCCGCCAATACCATCTAGCTTTGTAGTAGTTCCTGGCTGTGTAACATCATTCCAACTTGCATCATAAGAAGCATCAAAAGCAGCTGTTTGAATTAAAGTAGCAGCACTAATTGATGCTGTTGCTGTTGCTCCCCAATTTACAGTCATATTCCAAAATTTAACTCCATCATTTCCACCACCCCAAGCGTTGTCATATAATGAGAAAAAAGGAAGAGGTGTTCCAGCTGTAGGAAGAGAACCATCAGCAGCATCAGCAGGAAGTGGAACAAAAAAAGCGTCTGTTGAACCCGTTGAGAATGTAGCACTTATTGATCGAGCTGAAGGATTTCCAGCAATCATTTGATCTCTTTCAAAGCAAAAAACTCTATCAGTTGATTGATTTGATGTCATATAATAACCATTTTCCCATATTGAAAATTTTAAATAATCAGGAAATTGTGGCGATGTGTATGTATAGGCATAGTATGCACCTGTTGGATCATTTGTTTGTGATATAGCAATGTAAATGCTATTTCCTGTTTGTCCAAATTGACTAACAAACCATCTGTCAGCATATTTATCATACATTATTATAGGGTCACCATCATTTGCTGTTGCAGGACTCCATAATGAACCAATATTTGCAGTTAGCATATTTGCTCCTGTAGATTTATTGAATACTTTAAATGGAGTTCCATTTATTGCCTGAACATAATGATTTGGACCTGCTGCTCCAGTTGGATCAAATGGTCTAAAGCTTGAAGCTGTTTGTCCAGCCCAATTTTTTATTATTGCTTTGTTTGAAACAATTGGTCTTGTTCCCATTGTAGTTTGTCGAACAGAAGGATCTTCACCATACTGAGGACCATCAGCAGGAGAGTAAATAAACGTTTGAGGTTTTCTGTATTTTCTGTCAATAGATTCATGTACAACTCCTTTTGAGTCTTTTTCTACAAAAGGATAGTCTTTAACAATATCCCTTAAAGGTCTTGTTTCTAAAAACTCTGATGGATAAATAACGTCATGACTAACATTTTGTCCAATACTTAAGCTGGGACAAAAGTAAACAATGCCAAAAATGGCAATTAATACTAGTAACTTTTTTCTCATAAAAATTGATTTAAATTAAACTTCTTAAACAGTCAATGAGCAATGATAAAGAAAAGTTAATTGAAAACATATTTTGAAAATCAAATTTTGATAAGATAGTCTTTGTGTTCGTCAAAAATTGAAAAATATTATTTTAATTTTAATCTTTTTTTCTCGGGTTCGAGAGGAATATTTTTGATGATTTGATTATTTACAAGATGAAAATAATTTAATGATATTTTGTTTATATCGGTTAGGATTGATGGGTATTCTGAGCTGGCAAAACTTCCAAATAAATATTTTCCGGTTGAACTATATAAGGAATAATGAACTTTAATTAGCATATTATTAGTATTATTTCCAGTTTCATAAGGATTCAAATAATTTCCAATTATTTCAAATTGATTTATAAATAATACATAATCTGCTTCGTATTTTTTTGAGAGTTCAATTAAATATGAAGGAGAAATAAACTTAACATGCATAAATTTATTTGTAACATCCTTAACTGGACTAACTACTTCGCCGCCATTGTGTTTTTTGGCTTTTTTAAGATCTTTTTCAGCTTTTTTATCGCTCATCATTAGCTGACTGTGAACGTAGCCATTTGGTTTTTTCTTATCGAATCCCATTGCTTTTTCGAAAACATAAATAGAGTTTGAATAAATATCTTCAATATCTTCGTTGTTAGATATTGTATATCCGGATAAAATACTTATTGCAGAACATGTGTCGTTTAATGATTTTATAAGGCTAAAATCATAACCAATTCTGAACGCATTCATTATTTGTTCAAAGGTTTTGCCTGTTTGTTTGGCAATATCTTTATCGGCATCGTTATAATAAAGTCTTGGACTGAATGGGATTACAAGTACTTTTTTGTTTATTTTTTGGGTTGCAGTTGAATCTAAAATTATTTCTTGAGAAAATAAGCTTGCCGATATTATGAAAAGTAGAAATATTAGGAGGAGAAGTTTCATTGTTAAATTGCTACATTGTTTTTAGTTCGAGGTTGCTACGCAGTTTTTTTTACCGCTAAGTCGCTGAGAAGCAAAGGTTTGTTTTAAATATTAAAAATTGCTCTGTGTTTTTCTTGCATTTGCTATCGCAGTAAAATCCGAAATCTCTAAATTCTAAATTACTAAATAATCATTATTTTGTGTGTCTCTTTTTAGTCATGAATGTTTCATTGTTTTTTAAGGTTTAATTCCAATATTAATACCCGTATTTGCCACAAACAGTTTAATAGCAATTGCCAAAAGTATAATTCCGAATATTTTGCGTAAAATCAGAATACCTGTTTGACCTAATATTTTTTCAAAAAACCTAGTAGATTTTAGTACAAAAAACACAACTAAAATATTTAAAACTAAAGCTACAATTATATCTTGTACATTATATTCGGCTCTAATCGAAAGAAGTGTAGTTATTGATCCTGCACCAGCAATGAGTGGAAAAGCAATTGGAACTATTGAGGCTCCTGAAAGTTTATCTTGTTTGAAAATTTCAACGCCTAAAACCATTTCTAATGCTACGAAAAACACAACAAAAGAACCGGCTATTGCAAATGATGAAATATCAACTCCCAAAATAGATAAAACTCTTTCGCCACCAAAAAGAAATAATAATAGAATTGCTAATGAAGCAAGTGATGCTCTAAGAGGATTTATATTTCCATTTTTTGCCTTAATATCAAGAATAATTGGAATTGATCCAATAATATCAATAACAGCAAAAAGTACCATAAATGCAGAAAGAATAGATGTAAAATTAAAAAACATTTATTTTACAATAGTTAATTCGTTGATTAGATTTGTTGCTCCGGCAAATTTGTCAACGATAAAAAGAACATATCTGATATCACAAATTATTGTTTTTTGTAAATCGTTTTCGAAAGCAATATCTCCACTCATTGCTTCCCAGTTTCCATCGAATGCTGTACCAATTAATTCGCCATCGCCATTTATAACTGGGCTTCCTGAGTTTCCTCCTGTTATATCATTATTTGTAGTAAAGCAAACTTTTAAGTCGCCATTTTCGCCATATTGACCATAGTCTTTATTTGCATATAAATCTTTTAATTTCTGAGGAACATTAAAATCGTCATCATTTGGATTGTCTTTTTCGATAATCCCTTTGATAGTAGTGTAATAATTAAACTTCACTGCATCTGCAGGTCTGTATTTTCCAACACTTCCGTAAGTCAATCGTAAAGTTGCGTTTGCATCGGGATAAAACTGCTTGTCTTTTTGCATTTCTATTAAAGCAGCCACAAATAATCTCATTCCTTGATCAAGAGTGTCGTTAGTTCCAGCATTATCGGCGGTAAATTGAAAATATAGAATTAATACTTCACGTGTAATTTCAAATGCAGGATCTTTTTCAATGGCTTTATAATTCGGGTTATTTAAAAAACTAAAAAATTTTGTTGAATCGGCAAAAATTGATTTAGAGAACACATATTCAGCATATTTATCGAAGTTGCCTTTGAATTTTTTATTTACAGTATTGAAAATATTAAAATGATATTCTTTAGGGACTTCATTATAGTACATTTTTAATAATTCAGATAATAATTTTTTGTCAATGTTGACATCGTAATCTTTGAAGTAGTTTTTTGCGTCGTCTTTAATTATAGCAATTTCATCATTAATTGCATCTGTTGAATTTGGAGAATTTTTTAATACATTATAAAGCATAAACGACTGATAAGGAAACATTACGATTTCGGATCCTTGAAACATTCCTTCAAAAACAAATTGTCGTGCAAGAGCAACTTTTTTGTCTTCTGAAAACGATTTTTCGATTTGATATAAAACCTCTCCATATTTTGATTTTCTAGTTGAATCTGCTTCAATCCAAGTTTGTAATTTATTCTCCAAACTTGTTTTTTGATCGTAAACTTTTAATCTTTTTAGACCTTTGTTTTGACCAATAAAATATTTCCAATAATTGCTGGTTTCTGCATATTTTGAAGCATATTGAATTCGTACTTTATCACTCTGATTCATAAATTCTTTCATAATAGAAAGTTTCTTTGTACGAATTCTAACGGCAGCAGGATTTGAGATATTTAATGTTTGTTCTACTCCATAAGAAGTAAGATAACGCTCTGTTGAACCAGGGAATCCATAAATCATAGAAAAATCGCCATCCTTAACTCCTTTTAATGAAATTGGTAAATGTTTTTTAGGTTTATAAGGAATATTATCTTTCGAATATTTTGCAGGTTTCCCGTCTGGTCCGGTGTAAATTCTGAAAATGCTAAAATCGCCAGTATGGCGAGGCCACATCCAATTATCAGTGTCGCCACCAAATTTGCCAATTGATGATGGTGGAGCTCCAACTAATCTAATATCTTGAAATGTTTCGTAAACAAGAAGATAAAATTTATTATTATGAAACATGCTTTTTACATCAGTATTATAACTTGTTCCGCTTGCTGCATCGTTTGCAATCTTTCTTGATATTTCATCAATTTTTGCAATTCTTGTAGCTTCACTCATTGTATCATTTAATTCTGCAAGTACTTTATCGGTAACTTCTTCCATTCTTACAAGAAATGAAACTGTCATGGTTTCGTTTGTAAGTTCTTCTTGCTTAGATTTTGCCCAAAAACCGTCCTTAAGATAATCATGTTCGACTGAACTATGCTCCTGAATTGATTCAAACCCACAATGATGATTGGTAAGCATTAATCCTTCAGAAGAAATAACTTCACCTGTACAATAAAATCCCATTGGGTCAGAAGACTCTCCTAATCCACCGATAGCGTCTTTAAGGCTTGCATTATTTATATCGTAAATTTGTTCAGATGTAAGATTTAATCCTTTTGCTTTCATTTTATCGTAAATCTGACTTTTTATTAAAAGCGGAAGCCACATACCTTCATCAGCTATAAGAGATAAATTGAATAGCAATGAAATACTTACAAAAATTAATAATACTTTTTTCATTTTTATTTATTTAATGAAACAAAGTTAATAGTTTGTTGCAGACTTCTTATGTATGAATCAGGAAATTTTTATTTTTTAAACCTTAATTCCAAGAATTGTAATGTTATCAATCCCGATTGAGAAAATGTAAATTCCACATCGTTCCATAACATTTTCTAATTCGGCATTGACTTATAAACCTTATACCTTTATACCGAGTATAGTTATATCGTCAATCTGCTCTCCTTCTCCAATCCACTCAATCAGAGTTTTTTCCAATATTTGCTTCTGATTTTCCATTGATAATTGGCAATTTGCAATAAGCAATTGTTTCAAATTTTTGGAGAGGAACTTTTTGCCATTTGGACCGCCGAATTGATCTTGGTAGCCATCGCTCATTAAGTAAAGTGCATCACCAGAATTAAGTTGAATTATGTGATTTGTAAATGGTTTCATGTGCTCGTAAATGGCGACTGGTTGCTTGTCGGGCTTGAACTCGAATAGTTTGAAGTTTGAAGTTTGTGGTTTGAGGTTGGCTGGCGCAGTTTGCTCCGATAAACCTGCAAGGTTTTCAAAACCTTGTAGGTTTGAGCTACTAACTATATAAAGTGAATTATTTGCACCAGCAAATTGCAGTTGATTATTTGTCGTATTGATAGCAC
>MEND01000157.1:39278-51276 GCA_001768975.1 Bacteroidetes bacterium GWA2_31_9 | reverse complement strand
CTTTCTGTGTTCCAGTTTCACCAGTTTGGCTTAAAGCTTCTATTATTGATTCTCTAAGATGGTCGAGAACATCACTTGCTTTTGTAACTTCTTTTTTTCTTACAATTTCGTTTAGGAAACTTACTCCAAGCATGCTCATAAATGCTCCTGGCACACCATGTCCCGTACAGTCGGCAACTGTTACAATTAGCCATGCATTTGCTCGTGTTGCCCAATAGAAGTCGCCTGAAACAATGTCTTTTGGTTTGAATAAAATGAAATGACTGCCTAGTATGCTATTTGCATAAGCGCCAGATGGTAAAACAGCTGTTTGAATACGTTTTGCATAATTAATTGAATCGGTAATTTCCTTTTTTTGTTCAAAAAGAATGTGATTTTGATTGCTAACTTTATCTCGTTGTGTCTCTATTTCATCACGTTGAGCTTCTATTTCTTCTTTCTGTTGAGAAATTTCAACATTTTGTTTTTCTAATAGAATATTTGCCTTCTTTTTTTGAATAAATAATCGATAAAGTAGAATTGAAAAGACTAGAATAAAAATGAAACCAATTATAAATGAAAAGATTAAAATCTTTTGTTTTTGAATTTCACTATTTTTTAGACTATTACTTTTTTCAAGATTATCAATTTGAAGTTGCTTTTTTTCGGTCTGATATTTTGTTTCCATTTCTGCAAGTTGCCCCGACGATTGAGTATTGTATATACTATCTTTTAAATCAACATATTTGTCAAAATAATGTTTAGATTTTTTTCCATTATTTAAAAATGCACCTAAAATAGCTAGCTGACGATAAATCAATGTAAGCTGGTATTTATTTGTTGGTTCTGTATTTTCCAAAGCTTCGAGGCTGTATTTTTCAGCAAGTGAATAATTTCCCAAATCGGAATAAGTACCACTAAGATTATGACAATAAAGTCCTTTGCTCAGTTTGTCATTTATTTGCATAGAAATTTCATACGCTTTTTGATAATATACCAATGCTTCTTTGTCTTTATGATCTTCTCTAAGATTCATACCAATACCGTTTAAAACTGCAGCTTCATTTGATTTATCGTCATATTTTGTAAATATTTCAAGACCTTTTTTCAAATAATCATTTGATTTATTAATATCATTTTTTCTTTTATATGCTGATGCTAAATTTGAATAACAAAAAGCTGCATCATAATCGCGTTCATTTTTCAAATGAATTTCAATTGCTTTTTCACCATATTCAATAACTTTATCGTAATTGTTCAGTTTATCATAAATTGCACTAATGTTGTTTAAGGTCATTGCCAAATAATTTTCATTTGTAGCTTCTTCATATATTTTTAATGCTCTTATATTGCAATCTAATGCGTTGTTAAAATTACCTTGTTCAAGATAAATTACTCCTAACTTACTCAATGAAGAAGCTATTAAATTGCTATCATTTAGTTCATTTCTGATTAGTAAAGATTTTTTATAATAATCTAATGCACTATCTAACAACCCTAATTTATAACACGAAATTCCAATGTCATTATAAGATTGTGCAATCCATTTTTTGTTTTCAATTTTATTAGAAAGTTTTAATTCCTGAAGACCATATTCTTTTGAAACATTTGCGTCTATACCCGAAAAAATCCAATTTAAATCAGATAGAATTTGTAGTTTTATAGTATCGTTAATATGAGATTTTAGTTGATTTTTTAATGAATCAATAATCTTATTATCAGCTCCTTGTGAAAATAACAAATTGTTATACAAAAAGGCTATTAAACAAAAAAACAGAATATATATTTTCATAAACTATATTTTCAAACCTAAAATGGTTATATCATCAATCTGCTCGCTATCTCCAATCCAGCCTAATAAAGTCTTTTCCAAAATTTGCTTCTGATTTTCCATTGGCAAATGGCAATTTGCAATAAGCAATTGTTTCAAATTTTTGGAGAGGAACTTTTTGCCATTTGGTCCACCAAATTGGTCTTGGTAGCCATCAGACATAAGATATATGCAATCTCCTGATACTAATTGAAATTCGTGATTGGTGAAGCTATCCATTTTTTCGTAAATGGCTATAGGCATTTTGTCGGGCTTAAGTTCGAGGAGTTCGTTGTTTAACTTCGTTGAGCTCGCAAGCTCGGTTGTTGTTTGTAGTTCGTTGTTGACTGACGCATCCTTATTGAACTCTGACAGGGTTTTAAACCCTGTCAGAGTTTCGTTACAGCTAACTATCCACAAAGGATTATTTGCTCCTGCCCATTGAGCATGGTAAGATTGTTTGTTGTTTGTAGTTTGTAGTTCATGATTCGAATGTTCAATTGTTCGAATATTCAATTGCAATGTACTGAGCTTGTCGAAGTATTCATCATTTCCTTGAACCTTGTAGCTTGAAATTTGTGATTTGAGACTTGAATCTTGGAATTTTGGGCTTGAATCTTGGGCATTTATTGCAATGAGGCTCATATCCATTCCGTCTTTTTGTTCGCCAGAATGTCCTTTTTGTTGTAAAGCGTTAATAATTTCTTTACGAAGCTCGTTTAAGACTTCATTTGCTTTTGTTATTGCTTTATTTCTTATTATTTCGTTTAAGAAACTTATTCCAAGCATACTCATAAATGCTCCGGGTACACCGTGTCCAGTACAATCTGCAACTGCAACAATTAGAGTGTTGTTTATTTTTGCTGTCCAGTAAAAATCTCCTGAAACGATGTCTTTAGGACGGAATAAAATAAAGTGTTCTCCCATAATTGAACGATATTCTTCACTAATTGGCAAAACAGCTTCTTGAATTCGTTTTGCATAATTTATACTATCGGTTAATTCAATATGAATATGTTCAATTTCTTCTTTTTGAGATGTAACTAAATCTCTCTGAGCAGAAATCTCGTCACGCTGGGTTGTAATTTCTTCATTTTTTTGTTCAACTTCAATATTTTTTTGAGCTAATTGGATGTTTGCTTTCTTCTTTTGAACAAAAAGTCGGTAAAGAAATATTGAAAAAACTAAAATGATGATAAATCCTAAAACAAAAGAAAGAATTAAAATCTTTTGTTTTTGTATTTCGCTATTTTTAAGGCTATTATCTTTTTCGAGGTTTTCAATTTGAAGTTGTTTTTTTTCGGTTTGAAATTTCTTTTCTGCATCTGCAATCGAATTAGACTTTTCCTCATTAAAAATAGTATCTTTTGTTTGAACCAGAATATCATAATAATCAATAGCCTTTTTATAATTTCCAAGCATTTTGTAGCTGTTTTTAATAATTCCAGCAGCTTGATAAATTAAAACTGCTGAATTTATTTCTTTAGCAATTTCCATTGCTTTATTTCCGTACTCAAGGGATAGGCTTAGATTTTGATTTTGATCTATATTTCTCTCTGCAAGTGTATTTTGTATTAATGCCAAATTACAGTAAATTGTAGCTAACCCATTTAAATCTCTAATTTCTTCCAAAATTTTTAACGATTTAAGAAAATATATTTTAGCACTTGTATAGTCTTCCATATCAGAGTAAACATTTCCAATATTGCTATAGCAATACGACATCCATTTTTTGTCGCCTCTTTCTTCAATAATTTTCATTGCTTTAATAAAATAGTCTAATGACTGTTTATAATCACTTTTAAAATAATATGATACTCCAATATTATTGTAACAGGCAAGTTCCCATTCTTTTATTTCAAATTCTTCTGGATATTTTATTTTCAAATCTTCAATAATTTCAAGAGATTTATAAAAATACTGAATTGCTTCATCATAATTGCCTATGCTTTTATGTACATTTCCAATATTATTATAACTTGAAGTTATTCCTCTTTTTCCATCTATTTTATCAGGGAAATTAGCGTCAATTTTTTCAGAATTTTTTAATGATTTCAGGAATTTTTCAATTGCTTTATCATAGCTCCCAATATCGTAACATGCGAGACCAATATTAGTGTAAGCAAATGATATTCCCTCTAATACATCTAGGTTTTCTGGAAATTGTTTAATAATATCTTCGGATATTTTTAATGATTTATTATAATAATCAATGGCAAGTTCATAATTACCATTATCTGACATAGCAATTCCAATTTGCCTGTATAATTTAATTTTTAATAAAATAACATTAATCTCTGATTTGATTTTTTCATTTTCTATTAAAAGAATTGCTTTTTTATAATAATATATTGCAGAATCAAGATTCTCAGATTCTAATAAATCACCAATTTTTAAATAAATATTGCATCTAGTAGTGTCGTGTTTAACTTTTTTGAACTCTTTCAAAAGTGAATCTATGACAACGTTTTGAGCTATATTTATTTTATAAAATAATATAAATAATGCACATAATAAATAGAAAATTTTAATGTTTTTCATTTTTGTAATCTAATTTGTAATATTAATTTTTTTATTATTAGTTTTGAATAATTTTTAACTTAAAATATTTACTACAATGAAAAAAAATGAATCTGATAAGAAAAAAATGTTTGAAAGCGAAACAGTTATCGTTCTTAACAATGAAGAATTAAATACTGTTAAAGGTGGAAATACTGAAAATAATAATCAAGAATTAGGCTTTCAAGGAGCTTCTATCACTGTTTCAAATAAGTAATTTTTTTAACACAAATTAAGGCTATTTAAAAAGATAGCCTTTTACGCAAAACTCTTCACATCCTGCACTGTTATTGTGCTGCCACTCAAAATAATAAGCCTTTCGATAACATTCCTTAACTCACGAATATTGCCTGTCCAATTGTGTTTTTGCAATTCTGTTATTGCTTCTTTATCAATTGTTTTAACTTGCATTCCGTAATCGGTGCAAATAAGGTTTATAAAGTGTTCGGCAAGCTTTGGAATATCATCGGTTCTGTCGTTCAATGAAGGTACGTGAATTAAAATTACACTCAGTCGATGATATAAATCTTCTCGAAAGCGGTTTTCTTCGATTTCCTTTTTCAAGTTTTTATTTGTTGCAGCCACAACTCTTACATTAACTGATACATCCTTATCGCTCCCAACTCTGGTTATTTTATTTTCCTGCAAAGCTCTTAAAACTTTTGCCTGAGCCGAGAGACTCATATCGCCAATTTCGTCTAAAAATAAAGTTCCACCTGTGGCTTGTTCAAATTTGCCAATTCGTTGTTTTATTGCTGAAGTAAAAGAACCTTTTTCATGACCAAAAAGCTCACTTTCAATTAATTCTGAAGGAATTGCTGCACAATTTACTTCTACAAACTGACCATCGGCACGATTACTTTTTTCGTGTAACCAACGAGCAACCAATTCTTTTCCAGTTCCATTATCGCCTGTAATTAAAACTCTTGCTTCGGTTGGTGCTACTTTTTCGATTATATCTTTTATTTTTGAGATTGATTCGCTTTCGCCAATCATTTCATAAGTCTTGCTTACTTTTCTTTTTAGAACTTTTGTTTCGGTAATTAAAGTAGATTTGTCCATTGCATTGCGAATGGTAATTAGCAATCGGTTCAAATCCAGAGGTTTTTCAATAAAATCAAATGCTCCTTTTTTGATTGCCTCAACTGCTGTATCAATATTTCCATGACCAGAAATCATAACTACTGGTGTGTCAATTGATTTTTCAAATATCGCATCAAGAACTTCCATACCGTCCATTTGAGGCATTTTAATATCGCAAAGAATAATATCAAACTTTTCAGAATCAATTAATTTTAAGGCATCTATTCCATTTTCAGCAAGTTGAACAGAATAATGCTCGTATTCCAATATTTCTTTTAAAGTATTTCTTATACTTCGCTCGTCATCAACTACAAGAATCTTCGACATAAATTAAAAATTTATATTATTGTTTTTAGTTCCTTATTTATAAATCCAAATGCAATTCCTTCTTTAATTGCATATTCCGATTGGTATAGTTTTTTAATATTTAGTTTTTTGACAATAAATTTTGTAAAAATACTCGCTAGAACAATCATTTCAATTCGCATTGGTTCAAGACCTTCCATGTTTGCACGTTCCGAAAAAGTTGATTTTAACAGAATCTGATTAAGTTTCTCGAACTCATCAACAGATATTTCATAAAATGATTGATTTTCTTGCTTTTCGTGATTCAATGCAATTGAAACCATAGACGCAAAAGTATCGAACGAACCCGAAGAACCTATCAATGTGTTAATTTGAAATTTTGACATTTCTATTAATAAATCATTTAGCTCAGTTTCAAGATACTTTCCAATTCTAAAAACCTCATCTGTTGTAATTGGATCAGATGGTTTAAATCGTTCAATTATTCTAGCAATTCCAAGAGGATAGCTGTTTTTCCAGAATATTTTTTCATTATTCGCAATAATAAATTCTGTGCTACCACCACCAATGTCAATTATAAGAACTATTTCATCTTTGAGATTAATTGCATTTTTTACACCTAAATAAATTAATTCTGCTTCGGTTTCGCCTGAAATAATTTGAATATCAATATTTAAAGTGGCTTTAACCAACCTTGTAAAATCCTTGCCATTTACTGCACTTCTAATTGCTGAAGTTGCAAATGCAAATACTTTATCACAATTATATTCTTGTATTGAATTTTTATGAAAGTGTAATGCTTCTAATCCTCTATCAATTGCAAGTTTTGAAATGTTTCCATTATTAAATCCCTCTTTTCCAAGTTTAACCGGAAGGTTTGATTTGTAAATTTTTTGAATTGAATGCTCCCTGATAATATCAATTATTAACAAGTTGAATGTGTTTGTTCCAAGGTCAATAATTCCTACTCGCATATTCCTTTTTCTACAAACCTAATTGAAATTTAAGAAAATACAAAAATTGTATCAACTAAATAGTGTCTGTCTTTAAACTCAGTGTTTGATTCAGAATGTTCGAGAGCAAGTCTTTCGCTGAATTGAAAATCAGGGAGTTTACTAGTGTAAACGACCGTTTTCAATTCAAGAATAACAGGGCAAACACTCGTTGAGTGTTTGAGCCAGCATGTGTGAAGTTCTGACATTATGGACAAACTCTAAATAGTGTTTAGAAGAAAACTCCAAAAACAAAAAACAAATGTCAAACAAATTCCAATTCTCAAAACTTCAATTATCTAAACAGTTTGGATATTAGGCAATTGTAATTTTATATTTATTTGATTTTTGAAGTTTAAAATTTGGTATTTCCAAAAATACACTATTTTTATAGAGGCAATAAATATATTTTGCTTTCAATCAGAGATAAATGCTTAAATCACAAAAAAAGTTAATACTAAACAATTATTATATAGCAACATACAGAACTATTAAAACTAATTTTTTTATTAAAAGATTAATTTATACTTTTGCACCACATTTTTTGTTAACATAGGTGAAATATACTGAAAGCTTTAAAATTCCGTTCAAAGGGCTAGAAATTGGTCAACATGAATTTGAGTTTAATATTTCAAATAAGTTCTTTGATTTGTATAAAGACAGTAATTTAGAACTCAGTTCAGGAGAACTAAAATGTACTGTAATGCTTGATAAAAAAAGCAATTTATTAACTCTTGATATTGACATTGACGGATATGTTGATGCTATTTGCGACCGATGCCTTGATAGTTTTCAGTTGCCAATAGAGTCAACATCTACAATTTATATAAAAATTGGAGGAAATGTTGATGAACAAAACGATGAGTTAATAGTATTAAGTGAAGATGATAGTGAGTTTAATATTGCCGATTATCTTTATGAATGTATTTGTCTTGAATTACCAATTAGAAAAGTACACGATGAACTTACTACATCAAAGACAAAATGTAATAAAGAGATGCTAAAGAAGATTAAGCAACTATCGACAAAAAATGAAATTAAAAATGTAAACGAAACCGATGCCCGTTGGGATAAGTTAAAGAATTTAAATATAAACAATTAAAAGTTTTGTAAAATGCCAAATCCAAAACGCAGACACTCGAAGCAAAGAAGAAACAAAAGAAGAACTCATGACACAGCTATGGTTCCAACTTTATCAGCATGTTCAAATTGTGGAACAGCAGTTATGTATCATAGAGTTTGCCCAGAATGCGGATTCTATAAGGGAAAATTAGCGATTGAGAAAAAAGTAACAGCTTAGGCTTATTTCTGTAAACAAGATGAAAATAGGAGTTGATATAATGGGTGGTGATTTTGCACCCGTTACAACATCAATTGGTGCGGTTCTCGCTAAAAACGAAATAAAGGACGCAGCTGAAATTGTATTGTTTGGCGATAAATCATTAATCGAAAAGCATGTAAAAGATGCTGGTGGTAATATTAATGATTTTACCATTGTACATAGTACTGAGGTTATTGGTATGGGTGAACACCCTGCAAAAGCTTTTCAGCAAAAACCTAATTCGAGTATTGCATTAGGATTTAAGCTATTATCAGCTGGCGAAATAGATGGTTTTGCTAGTGCAGGAAGTACAGGTGCAATGCTTGTAGGAGCAATGTACACTGTAAAATCTATTCCAGGCGTAATTCGTCCAACAATTGCTGCAGCATACCCAAGACCCAGTGGCAAATATATGATACTTGCAGATGTTGGAATTAATGTTGACTGTAAGCCTGATGTGCTATATCAGTATGCTATGTTAGCATCAATTTATGCACAAAATGTATTTGGAATTGTTAATCCTAAAATTGGTTTAATGAATGTGGGCGAGGAAGAAGAAAAAGGAAATCTTCTTAGTAGAACTGCTCACGAATTAATGAAGGATTCAAAAGACTTTAATTTTATTGGTAATATCGAAGGAAATGATGTTTTCAGTGAAGATAAATGTGATGTAATTATCACAGATGGATTTACAGGAAATGTAATTCTAAAAAATATTGAATCAGTTTATACATTACTTAAAAAGAGAAATGTACAAGATGATTATATCAAAAAACTTAACTTTGAGGACTATGGAGGAACTCCTGTTTTAGGTGTAAACTCTAGTGTTATGATTGGTCATGGAATTTCAAACGAATTTGCAATAAAAAACATGATTCATCATACAAAATCTATTGTCGAATCAAGGATGGTAGAAAAAATAAAAGAAGCATTTAAATAAATAATAATGAGCAAGATTACTGCTGCAATAACCGGAGTAGAGGCATATTTGCCAGAATACATCCTTACCAACGAAGAGCTTAGCAGAATGGTTGATACATCTGACGAGTGGATTATGACTCGTATTGGTATCAAAGAACGCAGAATTCAAAAAGGTGAAGGACTTGGAACTTCGGATATGGCTGTTGAAGCGGTAAAAAAACTATTTAAAAAACTTAGTATTTCTCCTGAAGAAATAGACTTAGTAATTTGTGCGACTGTTACACCAGATATGCAATTTCCAGCTACAGCAAATGTTATTTGCGATAAACTCGGAATATTAAACGCATTCAGTTTTGATATAGGAGCAGCATGTTCAGGATTTATTTATACTTTAGTTACTGCATCACAATATATTGAATCTGGTCGGTATAAGAAAATATTAGTAATTGGTGCTGATAAAATGTCGTCAATTGTAGATTATACTGATCGTAATACTTGTCCTATCTTTGGAGATGGTGCTGGTGTTGTATTATTAGAGCCTACTACAGACGGAACAGGAATTATAGATTATATTTGTAGAGTTGACGGCTCGGGACGTAAACATTTACATCAAAAAGCTGGAGGCTCTGTTAAACCAGCGTCACACGAAACTGTTGATGCAAAAGAACATTTTATTTATCAAGAAGGTCAAGCTGTATTTAAATTTGCAGTTTCAAAAATGGCTGATGTTTCTGTTGAATTGATGGAAAAAAACCATTTAAGATCAGAAGATATAGCTTGGTTAGTTCCTCATCAAGCAAATTTAAGAATTATTGATGCTACAGGTAAACGAATGGGATTACCACCAGAAAAAGTAATGATAAATATTGAAAAATACGGAAATACAACTTCTGGAACAATTCCAATTTGCTTATGGGATTACGAAAAACGACTAAAAAAAGGTGATAATCTGATTATTGCAGCTTTTGGTGGTGGCTTTACATGGGGTTCTATTTATGTTAAGTGGTCTTACGATTCTTAAAATTATTTTTTTATTACGACTATAAACGTTTTAAAATATTTTAAAGGCTTTTTTCTATTTATATTTTCAATCCTAAGATTGTAATATCATCTGTTTGCTTATTATTTCCTTTCCATTGTTCAAATTCGGAATTAATCATTGTGATTTGATTTTCAAATGGTTGATTGCAAATTGACCCAATAAGTTTTTTGAATTGGGAGGAAGAATATTTTTTATTATTTTCTCCACCAAACTGATCTGCAAAACCATCTGAATACATATAAATTCTTATATCATTGATGTAATTAATTTTATGACATTCAAATTTTTTGTTTTCGTAAAGAATTCCACCAATTGAATATATTCCACCTTCTATTTCTGAAATATTATCATTTTCAATTACATAAACAGATTGTATTGTGCTTGCAATCTGTAATTTTTTATTTTTTTTATCAATTCTACATAAAGAAATTTCCATTCCATCTTCTTGACTGTGAACTTCGCCTTTCTGCTTGAGTAGTGTGTAAATTACACCTTCGTCGAGGTTTTTTAAAATTATAGATGGGTCATAGATTCTTTTTTGGATAACTATTTCGTTTAAAATAGTATTGCCAATCATACTCATAAATGCTCCAGGTACTCCGTGACCTGTGCAATCAATAAGTGCAATAAACATATATTCATCGGTCACTTTAAACCAGTAGAAATCACCACTAACAATATCTTTTGGTTTGAAGAATATAAATGAAGAAGGAATATGTTGTTTTATAAAATCGTTGGAAGGTAAAAGTGCATCCTGAATTTGTTTTGCATAACGTATGCTGTCGGTAATTTGTGTGTTTTTTAATTCAAGTTGATTATTGGTTTCATGCAACAATTCACTTTGAGCTCTGAGTTCTTCTTGTTGTTGTTGTATTTCTTCTTCTGCTTGTTTCAACATTGTAATATCTGAATCTATTGCAACTAGTTTTAAGAGTTTGCCATCTTTCATTATTGGAGTAAGAGTTGTATGTGTCCAGATTAATTTCCCTGTTTTGGTTTTATTAATGGTTATGTATTCAACAGTTTGCATTTTATTTATGCAAGTTTGTATTGCTGTTTCTATATCGGAATTTTTACTTGCAGTTTTAATATTTGAACTATATTCTGAAATAAATTCATCTTTTGTATATTCAAAAAGACGTGTAAAACCATCGTTTACCCATTCAATTTCACCTTTTGCGTCGGTTATTACAACCGAATTGTCGGTTTCGCTTGCTACAATTGATAACTTTTCTAATTCTTTATTAACAACTTCAAGATATTCTGCCTGAGTTTGAATCTCTTCTTTTTGTTGTTGGATTTCGATATTTTTTTGAGAAAGTAATTTATTAGCTTTCTTTTTCTGAATTATATTTCTATAAAACACAAAGGTAATTATAAGAATAAAGCCAAATCCTCCAATAAAAATGTACTTCTGTAATTTCTGGCTTTTAATTTCGGTTGCTTGAATTTTTTTATCTTTATTTAGTATCTCAATTTTTTTTTCCTTTTTTTCGGTGTCGTATTTTTTTTGAAGCTCCTGAAGATTTTTAATCTTATCTGATTCGTAAAGAGAGTCTTCAAGCGTTTTCAATTCTGTGAAATAATCATAAGCCTTTTTAAAATCGCCAGATTGTGCATGTAAATTTTTTAACACTCGTGTTGTATGCAGAGAAAGCTCTGTGTATTTTATTTCTTTTGAAATTGTTAAACTATTAAGTAAAAATTCTTCAGCCTTTTTATATTGTTTTTTGCCAAGATAAGCCTCACCAATATTATTATATGAGACTGCTAAGTTTTCTTGCGACCCCATTCTTTTGTATATATCAAGAGCAGAAAGATAGTATTGCATTGATTTTTCGGGATTTTTTAAATTTTCGTATGCTACACCTAAATTTTGGTATGTTTGTGCAATTCCCTTTAATGAATTTTTTGATTGGTACAATGCTAATGCTTCACTAAAATATTCAGGTGCTTTATCGTATTTTTCAATATTCATGAATGCA
>MEND01000157.1:24819-39256 GCA_001768975.1 Bacteroidetes bacterium GWA2_31_9 | reverse complement strand
TTGCAATTCCAATGGTATCTTTTAATAGAATCTTTATTTGCTTGGATTTTTCAAAATACTCAATTGATGTTTTGTACTCGCCAGTGTATTGGTAAGTAACACCGAGATTATTAAGGCATTGAGCAATTCCAAGACTGTCGGAAATTAATTCGTAAGCATTAAGTGCTTCAATAATATATTCAATTGAAATGTCGTATTTTCCAATTTTACGATTTAGAACTCCTAAATTGTTATTGATTGTTGCAAGCCTGTATTTATCGTCTTTTTTTATGTAAAGAGGAAGCACTTCTTTTAATAACTCAATAGCTTCGTTGTTTTTACCAACAAATTCCATATTTGTAATTAGTACAGATATGCTTTTGTCTATTCCTGTAAAATAGTTTAAAGTTTTTGAAAGAGTAAATGCTTTTTTAGCAATTTCAATTGCTTTTTCGCTGTTGTTTTTCAATTTCTCAGCCTTTCCTGTGAGGCATAATACATAATTTGTATCGTTTTTTTCAATACATTCTAGCGAATCTTTTATATTCTCAGATTTTGCTATTGTTATAAAAGCAATGAAAATAAATAGCAGTAGTTTTGTTTTTAGTTTAAACATTATTTTAATCTTATATTTTTAATCCAAGTATTGTTATATCGTCAATTTGTTCGCCTTTCCCAATCCAATTATCTAATGTTTTTTCAAGAATTAGTTTTTGTTCTTCCATTGGCAATTGACAATTTGTAAGAATTAATTGTTTTAAATTTTTAGAAAGAAACTTTTTGCCATTTGGTCCACCGAATTGATCTTGGTATCCATCGCTCATTAGGTACAGTGTATCGCCCGAATGTAGTTGTATTTCGTGGTTTGTGAAACTATCCATTTTCTCATAAATAGCAATCGGCATTTTGTCGGGCTTTACTTCCTGTAACACGAACCTCTGGTTCATATGTTCCTCAAGATTTTCCAAATTTGGAAAATCTGTATCACGAACCTCTGGTTCGAACAACAATCCAGAGGATTGTGTTACAGTACGAACGAGCCAAAGCGGATTATTTGCTCCAGCCCATTGAGCGTGGTAAAGTTCCGACCTTTCTAAACGTTCGGAACTTTTGGGAGGTTGGTTGATTACTATTAACGACATATCCATACCGTCTTTTTGCTCGCCAGAATGTCCTTTTTGTTGTAAAGCGTTTATAATTTCTTTTCGAAGTTCGTTTAATACTTCATTTGCAATAACAATTTCGTTTTTACGTACAATTTCATTCAAAAACGAAATGCCAAGCATACTCATAAATGCTCCCGGAACTCCATGCCCCGTACAATCGGCAACAGCATAAATTAAGGAATTATTAACTTTATAAAACCAGTAGAAGTCGCCACTTACGATGTCTTTTGGACGAAACAGAATAAAATGTTCTCCTAAAAATTCTCGGGAAGAAATACTAATTGGTAAAACAGCTTCTTGAATTCTTTTTGCATAATTAATACTGTCAGTTACTTCTTTATGAATTTCTTCAATATGGTTTTTTTGTAAAGTAACTAGGTCTCTTTGTGATTCAATTTCGTCACGTTGAGCCTCAATTTCTTCTTTTTGTTGGTTTATTTCAGCAGTTCGTTCTTTTACTTTTTTTTCAAGTTCTCTGTTTACTTTATCTTTTAATTTTTCATTTTCAATAAGGTGGTGAATGATTTGTTGTTGATTTTTCTCATTTTCTTTTTTTAATATATTTATTCTATCAGCTAGTGCAAGCGAAAACAAAGCTATTTCTAAAATATTTCCAAATTGCATTCCATGAAATGTAAAATAATTATTAGGTATTAATTTCAGATTACTTAGAATAAATATTATTGTTCCTGAACTAAAGAAAATATTTGCTAAAAGGAAATATCTAGCTGGACGAATTTTTTTTATCACAGTATAAATTGAAACAATAAGGATTGATATAAAGGCTAAAATTCCACTTAGGAAAGATGCAAAAAAACAAATATCAGAAAGTGGTTCAAATAAAAATGACATTATTGGAATTACGGCAATTATAATGATAAGAATGTTTAGGTAAATATTCCACTTTTTAAACTTACTTTTTGTGTCAAGAAAACTTTTTGTAAATAGAATTAGAAAAACACCAAAGAATGCTGAAATAAACAATTCGTAACTAGTTGTTGTGTTTGGTGCTATCCATGTAAAAAAATATTCGTACTGATAACGAAAGTTACTTATCCATATAAATGCACTACCTAAAAGCATAAATACGTAATAAAGATAACTAATATGCCTGATTGATAAAAACAAAAATAAATTATATAAAACCATGATTATTATAACTCCAAGAAATATTCCTTGAAAATACCTTTCAATAGAATCGCTTCTGTAAAATGAGACTTCATTAGAAATATCAAATTTTATATCATAAGATTTAGTAATTGAAAATTTCCCAGAAATCTTAATCAGTAAAATAATTTCATCGCTTGGTTTTATATTTAATTTAATTAAATTTCGTGAGTCTTTAATTTCTTTTTGGTCAACATTAAAACTCCCTCCTGTGGTAAATTTATAGGTAACAGAATCATTATTATATGCAAAAACCTTTATCGTGTCCCATTTAGGAAATTGAATAATGTAGTTTTCGGAAGTTTCCGAGCTATTTAATATTTTGCATGCAAACCATATTTCTTTAGCACTCTGGTTATTTGCAATAATATTTTCACAATTCTGATTAAACTCATTATTTAAAAACTTTAAGTATGCCTTATTATAATCTATAATGCCTAATGAATCTGTATAGAATGATATTTTCTTAAACACAGTAGCAACATTTTCAGATCCATTAAGGATTATATTATTGCTTGAGTATGAACTAAATGAAATAAATAGTATTAAAGAAAATACATTTATAATAAGTTTAATTCTGTTATTTGCTTTAAGATAGGGCACTGTATTTTTTAAACAAATTTAGAATAAAAATTTGAGAATAATTTGCTTTGAAAAAAAAGTCTAAACAATGATTTAGTAAAACTTTCATAATAAAATCCACAATTTACTTGTTTAGTTTGTTTGACTTATTTAAGTCGAAGAGAAAAAGGATAATTATATTTAATTTTGAATTAATTGAGGAAGTTATTTTGAAATTTTTACTTATAGAATTACTAAGAAATAAATGATAATTAGAGAATATTTTATAATTTCATGAATTAAAATTTTATATTTCATAATTTATGCTAAAAAGCTCTATTGTGCTTGCCCTTATTGTATTAGCTTTTTTTGTTCAAAGTCAAAATATTGATACTCTTTTGAAATCGAATAATTGCTTAGATTCAAATCGTGTTAGCTATACTTCAACGGATAGTTTGCTTTATTATAAAATTACTGATAGCTTAATGACTCATTTTAACGATTCCACAATATCAATAATTGATGTTGCAAATTGTTTTATTAATACAAAATATGGATCTGGTAACAGAGGCAAAAGCTCACAAAATAAAATTTTAATTAATTTTTCTGAATTAGATTGTGTAACTTATGTTGAAACTGTTTTAGCAATTTATAAAACGATAAGAACGTCAAAATTAGACTTTTGTTCTTTTATAGAAGAAGTCGAAAATATAAAGTACAGAGATGGGAAAAAGTTATTATTTCCGTCGCGATTACATTACTTTTCTGAATGGCTTTTGGATAATACCAGAAGAGGAAATCTTAAAGACGTGACTGCTTTAATTGATTCTGTAAAGTATAGCAAAACAATAAATTACATGACCCAAAATCGCAGTTTTTATCCACAATTAAAGGATACATCTTTTTTTAATGAAATGAAAATTGTAGAAAATAATCTGAATAAAAATCAAATATATTACTTGCCAAAAAATAAATTCGACGATTATAAAACAAAAATAAAGCACGGAAATATTATTGTTTTTACAACAACAACCGAGGGACTTGATGTTTCGCATGTTGGTCTTACATACTGGAAAAATAATGAATTATATCTTTTACATGCTTCAAGCAAGTTTAAAAACGTAATTATATCAGACGTTACATTAAAAGAATATCTTAATAAAAATTCAAAAGTGAGTGGAATAATGGTTGCGGAAATATTATAAATAATGTTTCTGAAAAACTCCAAAAAATCAAAAAACAAATGTCAAACAAATTTCAATTCTAAAAATTCCAATTTTCAAAACGGTTTGGCTATTAGGTAATTGCGACGCATTGCATTTGTCGAAATGTAATTTGAGATTTATTTCATTTTTGAAGTTTAACTTCGTTGAGCTCGCAAGCTCGGTTGAAATTTGATATTTCTAAAAAAACACTATTTTCTAGTTCGGTATAAACACTATTAATATAAATTTTTGCTCAATAACATTAATAACCTTTTAAAAATATTTTTTGGAATTAATTTAACGATTTAAGCACTTTCAAACAGCTACTAATAAGAAAAATAGAAGGTTTGAGATTGTGTTTATAAAAATTTGTTTATTATAAAGGAAAACCCGAAAAGGCATTAAAATTAATTTTATATCTCTTAAAATTTAGCTAATATTGCCTAGATAATTAAGGATTTTATGATAGATTTTAAGCATACAGATACTCCAATTGATTTTGAAATAGTTCGATCGAAAGTTAGCGAAAGTGGATTAACCGATATGGGTAAAACTACAATTCGAGAATTAGTCAGACTTGTAAATAAAATTGAAAAAGCTACAAGCAAAAAATTTGTTCGTATGGAAATGGGAGTTCCGGGCTTAACTCCACCTGAAGTTGGGACTAATGCCGAAATTGCTGCTTTAAAAAGAGGAGTAGCTTCCAAATATCCAATGATTGAAGGCTTAGAAGAACTTAAATTTGAAACATCACGTTTTGCAAAATTATTTCTTGATATTGATGTCACTTTCGAACATTGTATTCCAACTGTTGGTTCGATGCAAGGAGCAATAGCAACTTTTTTAATTACTTGCAGAAGAGATGTAAATAAAGATACAACATTATTTATTGATCCAGGATTTCCAGTTCAAAAACAACAACATAGAGTTTTAGGCTTAAAATACGAAACATTCGACGTATATAATTACAGAGGCGAAAAATTAAAAGACAAATTAGAGTCATATTGTTCAAAAGGAAATATTTCAACATTAATATATTCAAATCCTAATAATCCATCATGGATTTGTTTTACCGACACTGAACTAAGAATAATTGCAGATGTTGCCAATAAGTATGATATAATTGTAATGGAAGATCTTGCATATTTTGGAATGGATTTCAGGAGCGACTATTCTAAACCGGGAGTTCCTCCTTTTCAACCAACGGTGGCTAAATATACCGACAATTTTATTTTACTAATATCAAGTTCAAAAGCTTTTAGCTATGCCGGACAAAGAATAGGTGTAGTAGTAATAAGTGATAAATTATTTGACAGAAGTTTTCCCGATTTAAAAAGATTTTTTGTTTCAGATAAGCTTGGCTATGCAATGATATATGGCTCAGTTTATTCATTATCTGCGGGTGCTGCACATTCTGCACAATATGCTTTAGCAGCAATGTTTGAGGCTGTTAATGATGGCAGTTACAATTTTATTGAAGATGTAAAGGAATATGGTGAGAGAGCAAAAATAATGAAGCAACTATTTGTTAATAATGGATTTACAATTGTTTACGATAAAGACGAGGATTTACCACTTGCTGACGGTTTTTATTTCACTTTTTCATATAAAAATATGTCGGGTTCAGAATTAATTGAGCGACTTTTATATTATGGAATATGTGCATTATCTCTTGAAATTACAGGAAGCGAGCATACCGAAGGTTTAAGAGCTTGCGTTTCGCAAGTTGGTTTCGATCAAATGGAAACTTTAGGAAAAAGGCTTCAGATTTTTAACGAACATCATTCTTGATTTTTTAAAAGATTTTTAAAAGGTGATTATTTTAATCGCCTTTTTTTGTAATGTTTTATATTAGGCTGAATAACAATAATTTGTTTTTATTTTAACATTACTCAAATTAGTTTAAATTTGCTTAAATAATTATTTGAAAATTTTGAAGTAATGAAAAACCATTTACAAATATCAGCTTCAGTTATTCTTTTTTTAATTAAAAAATCTTCAATTAAGTCAACAACATCGTGGATTAGTTGGAGAGAAACGGTATTATCTATTTATGAAAAAAGGGAACTTTCTGGAACCGTAAATGCAGAAATAAATTCCGGAAAAATTGTTTCAAAAAAAATCAAAGAGTTTATTGATGTCCAAAATCTTATAAAAAATGTTTCTGATGAGGATAAGAAAGAATTCATTTCTTTACTAGAATTATATAAAACTATTTACGAAAATTCTGAAAGTTATATTCCGGAAACATTTAATTATAAGTTGTTTGAAGAAATTGTTCAATTAATTTCGACCAATCAGGAAATTAGAAAAGAATCTCAAAAAACAGCAGAAAATTGGTATAAACAAAAAAAGGAAAATCGTTTTAGAACCGAGGTATATGTTCCGGCTAGTACCAGACCAATTATTTATGATTTTGTATTAAGATGTATTGTTTTATTTGCTTTCCAAAAAGGTCTTTTGCAATTTTTCAATAATGATGGAGATATTTTTATATATTTTTTAATTCAAGCTGTGATTTTACCTGTAATAATCTTTATTTATGCATTTTACAGAGATAAGAAAATAATTTTTAAAACACAATCCCTTATTTCAAAAATCAATATTACAAACATTCGTATTAAAATTAAAAATACTGCATGGCATTACCTGTTGATTTTTATATTAATAATAACTGGTTCTACAATTGTTCTTTTAGTAAAGCAATTACAAACTGATGGGATAGGAGCAGCCTTATTGGCAGTAGTTTATGGGATTTATTTGTTGGTTTTACAAACAAATTTTTCTAAACAAGTTCCTTCTTATGGTAATATTAAGCAACAAATTGAAGATAGAGAACATAGGGAATTATCGGGCGAACTCACCCCAGAGCAAAACGATGAAGAAATTATAAACCTTGAAGTTAATCTTAAATCAGAAAATGACAGAATGAATGCCTATGTAATTGAGGCTGCATTGTTTGGAGCATTAGCATTTAGCGGTTATTTGACTTTGGTTTCGGCAGGTAATTTTACTGTTGATTTTATGACAAAATTTAACTTTCACTTATTCAAAATATTCGGCTATTATATTGATTATTCGGGTGAGGATATTTCTGAATCGTTTAAATATATTTTTGATAAAAATGGAATATTAGTATTGTTAAGTTATCAGACATTGTTTTGTGCGGCATTTTTCCTCTCGGTTATTGCTTCACGTTTGCGTTTCAGCAAGTTAACTGACTATATCGACAGATTTTTGCAACTCTCGAAAGCTATGAACGAAAAAGAAGAAAACCTTTTACTAAACGATAAGTCAAATACTGAAGGAATAAATAATTACAATGTTAAAATAAAAGATTTATTACGAGAGGGTTATAAAAAACAAGACGAAATTTTGCCAATTATGGAGTACATGCAGTTTTTCAGAACTCTTGGTATAGTTATGTTTTTTATAATTTTAATTACTGGAGGTTTGTTTATATCTCCAATGGTATCGCTTGTAATTTTCTTTATTTCAATGCTTTCGATGTTTTATTTTCAATTTGGAAAACTTAAAATTGGCATAAAGTCGTTTTATATTTCAATGCAGGAGTTTTATTACCGAGCCGATTCTGTGATAAATTGGGTTTGCTGGAGCATGATTGTAATTGCCCTATTAATGAGAACTTTTGCAATTTCGGGTGGTGGAATAATTATGGTATTAGGATTTTTCTTTTTATTTCTGCATTACCTTCTGAATTTGTTTATTCCGGTGCAGTTTGATTACGAAATTAAACGTACCGACGATGCTTTTGGAACAGCTTTAACATATCATAAAATACTTGCCTATATTTTCAAAATTTCTTTGGCATTCTTTTTTTTAGGATATATGCTTAAAGCACAGCATTGGCCTGGGGCGGGTCCAATGTTTATAATAAGCTTATTAATGATGACAACATATTTTTTACTTGTTAAGAAAATGAAATCAACCTCATCATGGCTTGAATATATATTAGGAGTTTCGGTAGCTCTTTGTCTAATGACAATGTTGTTTAAACTTCAGCATTGGCCCGGAGCATCTATGCTTTTTTATGTTTCTATAGTTTTGATGTTAATTTCAGGAATAATAGTCTTCTTTAAACGCAAATTAATTAGACCATTGATTAATAAAACAGTAATTATATTATGTATATTATGTTTATTCAGTTTTTCAAAATATTTGAATTCGGCTATTTGGAGTCTTTCGCTAAATTATGCTTCTTTTGAAAGAATTGTGAAAATTCAAAAATTTCAATCAGTATTTTATATTTCTGATAATAGATTGGTAAGCAGTGCTGATATAGGTGCTGATTCGTTAACAATCCTTCTTAATGAATTTAATAAAAACTTTGTTTGGGTTGATAACCCTGAATGTAATGCACTAAACGCAACTGCATGGGAAGTTTATATTCTTTCAGACGATTCAATATTACTAAAAAACGCATTATTATGGTCAGAAACCACCATAAAATATGAAAAAAATTGGCAATGGCTCGATACTTATGCCTCATTACTTTATAAAAATAAAATGTACGATAAAGCAAAACTAAATGCCGAAGAAGCATATAGGCTTGGAAATGACAGTGAAACAAAGCTTCTGCTGAATAAAATTGATTCTGTTTTAGCCCATAAACAAGAAATGAAAATTGATAGCATAAAGTGATAAGTATTTTAAATTCTTCTTTTTGTTTGGAACCGATTTGTAAAACACTATTACGTTAGGGGTAAGTTTATAAAAAAAACGTAGAAATATTAAGTTTTAGGAAATGGCCACAAAAACAAAGATTAAAATAGTTGACGACACAAACTTAAGGTTGGAAATTGATAAGCTGTATGAACAAACAGACCAAATTGACTTGGCTAAATGGGCAATTAATTGTGCAAAACATATTTTACATTTCTCAGAATTTGAAAAATACGACACAACAGTAATTGAAAATGGTTTTAAAACAAATGAATTATGGCAGATTGGAAAAGCAAGTGTCCATGAAGTCAGACAAGCAGGATTTAAAATACACGCAATTGCAAGAAAATGTAAAACAGAAATAGCAAAAAGTGCAATCAGGTCTTCTGGACAAGCTGTTGGGGTTGGACATATGAGCGAACATGCGATGGTCTGCTCTGACTATGCTATAAAAACTATTCAGTTAGTTTTTCCAGATAAAGTCAACAAAGTATCTGACGAAAGACAATGGCAATTGAAAGAATTGAAACAATTTACTCATAAACTATAAAACCAGCCACTTAGCGGATTGACAAAGACTGCGTCTAAATGCCTTGATTTTTCAAGCGACAAAAGTTTTGCGACATACATTTTCCACCTCTCACTATTGAACATCAACTTTGTAACCGGAAACAAAACAAGATTTTTAACTAAAAAAACAAATTAAATGGACACAAATTTACAAACATTTATAGAGGAAATACGAAAAGCATATTCTAATAATACTTTTAAAAAGTTAATCGTTAGTAAATCGGTTAAAAAAGATAGCGATATCAAAAGAATTTTTGTAAAATTAGTTACGATTAAAAAAGAAGAAAAGTTTTCATTTGTTTTTGAATATACGACAAAAAATATAACGAAAAATTTTTCAATCGAAGAAGTCGAAAATCAACTGCTAAATACATTAGAGATTGATTTTAAAAACGCTGTTTTATACACTCAGCACAATGATATTCAACTTAGTTATAATAAAAAAATGAAAGCTCAATTAAACTACGGTAAACCAACATGTACAGAAACTATTTCAAAAGAACACAATAAGTTGAAACACAGAATAATCAATATCGAAAACAACATATATTTACGAGAACTTGGTATTACAAATCAAGCAAATACTGTAATTCAAGGTATGCAAAGTAAATACAAACAAATAAATAAATATATCGAAACTATTGATGCTGTTATTAAAGACTCCGAATTATCAAAAGAGAAAAGTATCAATATTGTAGATATGGGATCTGGAAAAGGATACCTCACTTTTGCAACCTATGATTTTCTGAACAATATACTTAAATTCAATGCCAGTGTTACTGGAGTAGAAATAAGGAAAGAGCTTGTAAATCTTTGTAATAATATTGCCGAAAAATGTAATTTCAAAAATTTACACTTTCATACAGGAGATATTAAAAGCTTTCAGATTCCAAAAATAGACGTACTTATAGCTCTTCATGCTTGCGATACTGCTACAGATGATGCGATTTACAAAGGAATCAGTTTAGGAGCTTCAATAATTGTTGTTGCACCTTGTTGCCACAAACAAATCCGTAAAGAATTAAATATTCATAATGAGTTGAACCTGATAACAAAATATGGAATTTTAGAAGAAAGAATGGCTGAAACTGTTACAGATACATTAAGAGGTTTGGTTTTGGAATTTTTTGGATATAAAACACAGATTTTTGAATTTATTTCAGATGAACATACTCATAAAAATGTTATAATTGTGGGAGTTAAAAAGAGTATACCAAAAAAAGAAGATAAGATTATTGAAAAAATAAGCAATTTGAAACAGATGTTTGGAATTAAGGAATTCTATCTTGAAAACGCATTAAAAAATAAAATTTACAACTAACATTGGGTGTAAATTTTTAATTCGTATAAAATTAGTAATTTGCTACGTTGTTTTTGCCTGCATCAGGTGTTTTATTTAAAAATATATGTAATTATTTAGGGGGTATAGTTATATCTAATAACCAAAATTTTAACACAGAAAGCACCACGATCCAATAATAAGGCTCATATTTTTAGGCATTTCGGCTTGGGTTTGGTTGAATGATTTGCGAATGTTTGTAGTTATTTATTTTTTTAGTATAAAAAACCAAATAACCATAGCGGAATTTTCTTATCAATTCCTATTTCTATATCATCAACAGCAATATATCCATTAGATATTCCTGAAATCTGTTTCATTCCTTTGTTGCTTCCACCAATTTCAAATGTAAATTTATCGTCAACTAAAAAATCACCCTTTTCGGTGTGCGTAACTGTATGTTTTTCTTTCACTTGATTTAGAAAAAATGTTTCTCTGAGATTTCCAATATCGGGTTGTTTTTCGCTAAGAGCATAATTAAAACAAGTATTTTCGAGATATATTTTTTCGGGTTTTTGTAATACACCAATACCTTGAGCTGAAGCATAAATCGAATTTAAAATACCAGACTGTTCAAGATGGCTTATATATGTAATAAGTGTATTTCGATTTACACCTATTCTTTCACTCAACTTTACTATATTTGGTTTAAATGGAACTGATTGGGCAATAATATATAGTAATTGTTTCAGCTTTGAAATTCCTGATAAATTAATACCTTTTAATTGCATAATATCAACATCAATAGTTGTATTTATAATTTCTTCGACCCTTTGATTAAAAGTTTTAGGATATTCGACAAAAAAAGGAAAATATCCAGATTGAAGGTATTGCTTAAAAACGACTAACGGCTTAAATTCATTTTTTAATTCAAGTGCTATACTTGTATGATTTTTAAGTATTTCAGCTAAAGCTAATTTTTGAAAATCTTTTTTTAAAGTAAAATTTATAAACTCACGTAAAGATAAACCCGACATGCTGTAAAATGCAGCTCTACGGCTAAGGTCGCCTTTTGAATTATGCAATTGAAGAAGCGATGAGCCTGTAAAAACGACATTAAGTTCGGGCATATCGTCGTAAATATTTTTCAATTCTGATGCCCAGTTATTGTATCGGTGAACTTCATCAAGAAAAAGATATTCTCCGCCATTTGCAACAAATTGTTCGGCAAAATTTACCAAGTTGTGCTCTGTAAAGTAAAGGTCATCGAGGCTTACATATAAGGCTTTGGTATCGTTTTTAAAGTTCTTTTTAATGTATTGAAGCATGGCAGTTGTTTTGCCAACTCCTCGTTGACCTTTAATGCAAATAAGGCGTTCGTCCCAGTGGATTCTCGAAATAATTTCTCTTTCAAATTCGGTACTTATTGCCGCTATTTTTTTCAAATGCTTTAACCTGAGAGTTTCCATTTTGCTTAATTTAAAAAAGCAAATATAACATAAAATGCTTAATTAGAATAAGCAATATAAAATTATTTTGCTTAATCGAATTAATTTATTTGGGAAATATTATATTTTTTGCTCCATCAACACAAAAAGCTCATTTTTTTTGCATTTCGTTTTTTTTAACCGCAAAGAACGCAGAGTAAATCGCAGAGAACTCAAAGCTGTATATGCCTTAATTTCTGCTATTTGTGAGCTTTGCGTAAAGACTTTGTGATTTTTTGTGGTTTTGGATGAAAACAACTGATTGAGACAAGGGATTGGGTTACAAGTGAAAAATAATGACAAGACAAGGATTTAGTATTTTTATTTAACAGTTACAAACTGTTAGGAATTTTACATTTTGGTTGCAAATTTAAGTGTGCTGTAGGTCAGTATCCGATAATTTTTGATTGTATATTATTTCGTAACAATTACTTAATGATTTTATTATATTATCAAGTTTTCTGATAAATGACTGATTATCAATTTTAATATTCATAATTATATCAAAAGCCTTTTGATTTAAATGTCTACTCGTACTATAATAAGGATGTCCAAAATTATTTAAATTAATTGGAATTAATTTTTCAAGAAGCGAAGATTCTAATGGCATAATATTCGATAAAACATCTTCTTTGAAAACAGTATTTTTAAATAATTCAATTATACTATCAATGTAATTATCTTTCTCACCATTACTTTTTATTAGCAAATTAAATTCTGAAGAAGATCGTGCATATTCATTAAGTGTAGATCTAAATTGATTATAATTATTATTTAAGTTTAAATTAAATTCTTCATAAAATTTCATATACCGCTCCATTTCTAAATCTATTACATTGAGCGAATTATAAATTAATCTAATTCTTTTTAAATCTTCTTTTCCGTATTTATTTTTAAGATATTCATTTACTAATCTACGATCTAAGGATTTTACATATTCCAAGTTTTTGACAATAAATAATGACGGTGTAATATTTTCATAATTTGATAAAGACCTTTTTACGTCATTTATTGCAACTATCTGTTTCCCAAGAGGATATTTTAATGCAAATATTTCAAAATCAAACGATTTCCCAATTTTTTTAATCTCTTTTTTGCTATTTAACAGTGATTTGCCCTCAGATAATAAAAAACCTAAAACAATACCTCCGAAAGATAGAAAAATATCGTTCCAAATAATGGAATCTTTTCCAATTATAGTTTCAATTTCGTTAAATTCAAATATAGCCATGACGGTATAAATTTCTATTAATCGTTTACAAACAAAAATAAACAATAAAACCTACTCCACCAACACAAACGCCTCCCAATAATAAGGCTTATATTTTTTACGCATTTCGGTTTGGGTTTGGTTGAAGTATTTTACATTAAAAATTCAAAAAAATTATCATTGTTTATCAGTTTGTAATCACAATTGGGATAAGCATTTTTAAAGGTTGTAGGAAAATGAACTTTATCTTTTTTCCACTTTAATTCATAGGCATTTAGATTTCCTTCAATTTCCTCAATATAATCAATTTCTTGCTGTTGTGTTGTACGCCAGAAATAATTTGAAACATTTTCATTTTTATTATTAAGGTATTTGATGCGTTCACTTATAATATAATTTTCCCATAATGCTCCAATGTCGGTTCTCGAATTTATTGGATTAAAATTTCCTATTATTGTATTACGTACACCATTATCGTAAAAATATATTTTTTTCCCCTTGCGAATTTCGTTTCTAACATTACGACTGTAAGCATTTAAAGTAAAAATAACATAAACCTTTTCTAACAAACTTACATATTTTTCTACCGTTTCACTTTTTGCCTGTACCAAATTTCCAATTTCGTTAAATGAAACCTCGCTTCCAACTTGAAGTGCTAAAGCTTTTAATATTTTTTCAAGTAAAAATGGCTTTTTAATTCCTTCAAGCATCAATAAGTCTTTATATAAATAGCTATTAGTTAATAACTTAAGCAGTTCTATTTCTCTGCCCTGATTTACAACTATTTCGGGATAGTAACCATATATTAAACGATGTTCTAATAATCGTTTTTCGGATAACAAATTATTTTCATTTACCATTTCGCCGAACGAAAAAGGGTATAAATAAAATTCGTATTTTCTTCCTGTTAGTGGTTCGTTTATTGAATTTGATAACTCAAATGCTGATGAACCTGTTGCAATAACCTGAATTTCTTTGATTTGGTCGGTTATAAGTTTTAGAGTTAGCCCAATATTGCTTACTCGCTGTGCTTCGTCAATAACAACTATTTTATTGTTGCCAAAAAATGCTTTTAAGAGTCCAGATGTTGTATTTGTAAGTAATTCTCTTACATCTGCTTCGTCTCCATT
>MEND01000157.1:0-24728 GCA_001768975.1 Bacteroidetes bacterium GWA2_31_9 | reverse complement strand
TTTCCGTTGAATAATCGTTCTTTAATTCGGCTTTCAATAGTTCGGGTTATCATAGTCAGAATTTTTACAAATATAATATATTTCCGTTTCAATGTAATTATATTATAATATAATTCCGTTACAATGGAAATATGTTACGGTATTTATTATTACACCAACACAAACGCCCCCCAATAATAAGGTTCATATTCTTTAGGCATTTCGGCTTTGGTTAATTGTGAATTTAAAATCTGAAAGCTGTTTGCATTAATTCGATTTCGGTTTTTGAAATTTTGATTTCTTTAGCTGTTTTTTCCCAATTACTTACAACCTCTCTTACATTAATTAAAATTTTATCCATTTCAGCTTTGTTTAATCTGAAAAACTCGCCAACACTGATTGCTAAGTCATAGTCTAATGCATTGCTATGTTCGTCAATATTAAGAGATAAACCTTCTTTATCGGTGGAGGGATTAATATCATAAGCCGGACTTAATCGCCATTGTTGATTATTGAGAATAAATCCATGATTTCTTAAATGGTCGTCGGTATTCGAAATAGCAATATTAAAAACAATTCTTCGCCATAATTCAGAAAGGTCTTCTTTTATGCTTCCACCTCGTTCTTGTATAAACAATGCTAAATCAAGATAACTTGCAGGATTATCTCTGATAGTAGTTTCATTATTTCCCGTCATTGTCATTGCTGAGGCAAAATGTATTCTATCGGAATTGATTCTATCAAAGCGTTTTGTGAAAAATGTGTGATAATTTCCGTTCACTTTTTCAATTAATGATTCGGAAATATTTATTCCCGATTTTCGAGCAAGAAGGTATGCTAAATATTCCCATTTGGCTTTATCAATAATATCATTTTTTGAAGGAAATTTAGCAATCAACAAACTACCTTTTTGGTCTTTAATATTTGCTTTTGGTCTTGCTCCACCTAATGAAGAACCTGGAGCAATTAATATGTTAAGCCAATTAAGTAAATCGGCGTTATCGCTTTCAGATTCAATTATTTGAGCAATATTTTGTAAATCTCTAACAACAACCCAGGGCGGAACAGAAATTTCTGAACTATTTCCAAGAAACGAATCGTTGGGATTTAATTTAAAACGCAAAGCTCCCATTCTGCTGTAATCTGCAATTCCAAGCAGAAAATCAATGTCGTGAAGTGTTTTTGGTTTTCGATTTTCTTTTTTTGCTAATAGCGATTCTTTTTTTTTTAAGAGTGTTCGACCCCACGAATCGGGCATAGAATCAAGAAAAATTCCAAAATTGTCATCTTTTTCAGAAAATTGTTTTCCAGAATAAAAACCAATTTCAGGGTCAAGCAGAAACAAGTTTTTGGATTTCAACCAGTCTTTATTATATTCAAAACTAAACGATTTGCGACCTTTTGCATGATGTGCCGATAATATTCCAATATTTGATGGTTCAGACATTCCTGCCCAATGAGCATAAACCCAAATATCTGTTGTGCTTGTTCCCATTATTTTCCTAACAGATTAAGATCCTGCAACTTTCTGCCAAATTCATCGTCGGCTGCTAATTTTAAAAAATCGTTTTGTAAACCGAAAACCCGAAGAACATTAAATACTGCTCCAATGGAAACTCCTGTATTTCCTTTTTCGATTAAATAAAGTGTGTTTCGGGCAATTCCGGCACGTTCTGCAACCTGAACAACTGTAAGTTTTCGCCGTTTTCGGGCAAGTTTAATATTTTCGCCTAATTGCTCAATTATTTTCTGATGTTTTGGAAATAATATTTGTTTTTTTGAATCCACTTATGTACTATATTTTGTGCAAATATAATTAATATGTATGTAATATAGTACAATTAAGTAAATAATAAAAAAATAACTTCACTCTACCAACACAAAAGCCCCCCATTAATAAGGCTCATATTTTTTACGCATTTCTGTTTGGGTTTCGTTGAAGGACTTGCGAATGTCTTTATGTTTTAAAAGTCGGGTGTAAAATGAGGTCATAAATTCGGATGTTTCTTTGTCGGGAACTTGCCAGAGTATAACTATAAAATTCTGATTGAATAAAATAATTACTTTGGTTTAAGAAAAATTTATAATGTTTTTCTTTTATATAAGTCGTCTAAACTGAAACTTAGTTCATAATCGTTCCAGATTAAATTGCCATCGTCAATGCTATATTTTTTAAATAAATTAATATCGGAATATTTATATATCATTGGGTTTCTGGAATTTAAAATAAATGATTCAAAGTTAATTGTATTGATATGACCATCAGAAAACTCTATTTTTAAAATAAAATTTCTAATATAATCAACTTTTACTACCGAGAACAATTTCGGTAATCGCTTTTTCATTGTTATTGTATTCATAACCTTACATTTATTTCTTCTAATTCAACAGGTTTATTAAAAACAAAGTAATCAATCCATTTTTGAATTATTTGGTCTTTGTAATGTTCAACGAATATTTCAAAATCTTTTAATTGAGGTGGTTTTAATGGTAATTTTCCAGATACTTTTGTATATTTAATTTCAACAATCAGTCCGTTTTTAATAATAAATTCTGCTTTAGTTTCAAACGAGCCATATTTCCCATGAACATGAATTGGTTGGTGTTCACGTGCATGAAACAATAGAAATATTCCTAAATATTTATAAATCTTCGGCATTATATATTTTATTTACAAAAATAATAAATATTTTGCTACTTTAGTAAAAACATATCTGTAAACTTTTAGGACGAGTGCCCAATTACTCCACCAACACAAACGCCCCCCAGTAATAAGGCTCATATTTTTTGCGCATTTCGGTTTGGGTTTCGTTGAATGATTTGCGAATGTCTTTTAGTTTTAGAAGGCGGGTGTAAAATGAGGTCATAAACTCTGAGGTTTCTTTGTCGGGAACTTGCCAAAGGCTCATTATCAGAAATTTTGCTCCTGCCATTTTAAAAGCTCGTTGTAAGCCGTAAACTCCTTCGCTGCCTTTAATATCGCCAAGTCCAGTTTCGCAAGCTGACATTACAACCAACTGCGTGTTTTGAAGATTCATATTTGAAACTTCGTAGGCTGTTAAAATTCCATCTTCTTGTTCAGTTTCGGCTGCTGTAATATTATTGTTTGCTCCGGTAAGTGCAAGTCCTGAACGCATTAGGGGATTTGTGTTTGTTATTATGCTTGATAATTTGTTTGCAGTAGAAATATCTACCGAAGTTCCTCCGCGAAAATCAATATCGCCCGATTCGGTTTTTTTTGTTGCTTGTGCAGTTATTTCTTTTGGGTCGGGATAGAAAAAGCCATGAGTTGCGATGTGTAAAATTTTTGGTGAGTTTTTTCCATCGAGCGATTTTAAGTTTTCTTCGCTGGCAAGCAATCCTTCAAATTCGTTGGTTGCTAATTTATTATCAGAAAAAATCTTATTAATGCTGTTTGCTTCGGCTTTAGTTCCTGCAAGGTATTTCCATATTTCGTTTTGGCTATTGTCTGTGGTAAAGGTTGCTCCACCAAAAATGCTGATATTCAAATCTTTTGCCAATAAGTTAGTGCTGTTTTTTTCTGTAATTAATTGTGTTGACGAAAGTGAATTTAATGTGTATTTATCTGACAAATAAATATTTTCGGGAGTTTTAATTGCCGAAAAAGCAATTTTGTGTAATAAACCCGATGGAGCATAATAAATGGTATTGATTCCTGTTAATAAAGAATCGAAGGGCTGCCAGATTAATTTGTAGAGTTTTGAATCCGAAGTTTGTTTATTTCCATAAATTTTTGAAATATAATCGAGGTTATTTCCGCCAAATTCGCCAAGAATTGTTTCTAATTCTTTCGATTCAAAAAGCTTGAGCATTATAGGTGCAGTTTTGTTTGGAAGTATTATTAATGCACAATAATTATTTGTATAAGTGTTATTTTCTTCGAGTTTTTTAAAGTGCATAAACTCAATTGCAGCCTCGTTTTCTTTTAGTTGTTTTTTAATTTTTTCCCAGTCGGTTTTAAAAATTTCATCATTCTTTTTTAGCTCTGACGATTTTTGAACCAATTCTTTTTCAATTGTATTTGCCTTTTCTTCAAGAATTTCAACATTATCGAAACGAGTATTTGCCGATTGTGAATAGAGTTGAGACAGTTGTTGTTTTATGCCTAGCCAGTTATTATATTTTTCGATAAGTTCTGCGTCTTTGCTCTGTAAAATCGAATTTCTTACATTGTTTGACGAACGAAGTAAAATTCCTTTATTTATAAGTTCGTTATTGTAAGCAGTTGCTGTAATAAATTGATTGTTTGTTGCATTTGAAATTGCAAACGAATTAAACATATCGGTTGAAGACGACATTGTTTTCAAATATTTTGTTTTTTCTTCTTCAGAAAGAAACGAAAAATTATTTTTAAGTAGTTCGTAGTTAAGTTGTATTGCCTTTGTATAATACTTTTCGGCTTCATCAAACTTTTTTTCAAATTCGTAAATATATGCCAGACTTGCCATTGTTTCGGAGCAAACCGGATTGTTTTTACCGAAAATATTTTCTTTAATTTCGAGTGCTTTTAAGCTATATTCTTCGGCTTTAATATAATTAAAACTTCCTGCATACAACAGTGCCAGATTATGATATGTAACTGCTAAATCGGAATGATTATCTCCAAAAATATTTTTCTCTATTTCAATAGTTTTCAGGTAAATGGGTTCAGCTTTTTCAAATTGTAAAGTGTTACGATAAAACTCTGCTAAATTATTCAAATGTGTTGCATAATCTGGATGGCTTGTTCCTATTGAAATACTGTCAATTTTAAGTGCTGAAAGCAAATATTGTTCGGCTTTTGCGGTGTTTATTTTTGCATCGTTGTCGGTTTCGGAATAAATTGCTTTTGACAGATATAATGCTCCCAAATTACTTAAAGCAGAAGAGTACATTTTGCTTGTATCGCTATAAATAAGTTTATACTTTTCGGCGACTTCGAGATAATTTTTTTCGGATTTTTCGAAATTTCCGGTATGGTAATAAAAAACGCCTAAAGCCATTAATGTGGTTGCATATTGAGGGTGTTCAATACCAAGTTTTTTTGATGTAATATTTACAGATTCGAGCAGGTATTCTTCAGCTTTTTTGTTGTTGCCTTGAGCCAGCATAGCATTAGCAAGATTGGTTAGCATATTTACATTGTCGGGATGGTCTTTTCCAAAAGCATTATAGGTTATGTTTAGCGATTTGGAAAGATATTTTTCAGACAATTCGTAATTGCCCGATTCATAAAAAAACAAACCGTAATTATTCAAAAATGTAGCAAATTCGGGGTGCATATCGCCATAAATATTTTCGTAAAGTGTTTTGCATTTTTCGTAAGTAATTCCTGCAAGTTGATAATTTCCCATATATGAATATAATCCTGCAATGGCTTGAAGTACATTGATATATGAAGTATGATTTTCGCCAACAGCATTTTTCTGAATTTCGAGTGATTGCTCCAGAAGTTGCTTTGCTTCTAAATATTTGCCCTGAATAATTTTAATATGTGCCAGACCCAATAATGAAATTGCATAATCAGTATGTGCTTCGCCAATAGTTTCTTTCTTTAATTTTAAAGTTGTGTTGTAATAATTTTCAGCATTTGCATAATCGCCAATATCTTCGTACAAATTGGCAAGACTATTTTGTGTATTTATGTAGGCATCGTACTTTTCGCTATATAGATTTTTCTGAATTTCAGATGCTTTGTTCAATAGTTCTATTGCATTTTTATACTTTCCGTTTGATGAATAAATTGAAGAAAGGCTGTTTAATGCAATTGCATAATTTTCGTGATTTTCGCCATATACTTTTTTGTAAATTTCGATAGCTTCGTTCAGAAGTTTTTCAGCATCTTTATATCGCCCCATGTTATCGTACAAAACAGCTAAATTACAAAGTGTTAACGCATAAAAATTGCTTTCTTTTTTGAATACTTTTTCTTTTAATTTCAGACATTGTAAATATTTATTTTCGGCTTCAGAATTTCGTTGTTGCTTTTCGTAAACAACTGCCAAATTATTGAGTGCTGTTGCGTAATCGGCTGTGTTTTTTCCATAATGTTTTCCGCATAACTCTTCATATTCGATATATACTTTTTCGGCTTTTTTGTACATTCCTGCCAAAAGGTACATTTCGCCAAGGCTATTTAACGATGCTAAATAATTTATTGATAATTTCCCGTAGGTTTGTTCCATTAAATGCACTGCACGAATATAAAATGGTTCTGCCTTTTCGTATTTTCCGTGTTGAAAATAAAAAGGGGCAATTGTATTAACCATTTGCATATAAAATGTATCGGTTTCCTGATAATTTGTTTTAATAACCTCAAATACATCATTGTATGTATCGGCAGCCTTATCGTAACTTCCGGCATTGCTATACATTGATGCTAACTGAATTGACGTGTTAATATAATCCATGCTGTTTTTTCCTTGGTCTTTAATAATATAATTTATTATTTCGTCAAGTATCGGGTATGCAAGAGAGTTTTTTTTGATTATCGAGTAATTAATTGCAAGATTATAACGTGCTAAAATGTATGTATAGTTTTCTGTGCCAATTAATTGTCGGTATAATTCAGATGATTCCTTATAATTTTCTACTGCTTTTTCATAATTCTGAATGCTATAATTTGCAAAGGCAATATATTGTAAAATGCTTGCGTAGTTAGTGTCTTTTGTGCCTATTTCAGTCAACAGTTGATTTCCGGCTGTAATTGCTTCTGTGAAGTTTTGCGATTGATATTCTTGTACAAATTTTTCGTAAGTTGGTTGCCACACTTGGGAGTATGTGTCTGAAATACTGATTAGAAATACTAAACAGATTGTTATAATTATCTTTTGCCACGAAGGCACAAGAGCTGTTGCGATTAATCGTAAGGCACACAAATTTTTATTATAATTTGCACAATAATGTAAACATTCGCAATAAAAATTTATATGCTTTTTAAAAACTGATTTTTCGGTTGTTTTGGTAATAGCCATTTTTTAGTTTATTTTTTGAAAAACAGACATTAATTCTTTTATATAGCCGTTAATAATAAATTTCTTGTGTTTATAAACCATATACTTTTTTTGAGGAAAAATTAATTGAAATAAATACCTAATTTTATCTATCCATTTTGTAATCAACTTTAGCTTTAGCGAATAGTTCAGATTTTTTTCAACTATCATTTTGGAGTTTTCTTTTTTTAGAACACAACTAAAATTATGATTAAATCGTTTTTCGTATTCTTCTGAATTAATTGCTTTTAAATTGATTGGTATATTAATATTATAATTTTTATTAAGAAATTTTAAAATCGGATTTACTGCATTTATCAAATTGTTTTTAATGCAAAATTCTGAAATATATTTCCAGTCAATAACGGTTTCGTTTTTTGAAATAACTGAAATAATATCGTAAAACCAACCAAGGCGAACTAGTCGATTATTTACATTGAAGTTATAATGAACACAAAAATGAATTATATGATTTTCGATCGATAGATTTGATTTGTCTTTTCTTTTCCAAAACTCATCAATATTAAGGTTGTAATTGCTATAAGGTGGCGTAATATTTCTATGTAATTCGATAAAAGAATCTTTCTTCGAGAATTGCAAATTATATTGTAATCCATATTTTTCTTCAATGCTTGTTCGAGCAGGAATCAAAGTATAACCAAGATTATATAAAATCTGTTTTGCTTTCAATAAATTATTTTCTTCAATTAAAATATCAATGTCAGACATTGGTCGCAGACCAACATCATCGTAGTGATTATTAATTAAATATGAGCCTTTTAATGGCAATATTTCTATATGTGATTCAGAAAATACTTTTTGAATTTTATTAAAATATTCTTGTTTTACTACAGTATTTTTTAAAGTGTAATAGTAATACGATTTTATTTTTTCAAGATTAACATTATCAATCAGATTTGTAATATTTCGGCTTTTTAAATACTTGTAAAGTATTGAAGTTAAGCCATGTTCGGAGCAAAACAAAATAATTTTTTCCCAATCAACTGAATTTGTCTCAATATGATTTTTCAATGCAAAATCATGTTTTTCAATTGATGAACCAATTAAAAGAAAAATAAGTTTTTCATCAATCGAAAAGTTTTCTATTTCAGAATTATAATACAAATTTTTATAATTTAATTACAAAAGGAGAATTAAGAAATTTGTTACTAATTTAATTATATTTATAAGGTTTTAACAACTATTTTTGTAATTATTATCAATAAATGAATTCTAAAGAAATAGCTTCAAAAATATTTAATATCAATTCTGAAGAGGAATTCAATCTTGTGTGTTTAGAAATTTTTAAGTACCAATCAGCTAATAATAAGCCATTTCAGGAATATATAAAACATCTTAATATCAAAACTGAAAATATTGACCATTTCTCTAAAATTCCATTTTTGCCTATAGATTTCTTTAAAACCCAAAGAGTTTCATGTAAATCTACCGATGAAATTGTTTTTTCAAGTAGCGGAACTACCTCTGATATTACAAGCAAACATTATGTTTTCGATTCAAATCTTTATAAGCAAAGCATTGTTGCGGGTTTCAAGCAATTTTATGGAAATCCATCGGAGTTTTCATTTTTGGCTTTACTTCCATCATATCTTGAAAAAAATGACTCATCGCTGGTTTTTATGATTAATTATTTGATGTCGTTAAGCAAAAATAATCATGGATTTTTTATTCACAATTTTAAGGATTTGTACAAGCTTTTGTCAAAAAATGAGTTAGAAAAAAAGAAAACTATTTTAATTGGGGTTTCTTATGCTTTGATAGATTTTTCTGAAAAGTTTGATTTTTCATTACAAAACACTCACATAATTGAAACTGGTGGTATGAAAGGCAAACGTCAGGAAATGACCAAAACAGAGCTTCATAATTTGCTATCAAAAAAATTCAATACAAAATATATTCATTCTGAATATGGAATGACTGAGCTTTTATCGCAATCATATTCAGCTGAATCTGGATTATTTCGTTCGCTTTCGTGGAAAAAAATTCTTATTCGTGATATTAATGATCCATTCTCATATTTAAAAAATGAAATTACTGGAGGAATAAATGTTATTGATTTGGCAAACCTTTATTCTTGTTCGTTTATAGAAACAAAAGATTTAGGAAAAACACATTCAGATGGGACTTTTGAAGTTCTTGGACGCTTCGATAATTCCGACATAAGAGGTTGTAATTTGCTTTATCAAAATCAATAAAATCAACTCTTTTAGCTTTGAATTTTAGACTTTGAGCTTTGAGCTTGAAAGGTCTTCAACAGCCAACCTGTATCCACTTGAGTGAATATTCAGAATCTGAACATTTGGATCGTCGTTAAGGTATTTGCGGAGTTTTGTTATGAAAACATCCATACTACGTGTTGTAAAATAATTGTCGTCGCCCCAAAGGATTTTGAGTGCTTTTTCACGAGGTAATACATTGTTTTTGTGGTCGATAAGTAATTTTAAAAGTTCTGCTTCACGAGGCGAAATTTTTTGTTCGTTACCATCTTTAAAAATTGTTCTGATATCGTATTTGAAAATATATTTCCCAATTGCAAATTCCTTGTTTTCACAATTTTGGTCAGTTATTGTAGAATTTCTATTAAGAATTGCTTTTATTTTACAAAGTAAAATTTCGGTATCGAAAGGTTTTGTAATATAGTCGTCGGCTCCGAGTTTAAATCCTTGCAAAATATCTTCTTTGAGTGTTTTAGCTGTAAGAAAAATAAGCGGAATATCTTTGTTTATGATTTTAATGTCACGGGCTACTGTAAATCCATCAACGTTTGGTAGCATTACATCGAGTATGCAAAGGTCAAATTCTTCGTCACGGAAGTTTGAAATTGCTTTTTTTCCATCGTCAATCCAGCGAACATAAAAATCGTTCATTTCAAGAAATGCTTTCATTACAGAACCAAAACTTTGGTCGTCTTCTAAAAGAAATAGTTTAAGTTTTTTGTTCATGTGTTTATATTTTGATTATTATCACATATTGAGAGGTTTAATATTTTATTTTTTGCCACAGATTTTACAGATTTACACAGATTCTTTTCACAGATTTTTTTTTATAATTAACACATAAAAAACAACCTTTGGTTGTTTTAAATCTGTGAAAATTTGTGTAATCTGTGGCATATTCTTCTAAATAATCATTCTCGGTTGGTGTGCTTAGTTTTTAATTCGCTCATGTCAATTTCATTGCGACTAATTGATTTTATTTAATGGAAGCCATATTTCAAAACTACTTCCTTTTGCAAGTTCACTTTTTGCATTAATTTTTCCTTTCATTGCAAGCACAATTGCTTTCACATAACTTAAACCCAGTCCAAAACCTTTCACATTATGAATGTTTCCGGTTGTAACTCTGAAAAATTTATCAAAAATTTTAGACATATTTTCCTTGCTCATTCCAATTCCTTTATCCTCAATTATTATTGATATTCCATTATTTGAATTCTTTGTTATGACTTCGATTTCTGGTTCATTTTCTGAATATTTATTTGCGTTATCGAGCAGGTTAACAATAATGTTTGTAAGATGAACTTCGTCAGATTCTAAAATGAAATTTTCTGCTTCAAATGATGTTGTAATTTTTCCATTTCTTTTTTCGATTTGCAAATTTATATTTTCAATAGCACGGCTAATTACTTTATGAATATCAACTGTTTGCATTTTTAGGTTAAAGTCGTTTTTATCAATAAGCGACATTTGAAGAACTCTTTCTACTTGAGAATTCATTCTTACATTTTCTTTTCTTATTAAATCGGTAAAGTATTTAATTTGAGGAGGATTGTGCAATGTTTTTTCATTATCAATAGAGTCAACTGCAACCGAAATTGTTGCAATTGGTGTTTTAAACTCATGAGTCATATTATTAATAAAATCGGTTTTTATTTCCGAAATCTTTTTCTGTCGCAAAATCACAATAATAGTAATCGCAAACGTAAGTAGAATAATAAGTGTAAAGAAAATTGATGCAATTAACATTATGGAAAGAGAACGAATAACATGACTATTTTTACTCGGGAAATACAGTTTCAATAAAACGTCTTTTTCAATAATATCATCGGGAAATAAGTTAGTGCTATATGCTTCTATTTGTAAGTTTTCATCAAAGTTGGCAGATTTTTTTACACACATTTCTGTATCTCTAAAATTGAAAACACAATATTCGAATGGAATATTTATTTCTCTATTTTCAAGTTCAGATTTAAGAATTAGGTCAAATTTTTCGGGAACTATCCTTGCACTAATATCATTGTTTGAAGTGTCATATTCAATTACTAATTTTTGAATTACATTTTGGAGTTTATCGGCTTTTTTTGTGATATTTTCTATTTTTGAATTAATCATTACTGTTATTGAATCAGCACCATTACGGCTACTTAAAACAATATTGCCTTCATCATCTTCTGAATCTAAAATAGTACTAATTGTTTTAGTTTCTTTCATAACGCCGTTAGTAATCTTTTTTTTAATAGTTTTCTTATTTTTATTTTTTGTTGTGTCTGAGTCATTTATACAAGTTGTCCAACTAAAACTTGAATCATTATCACATGCCGAAATGCTAACTGATTTAGTCCCTTTATTAATAAAAATATTACCTATTGAATCAGTAAAAATTGTGCTGATTTTAGATGTAATAAATTTAGTTGCCTGATTAGTTTCCAATTTGTCGGCAAGTGAAACCATTGCTTCGTTAACACTTCTATCGAATTGTGCTTCTTTAACCGAAATAGCATTTTTTATCCAGTATAATTGAACTGCTATAATTCCAATTAAAGCTGTGCTCATTAATAAAATCAGGAGTATTAGAAGTTGCTTTTTCATATTCGTTTATTTTTTTGCCACTTATTCTTTTTTGCCACAGATTATACAAATTTACGCAGATTTGTTTCACAGATTTTTTTACTAAAGCTAACATAACACTAAGAAAAATCAAACCCCTAGCACCTACTTCGACAAGCTCAGCACATCGCTTTTTTAAGGGGAATAATTGTTAATCGGTGCTAATATGTAAAATCTGTAGCATTTTTCTTTTTATGTAATCAAAAATAGTCAATATTTAAGTGCAATTTAAAACATTAACCTAACCTTAACCTTTTTTAACCAGATGTTAACCCATTTAATGACCTGTGCTGATGTAGTTTTGTAGCAAATAAATTTATAAACTAAAAAATAGGAGATTTAATTATGAAAACATTTAAAAGTATTTTAGCAATCGTTGGTCTTTTAGGACTGATGGCTTTAACACAATCATTAGTTGGCATTTATGGTCCAGAGCCAATATATTCAAGTCATAAACCCGATAACGATAAAGTAATAAAAATCAAAGTAATAAAAAATATTGATGGAGTAGAAATGCTTATTGATACAACTATTACTATTACCGAAGGAATAGATGTAAATGAGATTCTTGCAAACCTAAACATTGAGTTACCCGGTGGTTTTAATTTTACAATGAACGGCGAAGACTCTGTTACATATAATGTTATTGTTAACGATGATGATATTGAGACAGAAGGTAATCATGTGAAATGTATTAAAAAAGTATTTATTAATGATGCTGAAAACGGAGAAGAAATTGAAAAAACAGTAAATATTAGCATTTGTGATGGGGAGAAAGATGGAAAATACAAAATGGTATTTATAGGAGATGAGAGTGGCGATTCAGCGTTATATTCTAAGGAAAATATTATTATAAATAATGATGGGAAAACAGTGAAATGCGTTGTCATTGGCGATGGTGATAAAAACGTTAAATACATGAAATCCAACGATGAAAAATCAAAAGAAGTAGTTGTAAAAATGCAGGTTAGCGATGATGGTGAAATAACCAAGCAAATGTGGATTTCTGACAATGGTGAAACAACAGAATTTGATGGAAATGTTGATGTAGAAGTAATTAAGGGCGACGACAATATGGTAATTGTAATGGCAAAAGTAATGATTAATGAGCTTGACGAATCGGATAAAAAAGCTTTAGCAAAATCAGGAATTAAGTCATCGGAAGAAAAATTAGAATTAAACGACCTTAAATTTTCACCAAACCCTAATAATGGCAAATTCAATTTAACTTTTGGACTTGAAAATAAAGGCGATGTTAATATTCAAATATTTGATATAAACGGAAAATCTGTTTATCAGGAAAATAAGAAAAACTTCAAAGGAAAATACACTAACGAAATTGATATTTCTGAAAACGAAAAAGGAGTTTACTTTTTGAATATAACTCAGGGAAAAAATTCAACAACAAAGAAAGTTGTTTTGCAATAACGATTTATTATTTTAAATATAATAGAATTTATACCGAATAAGTTTTTATGTCAGGGCTAAAGCCCCTTCTTTCAGTCTTATTATAACCCCGACCTTAAGGTCGGGGTTAATAGACATGAAATTATTTGGGCTTTAGCCCTGAATCTTGTCAAAGTTTTAAAAAAATTTTATTCGGTATAATGTCTAATGGGGCATGATTTATTTCGTGTCCCATTTTTTTTTAAAGCTTCTTATACAACTCAGATATTCCATCAACCATTGCTTCCCATGAAAAGCGGTGTTTTTCAGAAGCAGTATTTTTTGCAAATTCTTCTTCTCTACTGTTTGCAAAAAAGTCGTTAATTGAGTTTTTAATATCTTCCGGATTTGGCTCACACACATAACCAACTTTATTGTGAGCTACAATTTCGGCAAGTCCTCCAACATTGGTTACAAGCATTGGACGCTCAAAATGATATGCTATTTGTGTAACTCCACTTTGGGTTGCAGTTCGGTAAGGTTGAACAATTAAATCTGAGGCACAGAAATAATTTTTAACTTTATCGCTTTCAATAAAACTTTTTGTAAAAATTACAGAATCATTTAATTCATATTTCTGAATTATTTCATCATAATTTGATTCGTCTTCGTAAAACTCGCCTGCAACAATTAATTTAACGCCTTTTGATTTAAAATCTCCTTGTCCAAAAGCTTCCAGAAGCAAATCTAAACCTTTGTATTTTCGTACAATTCCGAAAAACAAAAGATATTTATATTTATGGTCAAGATTTAATGATTGCTTGGCTTCAAATTTCGAAACTTTTTCACCAAAAATATCATAAACCGGATGCGGAATAAATACAGAATTTGGATTAGAAGTATAAACCTTTAAATCGTCAAGTACAGATTGTGCAAGAGTAATATATCCATCGCACGATTTTACAAAATAGTTGGTAAGTTGTTTATCTCCAATTCGTTTTTCGTGTGGAATAACATTATGTGTAATAGCAATAATTTTTGTATTTGTCCCTTTTTGAACTCGTCGTGCAATTGTTCCAAGTGCAGGAGCCATAAATGGCATCCAGTAGTTAATAATTAAATAATCGGGTTTTTCTTTGCGAATTTGATTAGCTGTTGAAATCCACGAAAGGGGATTAACAGAATTAATCATTCTTTCGATTTTAATATTTTCTGGTGCAGAACCACTATCAAATTGAGTTGTTCCGGGAAATAAAAAGCTAGGATATTGCATTGTAAATGTTACAATTGATGAATCTATTGCGTTTTTATTAAATGCTATGCAAAGAGATTCTCCAAAATTTGCAATTCCGCCTCTGAATGGATGTGCAGGTCCAAGAATTATATTTTTCAATTCAAATTGATTTTTTTGTCAACCAAATACACATTTCTGTCGTGCGAACTTCTTGATACTAATTCGCCAATAAATCCTGACAAAAATAACTGAGTTCCAATAATCATACTTGTAAGAGCAATATAAAAATACGGACTATCAGTAACCAGCGGTGCTTTTATGCTGTGAAAAACATAATATAATTTCTGAACTCCTAACCAAAGTGCAGCAATAAATCCAATTGCAAACATAAATGTTCCCCAAAGTCCAAAAAAGTGCATTGGTTTTTTGCCAAATCGGGTAATGAAAGTTACTGAAAGTAAGTCGAGTGGTCCTCTTATAAATCGTTCTAGGCCAAATTTTGTAACACCATATTTTCGTTCTTGATGATGAACTACTTTTTCACCAATTATTTTGTATCCAGCCCATTTTGCAAGTACAGGAATATAGCGGTGCATATCGCCATAAAGTTCAATACTTTTTACAACTTTAAGTCGGTATGCTTTAAGTCCGCAGTTGAAATCATGAAGTTTAATTCCACTGATTTTACGAACTGTCCAATTATAAAATTTGCTTGGAATATTTTTGCTTAAAACAGGGTCGTATCGTTTTTTCTTCCATCCCGAAACTAAATCGTAACCTTTTTCCTTTATCATTTTATAAAGTTCTGGAATTTCGTCGGGCGAATCCTGAAGGTCGGCATCCATTGTGATTACAACATCGCCTTTTACATGCTGAAAACCAACTTGTAATGCAGGAGATTTGCCATAATTTCGAGTAAATTGAATACCTTTGATACTTGGATTTTCGTTAGATAATTTTTCAATTACTTCCCATGAATTATCCGAACTTCCATCATCAATCATAATAACTTCATAAGAGAAATTATTAGCATCCATTACCTTCTTAATCCAAGAACTTAGCTCCGGAAGCGATTCTTCTTCGTTGTATAAAGGTATTACAATTGATATGTCCATTTTATTTACGATTTACGATTTTTTTAGACAGGATTAACAAGATTAACAGGATTTAGGATTTCTACATTCTATATTCATAATTTGATATTCTACATTTTTTTAATTTTGGATTTAACTGTGCCAACAACTTCAAACTTCAAACAATTTAGCAATGTAACCATATAGCTATTTAACAATTATTCTTTAACTTCTCTCATTGCATCATCAAATGAATCGTTTTTCTTTTTAACGAAAATTGAAATAATTAATGAAAACAAAAATCCCCAAAATGTAAATCCAAAAAAAGTACTAACCATTAAAAACCCAGGTGTCATAAAGCTTTTCGACATTTCCATTGCTCTTTCAATTGCATCTTCATCAAGACCTTGTTGCAACATTCTTTCTTCCATCATTTCGTACATTTTATTCTGAAAGTCGGGATCAATAAATTTCATAAAAACGTACATGTAAAAACCCAAAATAATTGATGCAAAAAAACTAATCAAAACTCCTGAACCTAAAGATCTTGCATAAGAAATTGAACCGCCTTCAAGTTTATCTCTAAGATTTTTAGTCCCCATAACGAGTCCTATAATCATCAAAGCATAGTTAAAGGCTGCTCCAATCATATTGTCTGTAATATTTAAAAAATAAAACAATACAGTAACAATTATTAACGAAAACCCAACCATTGCACCATAGTTCATTGAGTTTTTCCAGATATTCCCTCTTGAAGTTGACATATATATAGTTAAAAGAACAAACCTACATGATTTTTTTAAAATTTACAATTACTAATTGAATTTTCGCTTCAACTAGCGAAGTAGTGTTTATGACAAAACTTCAAAAAACAAAAAAACAAATGTCAAAAAAATTCCAATTTTCAAAACTCCAATATTTTGGTTTTTTATATTGATTAAACCTATTCTTTTCTTAAAGAATCAATAAGGCTTTGCCTCAAAACACTTCTGATTGGAATGTAAATCCAAAACAAACAATTAATCAAAATGCTTAATATCAATATTATCAGATACGAAAATGGAATATCAAACGATTTTGAAATTAACGATGGTAAAATTGCAAAAACTGAAGAAATAAGTCCAATTAATAAACTGGCAAAAACAATAACTGTGTTTTCTTTTAGAAGCAATCTTAACAAGTTTTTCTTTGTAAAACCCATTGAGATTAGTAGAGCAAATTCGTTTTTTCGTTCGTTGTAATTTCTATAAAAGATAATTCCTGCTCCTACAGTTCCAATAATTACTCCTAAAGCTCCTAAAATCATAAAAACCGACAAGTAAGTATTTGTAACTGAATTAAATTGAGCCAGCTTGTCGCTTGTATTTTCTATATTAATTCCATAATCCTGAAGCTGATTATTAAGAATTGTCGAAACTGAATCAATGCTTTTGTTTGGTATATCAGCCAAAAACAATTTCGGGCTTCCCGATGATGGAAAATTGTCTTTAAAATGCTTTTCAGAAATCAATATATTTCCTTGAAAAATCGAAGAACTTAAGCCTCCACAAATAACCAAATAAAGGTTTTCGCCAAGCTCGTTTTTATAAACCAAAGTGTCGCCAATTTTTCGCATTATTCCCCAATCAATAACAGTTTGATCGGCAAAAGCAGGAATAATATTTTTTCCTAAAGATTGATTTAAGCTTTGCCATGGATTCTCTTTATCAATTAGTTCCGAAAGATTATCAAATGAAAAAGACTTACGTTTATCTAAATTTTCGTTGCTAACGCCTAATATTTTAGGATTTATTATTTTGTTCAGATTCAGACAACTTGCATCGTCGCCATCTTTTGAAAACACTTGGGAAATTTCAATATTTTTCTGATTTTGAATCCCAAAAGTTTTATAAATTTCTGTTGAATCGCCAGTAATTGGAATCGGAACACTTGTTTCTATCCATAATTTATATCCACCTGTTCCTGAGCTGTTTATTTCGTTATCGCCAACAAATGTTTTTCGGTTTGCACCAGTAATTACAACAATAAAAATTCCCAGCGACAACATAATTATTATCGACATATTTCGACTCAAATTTCTGCGAGTATTCAAAATTGCAAGATGATTCAGTCTTGAAAATTTCGATTGTTTAGAAGAATATTTATTGAGATAAATAACTACAAACGAAACACATCCAAACAAAAATAAAGCTCCGGAAATCAAATACAGCGAAGGATTCATATTTTCTGAATTCGACAACGAATATGCAGTTATAAAAATCGCAAGACCTGTCAAAAAAAATGAAAGTATAAAATACAACAAATTACGCTTTTTGTTAACAGAAAAAATTTGCTGGTTAGTCTTTGACAACAACAGATTTAGCGATTTTTTTAATTTAAAACGAGAGAATAAATATATTGTCAAAAACGAAACTATGAAACTCGAAAAGCCACTTATTAATAAAGTTTTGGAATCAATCAGAATTGAAATCATGTTTGTTCTTACAATGTCGTTCCAAACTGAGTTTATTGCATAAATAATTAAGTAATTGAATGTTATACCTATAAAAACGCCTATTATTGTTCCCAGAATTATCGAAAGTAAATTCTCGAAAAGAATCATTTTAAATATTTGATTTTTCGAAAATCCTAATTGTGCTAAAATTCCAAATTCGGTTTTTCTGGATTCAACGTTCAGCGAAAACAATAAAACTGTAAGTAATAATCCCGAAAGAATTACAAAAAAACTAAGACTGATAAATAATTCGCCAAAGTCAACTCCGCTTTGCGAAGCCAATGTTCCCTCTTCTCGAATATTTACAAAACGTAGGTTCAAATCTTCTGGAATGAAGCAGTTAATTATCTCTTTTTCAGGCTTATTTGTTGCAAATTCAGATTTTGCGATTCTCATTGCAGTGAAGCAACCAAATTTATTTTCCCACAATTTCATTCCATCATTTAATGAGATAATTGCCTTTGGAGTTCCTCGAAACTGTTTCCAATAATCCTCATCTTTATCACGGATTTTTTTCATATCAATTGGCATGTTTGAGTTCCACTCAACACAGCTTACAGCATTGCCAATTCCAGGAAAATCGGGCATTAGCGACTTGTTTACTATAGAATCCGAATTTGAAATTATTTTACTAACAATGAAAGTTGAACTATCATTTTTAAGCATTTGAAGTGAATCAATTACATAGTATTTTAGATTAATTGTATCGCCAATTTTTGCCACCAAATCTTCGGCAAGCCACTCATTAATAGCTATTTCGCCAAAGTTTATTTTAGAATTTATAAAATCATCAGAAACTGCTGATACAAAAGAATATGGTGTGCTTTTTTCGCTTATCTCTAATGAATTAACTAAATATGATAAAATGGGCTTACAATTGCTAAACTTCGACTGAATTATATCGGAAATATTTTTATTGATAAATATATTGCTCGACGAAATTTCAAAATCATTCCCTACTTCTTTAAGTTTTAAGCCTACGTCTTTTGATTGCCAAACATCACTAAAAGTTGAATTTAAAAGCTCTGAATTAATGATTTGCTGACTATTTGAACTCACAAGAATTAGATTTGCCAAATCATTCAAATCAAGTTTTTCGCTTAATAAAGATCTGGAAATAAAAACATTATACGGAGCTACCTGATTTTTCTTTAAATTAAAATTTCCTAAGTTTTCGTTGGACATTATTTGTTTTACTTTCAATCTTAAACTAATGTATGGTGCATCGTTGGTGTTGTATGGCGAATTCAGCGGAATAACTGAAAGCTTTTCGAACTTTATAATAATTTCATCATCAATAGAAAGCTTTAATTTATTGGCAGTATTTTCACTAATAAATACATCTTCGTCAGAGATTTCGGGCATTTCAATATCAGATAAATTCCAAAACGCACTATCTATTCCAAGAATTTGAATTTTGTTAAGCAAAGAATTATTTTCCGGATTTTTTATAACTCCATTTGCAATTATCAATGAACTTGCTTTAATATTTAACGTTTGAGAAATTTCTTTTGCAAGTTGACTTCTAACGAATTTTTCACCTGTTGATAATGAATATTCTGTTTTACCAAGTCTGTGATTTACAATATTTTTAAGGCTATATTTAACCGAATCGCCAACTATTAATGAGCCAGTAATTACGGCAGTGCTTATAATTACACCAATAATTACAGCCAAATGCTTGAATTTGAAGTGTAGAAAGGATTTTAATATGTAGTTTTTAATTGTCATTTATTTTTATTAAATATCACTAACCCTCCCAACTTGTCGCATTGGCGTTTACCCTGATAGATAATTCTTTCATTTTTTTTCGTTCTTTTAAATTAGCTATCTAATAGGGTTCACCACGTTGGATAACAAATTTTAATAAAAGTACAATATTTATTATTATCTATCCAACGGGGTTAACTTAACTTGTCCCGCTAGGGACAAAATATTGGTAGAAAGAAATTTAGCCCCACATAAAAGTGCCGTAGGTACGAAATATAATATTGATTTTAATGACAATATTTCATCCCTAAAGGGATTTAAATTATAGGGTATGATATTTTCTACCAATATTACGTTCCCAAAGGAACTTGTTTTAAATTGTTGTATATCTTTAAAATTCAGCATTATAGTATAAATTTAATTATTAAGTTAACGCCAATGCGACTTGTCGGGACAAGCTCTTTTAAAAGGGGGAATAGCACAGTTAATCTGTGTGAATTTGTGTAATCTGTGGCAAAAATCCTTCATTGTGATTATTTAAAATGAGATAAGCTTTCCATTGACCAATTTATAACTTTTGTTCATTTTTCCTGCTAACTCAACTGAGTGAGTAACAACAATTAAAGTTGTGTTTTGCAATTTGTTTACCGATGCGAGTAAATTTCCAACATTATCAGCCGATTCGTTATCTAACGAACCTGTTGGCTCATCGGCAAGAAGCAAATCTGGTTTATTAATTAAAGCTCTTATAACCGCAGTTCGCTGACACTCGCCTCCCGATAATTGTCCGGGATATTGCTTTATTTTATCAAACAATCCTACTGAATTTATCAATTCTAAAGCTCTAGTTTCAGATTGTTTTTTAAGATTTTTATCTTTCAAAATCAGTGTCGGAAGCAATATATTTTCCAATAAATTAAGCTGAGGTAGCAAATGATGCGTTTGAAAAATAAAACCAATTTTTTTGTTTCTGAACTTAGCAAGTTTTTGCTCGTTCAGAGTTTTTATGTTTTCATTATCGAACTTTAAAATTCCAGTGTAATCAGTATCTAAAGTTCCGAGAATATTTAAAAGTGTAGATTTGCCACTTCCCGAAGGACCAACAATGGCAACAGATTCAGAAGATTCAATGCTCAATGTAATATTGCTTAAAACATTTAACGATGAAGCTCCGTTTTGGTATGTTTTTGATATGTTTTCGAGAGTTAAAATCATATTTTGATTAGATATTATTTTTATAAATCTCAACCCACTTTTCTGATGAGTTTTTTATATTAAAACTTTCCTCAACTGCTTTTCTTCCATTTTTACTCATTTGTATCAATTTATCAGAATCGGATAATATTTCTGAAAGTTTTTCGGCTAAAGCTTCACTTGAATTAGGAAAATATGTAAGTCCTCCTTCGGTTTTTTCAATAATTTCGGGAAACGCACCAAGAGCAGGCTGAACAATTGGAATTCCGGCTGCCAGAGATTCTAACAAATACAAACCAAAAGCTTCTCCCTTCAAAACTGGAACAGATAAAACAGTGAGTTTTTCAAAGAATTTATCTAATTCTGATGTTCTGAAATCTTCAATAAAAGTAATTGATTCTGCTATATTTTCTTTTTCAAGCTTTTTTAATTGCTTGTTTATAAACGCATTATTGTCTTCGGTTTTTCCGCCTGTGGCATAAAGCTTCAAGTTTTTAAACTTCTGATTTTTCTTTAATTTAATAAATGCATCTATTAAAATTTCAAAACCACATTCTTCGCTCATCCTTGATAAATAGCCAATTGCCAATGAATCAGTTTTCGGAATCTGTATTTTATAAGCAAAAGGGTCAATTCCTAGATGAACAACCTGAATTTTATTGTCAGGAATTTTCATATTCCTTTTCATAACAACTGCAAAGTAATCGCTCACAGCAATAAAGCCATCAACATCTTTTGCTTTTTCGCTCATTAATTTCCATAAAATTGGTTTGTAACTTTCGCTCATTGCATTAATCCAAACGTCCTCGTCTTGAAGTGTGCAAAAAACCGGAATTTTAAGTTCATCTTTAATTCTAGCTGCAAGTCCAATTAGTAAAGCATTTGAAAGATGTACAACATCGGGCTTTTCGTGATGCTTCAAAAAATCAATCAACTGATTTAGTTCTTCGTTTTGAAAACCTTCAGCTCCTTTAAGCATCGAAATAGTCATTTCTTCAAGTCCGATGGCTCTTGTAGAACCAGATTTTTTTGCTGCATATCTCAAAATAAATTCCGAGTTGAAAAAGTTGTAAAGCCATTTTGGCATTTTTCTGAAAAGCTTGAAATTTTGCTTTAGGTAAATATTTACTGCACCATAAAAAACAGGCACATCTGATTGATTTACAAATTCTTCGATAGAATGTGGCAGATATAGTGGAAGCGTGATTGAGTCATGCCCCAAATCTTTTAACGATTTTGCAAAAGCCTTGTCTCTAAGGCAATTTCCGCAATAGAATGTTCCGCCAAATCCGGGAACGATATATGTGATTTTCATGAAAGCAAAACTACTTAATTACACCGAAAATATAAACTTTTCCATCATCTGCACCAACAATTATGAAATCTCTTGTAACGCAAGGAGAAGACTTTATTGGACTTCCAATTTCGTAAGACCAAACTTTGTTTCCAGTTACTAAATCCAAAATATAAAGTCTTCCATCGTTTGAGGTTACAACAACTGTGTTGATTGCAATAACAGGCGAGCTATCAATCTTTTGCAAGGTTGAAAAAATCCAAATTGATTTTCCTGTTAATTTATCAAAACAATAAACTTTTTTATCCTGAGAATTAATTATCACATAATTACCAGAAATTGCAGGAGATGAAATAAATGTTCCATATCCAGTATTTTGCCAGACAATTTTTTTAGAAATTAAGTCTAAACAAAAGAAATCTCCGTCGTAGTTTCCAAAAAATGCTTTATTGCCATCAATTGCAACAGACGATGCTATGTAATTGTTTATGTTGATTTTATCTTTTGCTTTGCCAGTATTTACATCAACCAAATGCAAAAAACCATCGCAACCACCAAAAACAGCAGTATTATTATTTATAGCAGCACTTCCGTTTATGTAATTATTGGATTCGTATTTCCATACTGTTTTTCCTGTTAATGCATTTATACAATGAAGGTTGTAATCGTAACTTCCCACCAAAATATTTTTCTGTTTTTTATCTGAAGCTAAGTTCCAGTTTGCAGAACCTGAAATTTGTCCATCGGTTTTGTATTTCCATTTTAGTTCGCCTGTTTTATAATCAATTGCATAAAAATTCCCTTCCAATGAACCAACGTAAACTACATTGTCAAGCAACAATGGTGACGCTTCTATTGATGTTCCAGCCGAGAATTTCCAGTTTTGTTTCCCTGTAGTTGTAATTGAATAAATATTTCCATCGTTTGAACCAATTACTACATTCCCGTTACAAAATATTGGTGATGACTTTATTGCATCAGTTGTTTTAAATGTTGTAAGAAGTTTGTACGATTTTGCTGTATTGACTTTTGTAAAACCAGTCAAAGCCTGATTGTTCCTGAAAGACGACCAGCAATCCTGAGCTAAAACAAGATTTATGTTTAGACAAACTAAAATAAAAGATATGTAAATAAGTATTTTGAGTTGCATCAGGCAAAATTAGCAAAATTGTGAAGCTTTTTTACCACATAGGCACATTAGACACATAGAATTTCACATAGAAAAATATAAATCAACTCATCAATGAATAAACCAATCAACTATTCCACAACCAAATTATGCGAAGCGTTTCGTCCAAACATTTCCCAGCCTGTAAGGCTTTTGTCGTTGGTTTTAATTGTAACCAATTTTCCTGATGTAGTTCCTGCGAAAATAGTTCCATTATGAACTGCCGGTTGCGACCAGTATTTTTGTTCAGATTTATATTCATTAATAACATTTCCATCAGAAATTTTTAGAATTTTTATATTTCCTTCGTGAGTTGCAATAATTATTTTATCGGCTGTAACAACCGGAATGCTTGATGTAAAGCCTGTTTCTGGCTCTGTTGTTGCAATATTCGATGACCATATAATTGAGCCATCATCTGCATCGGAGCAAACAAGTTTTTTCCCGACAACTTGATAGTTTTTATTGTTGCTATAAACCAACTGATTATGATTGTAATTCATTTTTTCTGTCGGTTGTAAGTCATTAATTTTTTTTGCTTTCATTATAGATGCTAAGGCTGTAAAACGTTTTACTAGTTTCATATCTTTAACAGAATATTTCGCAACCTCTTGTTTATTTGAATCTTTCGACTTTACAGGCAAATAAAAGTTGTCTTGCAAAACTGTTGGCTGACCAAGTGCAAAATCATTTAAAGTTCCGGCACTTTTACCGTCAGTTTTATTAAATCTGTACATTTTGCCGGTAGTTGTAGATGCATAAATATAATCACCTGCTACAACCGGAGAAGCAATTGCTTCCTGATTGATACGGTTTTGCCATACAATATCTCCCGATTTTAAATCGAAGCAAACCATTACATAGTCTTCGCTACTCTTGTTACTTACACCATTTATATCATTCGGATAAACTGCATAAACTTTTCCTTCGTAAACCGATGGTGCAGAATAAATTACTGGACCCAGCCATTTCGACCATTTCAATTCTCCAGTGCTAGCAATTACGCCATAAAGTGTACATGAATATGTATTTACCAAAATCATATCATCGTCGTAAACGGCTGAAGAAATTCCACTTTCGCTCAACTTTAAACCCCATATAAACGTTCCAGTGTTATAATCAAATGAAAATAAATCAGGTGAATAATATCCTCCACCAATTACCATATTATTATTGAAAATTGCAGGAGTAGAAGCTGGCGATTCCGATTCAAAATTAATATTATATCCATCTTTTGTTTGCTCTAAATAACCTGAATTTATTTGGCATGGCTCTGCTCCAACGTGCATAAACTCAGTCATAAAACCATTCATATCACGTTTTGCTTCTTTGTAAAATTGTTCAATATTTTGAGAAC
>MEND01000156.1:39837-41632 GCA_001768975.1 Bacteroidetes bacterium GWA2_31_9 | reverse complement strand
CATTTTTAACAAAAAAAGAAAATTATTAAAGCCTCGCTTTATTATTTTCTTCTTTAATAAGCTTATTTTTGAATTTATGAATTAATCAGGTTAGAGAAAGAAAAAGGGATTGAAATACTCCTAGCCTGTGAGACAGGTTCGAGAGCGTGGGGATTTCCATCACCTGACAGCGATTTTGATGTTCGTGTTATTTACAAACATGACAAAGATTGGTATTTAAGCTTGACCGAAGAAAAAGACACCATCGAATATTTCCTTGAGAACAATGAGATTGATATAAGCGGTTGGGATTTAAGAAAAAGCCTTCGGTTACTTGCAAAATCTAATCCCCCTTTGCTCGAAAGAATTCAATCACCGATAATTTATAAAGTTGACAAAGAGTTTCTGACTGGAATTAATTCAGTTGCGCAAAAGACTTATTCAAGAATTGCCACAATACACCATTATTTGAGTATGGCAAAAAAGGCATTTGAAGAAGTAACAAATACAGAGGAATATAAGCTTAAAAAATTCTTTTATGCACTTCGTGCGTCAGTGGCGTGTTTGTGGATTTTAGAAAAGGAGGAAATTCCACCAATTGAATTTGGTAAAATGTTAAATGGACTGGACTTGCCTGCAAATTTAAAAACAAGGATTGGAGAACTAATTGAAATAAAGTCAACTATTAGCGAAACATACCGACATAAAGGAGAGACTGTGTTGATAGAATTCATGAAAGCCTGTATTGAAAGAGCGGAAAACGAATCACAAAGTTTGCCAGCTTCAAAAGGAAAAATGACTGATTTGAATGATTTTTTTCTCAAAACATTGGCTTGACTTATGACAATTGACGATTTACGAAATAGAGGACTAATAATACTTGAATGTATTAGTGGCAGTAAAGCATACGGATTAGATACACCAACTTCTGACACTGACATTAAAGGTGTTTTTATTCTGCCGAAAACGGAGTATTATGGATTGAACTATATTCCTCAGGTGAATAATGAAACAAACGATGTTGTATTTTATGAGCTTGGAAGGTTTATGGAGTTGCTTTCGCTAAACAATCCAAACATTTTGGAATTACTCAACACCCCAGAGAATGCAATAATCTATAAGCATCCCTATCTGTCTGAAATTAAATCTGAATTGATTTTATCCAAACTTTGCAGTAATACTTTCGGAAAATTTGCATTATCTCAGATTAAAAAAGCGAAAGGGTTAAAAAAGAAGATTGTAAATCCTGTAGCAAAAGAACGGAAAAGTGTATTGGCATTTTGTTTTGTTAATTACGAACAAGGAGCGATTCCACTTGAAAAATATTTGGAAATTAAGGGCTGGAATCAAGAAAATTGCGGATTAGTGAATATCCCATACATGAAAGATGTTTATGGATTATACTATTCTGCAGGTCTTGGATTCAGTGGAATAATAAAAGGGAAAGATTCTAATGATGTTTGTTTAAGTTCAATACCAAAAGGAACTAAGCAAGAATCCTTACTGTATTTTAATCGGGACGGTTACTCGACCTATTGCAAGGAATATCGTGAATATTGGGATTGGGTTGATAAACGAAACGATGAAAGATATGAAAATACTAAAAGTCATGGGAAAAATTATGATGCTAAAAATATGATGCACGTATTCAGACTTTTAGAAATGGCTATCGAAATTGGGAAAGAGAAAAAAGTCAATGTAAAAAGACCAAATCGGGAATTTTTACTTGAAATTAAATCAGGGAAATTCGAATACGAAGAATTATTAAAAATGGCTGACATCAAACAGGAGGAAATGGAATTAGCTTTTGAAAATT
>MEND01000156.1:23853-39693 GCA_001768975.1 Bacteroidetes bacterium GWA2_31_9 | reverse complement strand
AGTTCTTTCAGTTAAAAGTTTTTGTTACTTTTTTTCGATAAAAAAAGTAAAAGAATTCGCTTTTCAAAAAAAGTTTCTTTAATAAAGGATATTTGTCGTACACCCTTTGAATTCGGCAACTAAACTTACTGCCAGGCGTTGATATTAAAGGATTAACAAGATTTAGGTTGGTGCTTAACTGACTTGGCGAGCTTTGCTAGAAAAAAAACTATGTCGGATAAAAATGATTCTATCTTATTCATAATCAATAATAGTTTGATTTTGATAAAATTGCTCTAATTTTGCAAAATAAATTATTAGGTGTGATTAAAGAAGATATTAGAAATATAACCAAAAGTAAATTAACAGATTTACTTAAAAAAGAGAATATAAAAGCTTATCAAATCAGTCAGATTTATGATTGGTTATGGGTAAAAGGCGTTTCAGATTTTTCTGAAATGTCGAATATTTCTAAAGAGTTAAGAGAGTGGTTAAATAGCAAGTTTATAATTAATAGCACAATACTAAAAGAGGTTTATACAAGTATTGATACAACTATAAAAGTAGCATTTCAACTTCACGATAAAAGGCTTGTCGAAGGTGTTTTAATTCCGTCAGGTGAAAGAGTTACTGCTTGCATTTCGTCCCAAACAGGTTGTGGGCTTAATTGTGCATTTTGTGCTACAGCAAAAATTACTGATTTCAGAAATCTTACTGCTGGCGAAATATTCGATCAATTTGTCTTGTTGAATAAGTTGTCGGTTGAACGATATGGTTATAAGCTTACAAATATAGTCATGATGGGGATGGGAGAACCATTGCTTAATTTGGAAAACCTTAAAAGAGCAATTGTTGAATTTACTTCTCCTAAAGGGATTAATTTTTCTCCACGACGAATAACTGTTTCTACTGTTGGTATTTCAAAGTTTATTAAAGAACTTGCAGATGCCGGATTAAATGTAGATTTAGCAATATCGTTACATTCAGCAATTGAACAAAAAAGGAAAACAATTATTCCTTACAGTAAAAGCGATTCGTTAAACAGATTGTCGGAAGCAATTAAATATTTTTATGAAAAAACGCATAATCGTCCAACAATTGAATATTTGTTGCTTAAAAATTTTAACGATAGTATTACTGATGCCGAAGAGCTTGCAAAATTTTGTAGAAGTTTTCCATGTAAGGTTAATCTTATTGAGTACAATTCTACTGATGATTCTCGATTTTCAAAAACTACACATGAGACATTAAAAGATTTTAAAGACTTTTTACATTCAAAAAACATGGTTGTAAATCTCAGAACTAGTAGAGGTACTGATATTAATGCTGCATGTGGGCAATTGGTTAATAAAAATCTTAGTAAAAAAGCTAATTGAAAATGATTTATATCAAAAAAAGTTTTTTATTTAGTAACTTTATATTTGAAATTTAATAATTTAGTACGTTTAAAATCTGTAATTTTGAATAGAATTATGAAAAAACTAATATTTCTTTTTATTGTAATTGCTTGTTATATAGCAGGGTATGGACAAACTTTGCAGGTTGATTGGGGCGATTTACAAGAAATGCCAAAGGATAATTTTAATGAAAAAATCATTGGCTATGATAAAGATGGGCTTTATATTTTGCGTTCTTCAGGCGATTATGTTGTGGATAATAGTAATATTTGGTTAGATTATTTTTCTACAACAATGAAATCAAAAGAATCTTCAGTACAAGTATTGCTTCCAAGCGTTGAAGGTCAAATGTCGAATTTTCTAGATATGTTTTATATTTCTAACAAATTAATTCTTTTCACTACTGTTAATGATGCTTCTAAGAAAAAAACGTTTGCTTATGCTCAAATAATAAGTAAAGACGGAACTTTAGCTGGAAAACCTATATTAGCCGGAGAAATTTTACTTAACAGTGAAACCGATAAATTTAATATAAACCTATCACCTGATAAAACCAGAATAATGGTTTCTACAATTTCAACTTATGAAAAATATGTTACACCTTATATAATTAAAGTTTTTGACTCTAATTTAAAAGAAATTGTAAATTCCGGATTTGATCTTCCGCTTAAAGATAGAAATTTCACAGTATTACAAACAATGTACGGAAATAGTGGAAACATTTATTTTGCAATAAAAGCAGAGCAAGTATCAAAAAGAAAAACTACTGGAGTAAAATACGATTATTTAGTTTTGGTTCACAGTACTACAAAAAAAGATTTTGATACATATACTGTTACACTTGAAAAAAATAATCCTGCCAGCATAATGTTTGCTCTTGATAATGACGAGAATGTTGTTGTTTTTGGATTTGTTTCTCCTAAATCGGCTCCTGGATTTACAGGTATTTATTATCAAAAAATTAATCCTAAAACTGCTAAGTTAGAATTAAATACTTCTGGCTTATTTACAAGAGAAATGATTCTTGAATTTTCTGATGGTAGAAATGGCGAGACAGCTGCTCAGTATTTAAATTATATTCCAAAAAATATTTTATTTTTAGAAAATGGCTCGGCGGTTTTCTTATCAGAGCAAAGTTATACAACAACCAGAACAATGGTTGATCCAAAAACCAAGGCAGAAGAAGTTATATATTATTATAATTCAAATGATGTAATTGCTGCAAGTGCAAGTAAAGAAGGTAAAATTGAATGGACAATAAGAATTCCGAAAAATCAAAAGAGCTTAAATGATAATTCTTATTATTTATCATATTTTGCAACAGCAACTAGATATGGAAGCAAAGTTAAAATGCTTTATATTGATAGTCCAGGAAACCTTAACTCAAATTTAGTATCAGAAATAAAAGAGCTTAAAAGACCTCAAAAAGGAGTTGCTACAGTTCTTACAATTTATAGCGATGGAAGTACAGATAAAGCACGTATGTTTGATGCAGTTGACTTAAAATTTTTATTTTCTCCTAAAGCACTATTAGAAACTCCGGGACAGTTTTATGTTCCTGCTCTTGATGGTAAAGCATACAAGCTTGGCTCTTTCTTCTTTGATTAAGGAGAATACATTTAATAAAAATAATGTTAAATCCTTTGTCATAATTGCATGATGAAGGATTTTTTGTAATATTTGTATAAACGTACAATTATGAAATCAATTTATTTTACTTTAATCTTATCATTCTTAGCTTATAATTTATTTTCACAAATATCAATAGGACAGAATGATATGCCAAATACTAACGATACTATCAGGCTATCAACAACTACAATTTTAAATTATAATTCAACAGAAACAGGAGCCGATTATGTTTGGGATTTTACCAATCTTACACCTACAGTTCAAAGAGTTGATACATTTGTAAGTTTACTGTCAACCCCATTGACATACAACGTAGTTTTCAATAATTTTTTAGATCCAAACAGAGCAACAATAGCAGCACAAAATCCAAACTCGCCAAGTTTAATACAGCAAGTTCAAGTTACTGAATCGTATGATTTTTTTAAAGAAGCCTCAGGTTATTTTTCCAAAGTTGGCTTTGGTGCTAAAATAAATTCTGTTCCAACACCAGTTAAATACGATGTTCCAGAGAGATATTACTCATTTCCATTAACTTATCAAACAACTGACTCTTCAACTTCTTTTTATGGCTTTACAGTTCCAGGTTATGGATATTATGGTCAAACAATTACACGAAAAAATGAGGCTGATGGATGGGGAACAATTTCAACTCCATTTGGAACATTTGATGCAATAAGAGTGAAATCGACAATAAATTTACGAGATACTATTTATTACGACACATATAGTTTTGGAACATCAATCAATCGTCCTACTGAATATGAATACAAATGGCTTGCAAATAATATGGGAATTCCCATTTTAAAGATTACAGAGAGAAACTTTACTTATTCGATAGAATATCAGGACTCATTAAGAAGTACAATTTTGAGCGATAAGTTGATTAATAATAAAGACTTAGAGATTGGCATTTATCCTAATCCTACAACTAAAGTGCTAAATTTAGATTTGCCCGAAAATTTTGATGGTTATGCTGAAATATATTCAGTTAACATGCAAAAACTTTTTTCCAGAACTGTTTCATCTGCAAACAAATCGCTTGATTTGAATTTAGAAAATGGAACTTATTTTATAAAAATTACTTCTGATGATGAAGTAATTTTAATGCCATTTGTTATTACAAAATAACAGCAGTGGTGCGAAAAATAGTTGTTTGTTTTAGATTCAAAAAACTGGTTGTACGTAATTTAAATTTTCGTAATTTTGTTAAATAATATAATCTATTATGAATATAATCATTGCAAGTATACCCGAAAATAAAAAAGAATGGTTTTTGACTGCATTTAATCAATTTAAGGTAAAACATAAAATTTTAACATATGATACAAAAGAAGATATAGAAATTGATGGTTGGGAAACATTATCTGAAGAACAAAAAACTGAAATAAATGAAGCAATTGCAGAGTTAGATGCTGGTAAAGGAATACCGCATCATCAAGTAATGGCAAATATCAGAAAACGATGACAATAGTAAATTGGTCGCCAAAAGCTGTTGATAGCTTAAATAAACTCGTTGATTTTATTGAAATAAAATGGGATAAAAAAGTAACTAATAAACTACTTGATGAAATTGACCAAATAATAGAGATAATAAAATTAAACCCGAAAATTTATCCGTTATTTTCAAGAAAAAAACATCAAAAAAGAATAACTTAAAAATAGCTTCTCTTAATGTCAAACATTTTGATAGAATAGATGGTTTAGAAATCATAACTCATAAAAACTTACTAACAATTTGATACACAATATCGCAAAGTCAGGCAGAGATAATATTATTAAGTCAATTGCCAAAAAAGTACTTCAAAAAATTCCAATTTCCGATGATGACTGTTTTTATTTATACGAAAAAGCCGAAACAGGCGATTTAGCAGTCATTGCAAATTATATTCGTGAAAGTTACAATAATAAAAATGTATATTATAATAGAAATATTCATATAGAACCAACAAATATTTGCATTTATAAGTGTAAGTTTTGTTCGTATTCACGAAAGCAAGGTGAACAAGGAAGCTGGGAGTTTACGATTGAGCAAATGGCCGACAAGGTTAAAAACGAAAGTAAAAAGGGAATTACCGAAGTTCATATAGTTGGTGGAGTGCATCCCGATAAAGACATATATTACTATATCAATTTAATTGATGCTATTAGAAAAGCTGTTACCGAAATTCATATAAAAGCATTTTCAGCAGTTGAGATTGATTATATGGTTACAAAATCAAATATTGATTTAATAGAAGGATTAAAATTACTAAAAAAAGCAGGTCTTGACTCAATTCCTGGAGGTGGTGCAGAAATTTTTAATTCTGAAATTCGCCAAAAAATTTGTCCCGAAAAAACTAATTCTGAAAGATGGCTCGAAATTCACAAACAAGCTCATAAAGTAGGAATTAAATCAAATGCAACAATGCTTTATGGTCATATTGAAAGCTATGCACACAGAGTAGAGCATATGTCGATGCTTAGAGAATTACAAGCAGAAACTGGTGGATTTATGGCATTTATTCCTTTAAAGTTTAAAATGTTAAACAATCCTTTAGGTAATATTGGTGAAGTAACTCTTATTGAGGACTTAAGAAATTATGCAATAAGCAGAATTTATATGTCAAATTTTAAGCATATTAAAGCTTATTGGCCAATGCTTGGAAAAGAATATGCACAAATGGCGTTATCGTTTGGTGCCGACGATTTTGACGGAACAATAGAAGATTCTACAAAAATTTATTCTATGGCAGGAGCAAAAGACCAAAAACCAAATCTTAGTATTTCGGAATTAAAAACGATTGTAAATTCGGCTGGATTCGTGGCAGTTGAAAGGAATTCTACTTACGATATGCTGTAAGGCTTGGCAAATTTATCATTGTTTGTTAAATGTGTTGAAAGGGAATTTATGTGCTAAATCGAATCCAGTTGGCTTAACTTATAATTACAACAATCATCAATTAAATCTAAAATTTTTACGAATCCAATAGTATCCAAATAAGAAAAAGATAACCCACGCTGAAAATCCAATAATTATTGCAGAATCCAAACGTACATTGTTTATCGTCTTAAAGTAAAGCCCAGCAATAAAACCTAACAGTACAGACAAAAATATTAAAGTATTGAGATTAACTTCCCAAGCAATTCTTATTTTATTTTCTTCTATTTGTGTCAAATTAATCTCACCAGCTCTAATGATTTTAAAACCCTCATAACCTGTCTTTTTCCCCGAATCTATAATTCGATTGAAAATAATTTTACTTCCAACTATTTCAGTTCTTGCATTTATATCATTTAATGCTCTTTTTAAAATTGGAATTAAGAGATTGGAATATTCATCCAAGCTTAATCTTGTATAAATAATCTTCGTTCCTTTATATTTTAGAGGCATTGGATTTAAAAATTGTATGTCAAATAAACAGAGCTTGGAGAAAAATTTAGGGCTGTTCTATGTCCTCCTTTTTTAAGTTTTCGACTACCAAAAAACCACATTGTACCTCCACCGAGCATTGCAATTGACCCTCCAACAATTCCAAGTGCTCCAAATGCACCTGTAGCATCGCCTTCTGTTGTAGTATGCCCGTTATAAGTATTAGAATAATAGTAAGTTACGCCATCAGCAGAATTTACCATTGCAATACCTCCTGCAATAAAAACTGCACCCATAATTGTAAATACAATGCCAGTGTTTCGTAAACGTGGCTTAATTGTTTTTGAATTATAACTTAATAAGTTAAAACTTGAAGGCTCTGCATTAATAGATAATGCTATTAAAGAATATTTCGTCAAATTGGTACTGTTTTTCATTAAATTTAACTCTTGACTTTGTAAATTTGAAATTGTTAGCAATGCTATCAACAGATATAATTTTATAGTTTTTTTCATACTTTATTGTGTTTTGACGTTTTTTCTTCTACAACAAAAATATAAAATATTTTATAAAACAAAATAATTTTGTCATAATTTTTAAGATAAACTGTGTAAAATAAGTGGAGCAATATTGAAATTTATTTTCTCTTTAAAAAAGTTGAGGACACTAATATGGTTCACAACGCAAACCCAGTCGCATCTTTGACGCAAATGCCGAATTGTTATTGCAGAAACAAAGACGTTGTTATATGTGATGAAATTGGCGTTGTGGTGAAATATTTAATTAACAAATGCTAATTCATATTCCCTTTCACTAACTAACCGACTAAACTCTTGTTAATCCTCGAGCTATTCACCGTAGGTGATCTATGTCAATAAAAGAAAACATACCCCTGAAATCTTTTACCTCGTAGAGTCTTGACTAACAAAAAATGCGGTATAATTAAATCTTTTAATCAGTTAGTAGTGATTAATTTATTGTAAAATTTGGTTGAAGTTAATTAATCTATTGGTGCCGACTATTTTGACGGAACAATAGAAGATTCTACAAAAATTTATTCTGTGGCAGGAGCAAAAGACCAAAAACCAAATCTTAGTATTTCGGAATTAAAAACGATTGTAAATTCGGCTGGATTTGTAGCTGTTGAAAGGAATTCTACATATAATACTTTATTGAATCACTAAAATAAATTGTATTTCAAAATACATCATCTAACCATAAAATCTATCTTTAATATTTATATCGACATTAAACATTGAATGATTTCAAATATTATACAGGCAGAGCCTGTAAAGATAGTTTAGGCGGAGGTAGAACCTCCGCCTGTCACATATCACTTTTCTACTCACGTATATTGTTTGAAATTCTAAATATTGAGACCTAAAATTAAAATATCGTCGGTTTGCTTTTTATTGCCTTTCCAGCTTTCAAAAGCTTCGTTAATTTTCAGACATTGTTCACTGAAAGACAAATTACTATTTTCATTTAACAACCTTACTATTTGTGATTTATTGAATCGTTTATTTTGAGGTCCTCCAAATTGGTCATAATAACCATCTGAAAACAAATATATTTTTGCAGAATCATTATACTTAAAAGATTGGTTTTGGAATTCTTTTTCAATGCTTTTGCCAAATTCTTTTCCTATTGCAAAAAAACTTCCTTCGAATAATTCGGATTTGCCATCAATAATAAGAAGCGATTCATGGTTTGCTGCAGCAATTGTTATTTCTTTTTGATTTTTATTTATGAGACAAATAGTAATGTCCATGCCATCATCGCCAGAAAAATCGGAATCGCCATGTTGTTCGAGTGAAAATACAATACCTTGATTTAATTCATTAAGAATCTGTGCAGGGTTGATAATTTTTTTCTCATTTACAATTTGATTTAGTAATGTATTGCCAATCATACTCATAAATGCCCCGGGCACACCATGTCCTGTACAATCGCCAACGGCAACGAATATGTTATTATCAATTTCTGACGACCAATAGAAATCGCCGCTGACAATATCTTTTGGGCGGAAAAACACAAAATAATCTTTAAAGTTTTCCTTAAAAAATATTTCCGAAGGCATTATAGCTGTTTGAATTGTTTTAGCATAATTAATACTTTCAGTAATCTTGCTATTTTTGATTTGAAGGTCTTTAACTGTAACAGACAATTTTTCGCTTTGAATTTGGAGTGTTTCTTTTTGTTGATTGATTTCAATATTCTTAACTTCAAGAATGCTATTATTCCTAATTTTTTGACGATAAAGCCTAAAAACGACAAAAAGAAAAATTGCTAATACAATAATTCCAAATACAATTATCAGTATAAATAATCGATGACTTCTTAATTCCTTATCTTTTGCAAATACCTTAATCTCATTTAATTGATTTTCTTTATTGAGTAATTTTATTTCGTTTTCCTTATTTTCGGTTTCATATTCAATTTGGAGCTGATTAATTTGCTTTAACTTTTCGTTATTATAAATAGAATCTTTAAAAAGCATTGTTTGATCCAATGCTAAGTATGCGTTTTTGAAATCGTTAGTATTAAAATATGCTTTTGATAAAACATCATTTGCAAGCCTTTGTTCATCTAAAGCATTAATGTTTTCTGCAATTTTCAGTGCTTTTTTGGCAGTCTCTATACTCAATGAATATTCTTTTGTTTTATTATAAAAAGACGCAAGATTAATATATGCAATTGTTTCTGAAAGCAAATCTTCAGCATTATGACTAACCTCAATAGCCTTATTAAATGATTCTTTGGCTTTAATAAAGTCGTTAAGGCTCTCATATATAATAGCTAAGTTGCCATAAACAGAGGCTATGCCAGTTGGAAAATTTATTTTTTCATAAGTAATTAGAGTTTTGTTGAAATATTTAATAGCTTCTTCGGGTAAATTTTTTGCCATTAATATTCCAGCTAAAAGACTGTAAGAAGTTGCAAGTCCTTCTTCGTTATTTAGTTCTTCAAATAGCTTGATACATTTTTTTGTAAAATCCAGTGTTTTGTCTAAATCGCCCTGGTCGTAACATATAGTTGCTAAGTTCCCAAGACATTGTGCCTGACCAAGTTTATCGCCAATTTCTTCTTTTATTTTTAAAGCTTTCATCTGATAATCTGTTGCTTTATCATAAATTCCCATACTCCGATAAATAACTCCAATAAGAAGATAAATTCTGCCAATTTTATTTTTATTATCAGATTTTTGATAAATATCTAAAGCTTTATTAGCATAAAATAAAGAGCTATCGAATCGGGAATTCATTTTAAAAGATTGCGACATCGATGTACAGATTAATGCAAATGATTCGTTTTCCTCGGAGTCGATTTTAAGAGCTTTATGATAAAAAAATCTTGCACTGTCGTAATTCTGAAATTCATGATATGTAAGGCCGATATTGTATAACGCTTCGGAATAGTTTTTTTTATCATTGGTTTTAATTGCTATTTCTATAGCTTTATTTGCATAATAAAATCCACTGTCTTTATAATACTGAAAGATTTCATAAGAGATTTGGTTGTATATTGATGCCTTGTCTGAAATTTTATTTGTTTTGTTAAGGACATTGTGAAGCGAATCGATTATGTTTTGTTGCGAAAATGAATTTAGTGTTAGACAAACAGATGTCAACAGTATTAAAGCTAAATATTTAATTTTTTTAAATTTCATTAAGATATTTTTAATCCAATTAGTGTAACATCGTCTGTTTGTTTTGAATTTATTTTCCATTCTAAGAAGGTTTTTTCAACGATTTCTTTTTGTTCGGTTGAATTTAAATTATTAATATTTGAAACTAACTCAACAAATCGACTATTTGAAAACTTCTGTCGTTTTTCTCCTCCAAACTGATCGGAGTATCCGTCTGATTTTAAATATATACTCATGTCTTTCTCAATAGGAATTGTTATTGTTTCAAAAGAATTAATTGTCAATTCATTTGTTTTATCTCCAATTGAGTAAAAAGTTCCATCATACTCTTTCAAAACATCATTAATTATTACAATAATTGATTGGTTTGTTGATGCCATTTTTATTTGATAATTTACCATATCAATTACACAAATAGATATTTCCATTCCGTCATCTTGAATAGAATCGGTTCTCTGACTTAATGCAAAAAGAGTTCCTTTGTGAAGATTAAACAATATCTCAGCAGGATTATAAATTGCTTTTTCATTAACAATCTGATTTAATAAAGTATTGCCAATCATGCTCATAAAAGCACCAGGAACTCCATGACCAGTGCAATCAATTAATGCCACAAACACTAGATTTTCGTGTTTAGAAAACCAGTAAAAATCGCCACTTACTATGTCCCGAGGCTGAAAGAATATAAATGATTCTGGAAATATTTCCTGTAATTCTGAAATTGAAGGAAGAATAGCCATTTGAATTAACTTAGCATAATTAATACTATCAGTAATTTGCTTATTCTTCGTATTCAGCTCTTTATTCACAGCAACAACAAAATCATGCTGTTTTTCAATCTGTTCTTTTTGAGTAAGAATTTCTTCTTTTTGTTGTATAATTTCAGCTTCTGCTTCTTTGAGTTTTGAAATATCAGTATCAACCAATATGATTTTTTTCAGATTTTTATCATTATCAAATATTGGATTCATTGTGGTTTGTGTCCAGATAGTTTTTCCTGTTTTTGTAGTAAATATTGAATTGTAAAAAACAGCCGACCTTGATTCTAAAGATTCTATATATTTTTCATGGAATCCATCATAAGAACTTATTGCTATTACATTTGCGCCAAATTTCGAAATAAATTCATGCATTGTGTAACCAAACATACGAGTAAATCCATCATTAACCCACTCTATAATTCCTTGTTCGTTTGCAATAACAACAGAATTATCGGTTTCGCTTGCTACAATTGAAAGCTTTTCGAGTTCTTCGTTTATTACAAGCAGTTCTTCGGCCTGAGATTGTATTTCTTCTTTTTGCTGCGAAATTTCTGCTGTACGTTGTTTAACAATTTGCTCTAGCTTTTCTTTTTGTTTAATAAGCCGTCGGGTAAAAAACTTAATAGTAAGATAAATGAGAAGGATTAAAACTAGAACGTACAATGTGTATGACAACCATGTTCGATACCAAGGTGGAAGAATTGTAAATGAATAGCTTGCAACTGAGCTCTCTGTATCGTATATGTTTTTGGCTTTTACAAAGAAAGTGTAAGTTCCTTCGGGGAGGTTTGTAAATTCTTTGAATGAAACTGATGACCATGAAGACCAATGATTCTCAAATCCGTCAAGTAAATATGAGTATTTTAATTTGTCTCGATTCTGATAAAAGGTAGATGTAAAATCAAATATTAAATTATTGTAATTATATGAAAGAGAAATAAAATATGTTTGATTTTTTAAATAATTTCCTAAACTATCCGAATTAGTACCTCCATAAATTAATGAATCGACTTTGTTGTAAGAACAGATTACCTTAGTTATTACTGTTTCATAATCAATGTTTGTATTGTATTTATTATATGGATTATAAATTATAAAACCTGTTTTGGATGATATAAAATACTGATTTTTTGAATAGAACTCCAACCTATCTAATAAATTATCTTGTATTTTTAATAATGTTTTATCTGAAACATAAGAGCCATTGTCTGATGGTGTAAGTTTTAAAAATTTCTTTGTACTATACAAGTACAAATTACTCGATTCGTCTTTCTTAAAATCATAATCATTTCTAAACAGTTTTAAATACTGAATAATATTTTTTTGTTCTTTTAATTCATTTTTAACTATGTCATAATAAAAGATTTGGATGTAGTTTGAAAGCCTAAACTTGTCATCAATTTTATAGAAATCAAACTCAGCTTTTGGTAATCTTAGCGTCAAATCAACAGAATCACAAATCATTAAACTGTCACTTGTTGTGTTAAATTTATATTTATAAAGTGTTTTGTCGCAAGATGTAATAATGTATGTAGAATCAATAATACCAACATAATCTTCATTCTTTTTTAAAGGAAAATAAACTGAGTTAACATTTAACTTTTCATTGTTTTTTGTAATTGCAAAATATTTATTTAAACTTGAAATTAGCAATTTGTTGTTTAAAAGCCCAATAAAATCATCAACAAACATTTTAACTTTACTCTCTATTTTATCTTTATTAATGAGGCATAGTCCCTTATTAGATGAAGCATATAATTCATTATCCCAAACAAATTCTTCATAATATAAATCATCTCCATCAGCAGCTAAATTCAATCTATTGTCAGAGTATGTGTATAAACCATTTAATAAACAAATATATAAATCATTATTAACTGTTTGATCCCAAATGAGGAATGCTTTTTTTGTGCCATTTCTTTCATCAAAATAACTAAAAGGTGTATTGCATTCTAATCTGCAAATTCCTGTTGAGGTAGAAGCCCAAACATTTTTTTCTTTATCTTCAAATATTTTCATTATTACATCGTCAGGCAAGCCAGATGTTGCTATATATGATTGTATAAAATTGCCATTAATATCGCATCTAAGAATTCCATCGGAGTATGTTCCTAATAATATTTCATTATTGCTTGATTTTATGGCAGTTACCGAAGCTTTTTCAAACATAATATCATTAAGTGGACTTTCAATTTTTTCAAGCGTTTTATTGGTTATTTTATAAATAGAAAATGGATAAAAAATTGCGTAAAAAGTGCTATCAACAATATAATAAGCATCGAATATAATTGAGTTATCTACTTTCCCGATAAAATCAAGCTTATTTTCATTTAAATATCCAATTGTATCCTTTAAAAAAACTAATATTTTATTATTAAAATTATAAATATTTATAATATTTTTTTTGTTTAACGTTTCTAATATTTTAAAATCTTTTGGAGAAAATACAATTAAATGGTTTTTAAATGGAAAAAAAACTTTTTCATTATTTGTAGCTAATCCTACAGTAGTTTTTAAATCAATTGTGTCGCATAAATGCCTTAATGAATGATAAGTTAATATGCCTTTTTCATTTGATTTCAAAACACCAAATTCATTTTTTCCAGCAACACAAATTAATTTATTATCAAATACTTCAATATGCTTACAATCAATTGTATCAGTGCCTGGAATAATTTTCCATGTTTTTCCATTAAATTCTAAAAGTCCTTTACTTCCTGCAAAATACATATTGCCATTTGGTCCCTGACAGATATCTGTTATCAAATTATTGTTTATTAAAGTATCATTATATACTTCAATATAAGGTAATCCAATAATTTCCTTTTTTTGAGAAAAAACATTAAAGTTAATACTTACAAACGTTAATATAATTATGGTAATTTTTAATCTCATTTTCTTAAATTTTTATACCCACAACTGTAATATCATCAATTTGTTCACCATCGCCAATCCACTCAACTAGTGTTTTTTCCAATATTTGCTTTTGCTCGTCCATTGGCAATTGGCAATTGTCAATAAGCAATTGCTTGAGGTTTTTTGAAAGGAATTTTTTGAATTTCGTTCCACCAAATTGGTCTTGATACCCATCGCTCATTAAATAGATGCAATCACCTGAATATAATTGAATTTCGTGATTTGTAAAGCTGTCCATTTTTTCGTAAATGGCTATGGGCATTTTGTCGGGTTTTAGTTCGAAGAGTTTGTGGTTTAACTTCGTTGAGCTCGCTAGCTCGTTTGTGGTTTGCTGTTCGTTGTTGGTTGACGCATCCTCACTGAACTCTGACAGGGTTTTAAACCCTGTCAGAGTTTCGTCACTACGAACTATCCACAGCGGATTGTTTGCTCCTGCCCATTGGGCGTTGAAGACGTTTGAGGTTTGAAGTTTAACTTCGTTGAGCTCGCAAGCTCGGTTGAGGTTTGAAGTTTCATTTAAATTGTTATTTTGGCTACGTTCATCTGCCGACAGCTTACTGCTTACTGAATACTGATTACCTTCCTCGTCTTGGAGTTTTGAGCTTGAAATTTGGTTCTTGGAACTTTGAGCTTGGGTCATTATTACAACCAACGACATATCCATCCCATCTTTTTGCTCGCCTGTAGAGCCAGTTTGCTGAAGTGCATTAATAATTTCTTTTCTTAATTCATTAAGTGCTTCAGATGCTTTTAAAATTTCTTTTTTGCGAACAATCTCATTCAAAAAACTGATTCCTAGCATACTCATAAATGCCCCTGGCACACCGTGTCCGGTACAATCGGCAACTGCAACTATTAAAGTATTTTCAATTTTAGCAACCCAATAAAAGTCTCCCGAAACAATATCTTTTGGTCGGAATAAAATAAAATGTTCGCCAAGAACTGTCCGAGATTGAATACTTACTGGAAGTACTGCTTCTTGAATTCGTTTGGCATAATTTATACTATCGGTAACTTCTGAATGAATTTCTTCGATTTGCTCTTTTTGTTTAACTACCACATCTCGCTGTGCCTCTATTTCGTCACGTTGTGAAGATATTTCTTCATTAGCTTGTTCGAGTGCTATATTTTTATTGAGGATAATTTTATTAGCAGCCTTTTTTTGTAGAAAAAGTCTATATAGAAAAATTGAAAAAATAATAATTATAACTAGCCCGATAATAAAAGTATATATAATGATTCGTTGTTTTTGGTTTTCATTTTCCTTAAGCTTATTATCTTTCTCAAGATTATTTATTTGGAGTTCTTTTTTTTCTGATTCATATTTTGTTCGCATTTCTTCAATAGCTTTGGTTTTCTCTACTGAAATCAATGAATCTTTTAATTCTGTATAAGCTAATAAATGATCAACGGCACTTTTATAGTCGCCTAATTCATACTTCGACTTATAAAGGAAACGGTTAATCATTGACATTTTTCGGATATTTCCCATTTTCTTAGCAAGTTCTAAAGCCTGCGTATTTATTTTTATTGATAATTCATGTTTTCCTTGTGCAGAATAAACTTCGGCAATACTTAAAAGATTTTGAGTTTGCCCGAATAAATCATTTTGCTCTTCAGATATATTTAATGATTTGTTTATATAGTAAAGTGCTTTATTGTAATCTCCGATTTTTGAATAAATACGACCTAAGCCATTAGAAGACATTGCAACGCCTCTTTTTTCATTTATTTCTTCCCAAGTTGTTATTGCCATATTAAGGCAAGTAATGGCAGAATCATATTTATTCTGATTTCCCAAAACGTTGCCTATGTTATTGAGAGTATTACCAATCCCGTGTTTGTTATTTAGCTCTAAATTAGCATTATATGATTTATAAAAATAGAATAGTGCATTGTCAAAATCTTCATTTTGTCCGTAAGTAATACCTAAGTTATTTGTCGAATTAGCAATTCCAAACTGGTCGTTTAATTCGGTATAAATTTTTTCGGCACTGATATAGTTTTCAATACATTTTTTATTTTCTCCAATATCTTCATAAATATTTGCATAACTTATATATAAATCTGCTATTAAGCTTTTAAGGTTAATTTGTTTAGCAATAGTTATTGCCGAATCGTAATAAAGTTTTGATTTGTCATAAATTCCTTGTTTGA
>MEND01000156.1:21295-23799 GCA_001768975.1 Bacteroidetes bacterium GWA2_31_9 | reverse complement strand
TCAGCTTCTGTCGAGTTATCAATTATTCTTAATAAGCTGTCGGTTTTAGTTTGTGAATAAACTGCTGAAATTGAGAGAAAAATTACTAAAAAAGTAAGGCTATTAAATACGATTTTTTTCATTACATAACAATATTTAAATTATTTTAATTCCCACAACTGTAATATCATCAATTTGTTCGCCATCGCCAATCCACTCAATTAGAGTTTTTTCCAAAACTTGTTTTTGTTCGTCCATTGGCAATTGGCAATTGTCAATAAGCAATTGTTTCAGGTTTTTTGAAAGGAATTTTTTGCCATTTGTTCCGCCAAATTGGTCTTGATAACCATCAGACATCAGATATATGCAATCACCAGTTTCTAATTGAATTTCGTGATTTGTAAAATTATCCATTATTAGGTGAACTGCTACGGGCATTTTATCGGGTTTGAACTCAAAGAGTTTGTGGTTTAACTTCGTTGAGCTCGCTAGCTCAGTTGTGGTTTGTTGTTCGTTGTTGGCTGACGCATCCTTTCGGAACTCTGACAGGGTTTGAAACCCTGTCAGAGTTTCGTCACTACGAACTATCCAAAGCGGATTGTTTGCTCCTGCCCATTGAGCGTGGTAAGATTGTTTATTGTTTAACTTCGTTGAGCTCGCAAGCTCGGTTGTGGTTTGTAGTTCATTTAAATTGTTATTTTGGCTACGTTCATCTGCCGACTGCTTACTGCTTACTGAATACTGATTACTTTCCTTGTCTTGGAGTTTGGAGCTTTGAGGCTGATTTCTTATCGCAATTATACTCATATCCATTCCATCTTTTTGTGTTCCTTCTTCACCAGTTTGTCCAAGTGCATCGATAATTGCAGAACGAAGTTGATTTAATACCATTGCTGCATCTGTAACTTCTTTTCGACGAACAATTTCGTTTAAAAAAGAAACTCCCAACATACTCATAAATGCTCCGGGAACTCCATGTCCAGTGCAATCGGCAACTGTAATAATAGTCCAATCCTCTGTTTTGGTTGCCCAATAAAAATCTCCTGAGACTATGTCTTTTGGCTTAAAAAGAACAAAGTAATCGGCAATCGGTAGTTGAATATCGGTATTCAGTAATCGGTTTTTGGAAATCGGTAAAGTATTATTTGAATTCTGATTACTGCTTACTGAAAACTGCTTATTATTTTCAACAATGGTAAATAATCTTGAAAAATCAGGCAAAACGGCATGTTGAATTCTCTTTGCATACCTAATAGAATCATGTATTTCAACCTGTTGAGCCTCAACAATATTTTTGCGTTCGACAGCAATTTCGTAAAGTTCTTCAATTTGTTCTTTCTGACCCATAACCTGATCACGCTGGCTTTCAATTTCGTCTCGCTGTGACTCAATTTCTTCTTTTTGTTGGCTTATTTCAGCATTTTGTTTTGCTAAAAGTTGATTTGCTTTTTTCTTTTGTAAAAACAATCTGAGTAAAAGAATAGAGAATATTAGAATAATTGCAAAACCTAATACAAATGAATAGATTACAATTTGTTGTTTTTCTTTTTCTTGTTCGGTTTTAGCAAGTTCGAGGTTTTTAATTTGAATAGCTTTATCATGAGCTATACTGTCAATTGCTGCTTGTTTTTGATATGTATATCTAGCTTGCTGTTGTTGTGTTTGACGATAGTTTTGCTCGTTTTGTACACTATCTTTCATATTCATTTGCTCTTGATAATATTCGTAGGCTTTTTTGTAATCACCATTCATAACAGCAATTTCTCTCATTAATGAAGCAGAATTTCCAATATCTTCAGGAAAGCCAAGTTCTTTACTAATTTTATAACTACGTTCGGAAAAATTTTTGAATTTTAGAATTTGATTCTGTTGTTTATAAAATCGTGCAAGATTATAAAGTGAAGATGCCATATCTTGTTTATATCCAGATTCTTCTCTGATTTTTAAGCTTTTTTGACAATATTCAATTGATAGCTCCAATAATGAATCTCTTCTTTTTATATTTTGTTGTAAGTAAGCATCATCTGACATATTGTTATAAATCAATCCCATATTATTTAATGTTATTGCAACGCCTTGATTATCTCCAATTTCTTTTCTTATTTCAAGACTCTTATAAAAATATTCTATTGCCCTATTATTTAATGAATCTTTAAGCTCAAATTTGTTAATATATTTTGAATCATTTACAAGACTTTTATAAACTGAGCCAAGATTATTGTATGAGTTTGATATTCCATTTTTATCGCCAATTTCCATTCTGATTTTTAAGCTTTTATTGTAATAATCCAAAGCGTTTTTAATATCTGCCTGATTATAATATATATATCCAATGTTATTTAATGCAAGAGCCATACCTTTTTTATTTCCCATCTCCTCATAAAGGTTTAATCCTTTGTGATAATAATCTAGTGCTTTAGCAATATCTCCTTGATCGTCGTATATAGTTCCAATATTATTTATTACTATTGACATCCCGCTTTTATCATTAATTTGCTTTTTTATTTTCAGGCTTTTAAGGAAAT
>MEND01000156.1:7202-21289 GCA_001768975.1 Bacteroidetes bacterium GWA2_31_9 | reverse complement strand
CTTGAATTTTTAAAGCTTTATTGTAATTTACAAGTGCTTTTGGAATTTCGCCCATGTACTTGTAAACATAACCTATGTTGTTAATTGCCAGAGCTAAACACTTATTTGTGGTTTCTGTGATTTTTGAATTGTTTTTTCGAGCAAGAAGGTTTCTTGCAATTTTTTCGGCTTCGGTCCAAAGTGAAATAGCTGAATCGGGATAATCCACAAAAATTTCTTCACCTAATCCGATATAAGCCAAAATTCTGCTTGTATCTTCGGGGCAAGGCACTGGACATTTTTTTTCTACATTTGAAATTACTTTTTTAAGACTATCAATTGTATTAGAATCCTGAGAATAAGATTTAAATAATATTAAGAAACTTAAAATACTAATAAAATATATTTTCATTATTCTGTTGTGATTAAGTTTTAAACCTTAAATCGGTAAGACTTTTACTAAGTAATCAATTTATCTGTCGTTGCAATCTTACGAAGCAATCTACAACAATAAAGAGATTGTTTCACTTTGTTTGCAATGACAGCAGTCTTGCGGATTTAAGGTTAAAGATAAAAATTTAACTAATAATAGCAAACTGTAATACGAATAGCGAAAATTTATTACTTTTTTAAACAGTTCAAATTAAGCTAATAAACAGCACTACATTAAGTAAAGTAACAATTGCCCCGAGTGAATATAGAGTGATTTTAGACATAGTGGAATTTTTGTATTTTCCCATAACCTTCTCTGATGAAGTTAAATATACCTGGAGAAAAATTGTGAATGGTAATTGAATACTTAAAATCATTTGTGAATAAATTAGCCCTTTAAAAGGATTTGAAATTAAATAGATAATTCCCAAAGCAATTAATAGCGAAATAGCAACTCCCATTCTTGAGTGATTATCCTTAATATCATAAGGTTCTTTATACATTCCTGCGAAAATTGATCCTGCTGCCATTCCAGAAGTTATTGTTGAAGCAACTCCAGCAAATAACAAAGCCACTGCAAATACTATTGCAGCATGACTTCCAAGCAATGGAGCTAACATCTGATTCGCTTGTTCGAGTTCAGAAACCGAAGTTCCTGAATTGAAAAATGTTGCAGCAGCTAATAGAATCATTGCACTATTAATTGCCCAACCAAGAATCATTGATATAAGAGTGTCTAAAAATTCGTAGTTCAATTGCTTTTTTATAATTTTTTCGTCTTTCAAATTCCACTGACGACTTTGTATGACCTCAGAATGAAGAAATAAATTATGTGGCATTACTACTGCACCAAGTACACTCATAATAACAATCATTGAGCCTTTAGGGAATGCCGGTGTTACCCAGCCAGTAATTGCACTATTCCAGTCGATATTTACCAACGAAAGTTCATACAAAAATGATAACCCAATAATAGAAACAAATGCAATTATCCATTTTTCAATTAATCGGTACGAATTGGTAAAAAGCATTATAAAAACAAACAAAGTAACAAGTAAAGCACCAGCTCTGATTGGGATTTGAAAAAGCATATCAAGGGCAATAGCTCCTCCTAAAATTTCGGCAAGCGAAGTTGATACAGATGCCAACATAGCAGACGAAAGTAAAGCATTTGAGTAACGTGGCTTTATATAAATTGAAGCTGCCTCAGACAAGCAAAGACCAGTAGCAATTCCAAGATGAGCAACATTATGCTGCAAAATTATGAGCATTATGGTTGACATTGTAACCATCCATAATAGTGCATAACCATAATCGGCTCCTGCAGCAAGATTTGATGCCCAATTACCGGGATCAATAAAACCAACTGTAACCAACAAGCCTGGGCCAATGTATTTAAAAATATCTAAACCTCCATATTTGGGTTTATAATTTTTACGGTCGATATTTTTGAAAAGATTAAACAACTATTTCATTTTTTTATTAAGAAACAAAGATAAGGCATTTTTGACATTATTGATTTATAATATAATAAGCATTTAATGCAAACTAAACCAGTAATGCGATGAGAGTTAATAACATCTATTGGCATCCCTATTTTGTCTAATAAATATTTCATTATCACAAAATCCATCAGATTTTACAAATTCTTTAAATTGTTTTTTAGTTGGATTAAATTTATATGGAGGTATTGAATCAAGACGACTTTCTTTAATTGGCATTAAATCATCAATTTCAATGTTGTTTGTGATACTACTAATTGTTAATTGTCCCTGCGATAGCATTATTTTTTTTACTTCCCAGGAATTTGATGTAACTAAAGTACTGATAAAATAATATCCTTTGAACTTTTTCAAAACATTATTATTATTGATTTTAAATAAAGTATCAATAGACTGAATTTTAACAATTAAGCTATCTCCATTTTTTGTTAAAACTGACCCTTTATTTGTATTAATATTTATTAAACTATCTCCTTTTATAATAAGATTTTTGTCAAGTTCATTAATACACAAATTATACTCTAAATTATAAATTCTCACAATAGTTTTCTCAGTTATTTTCAGCACAGAATTGTCAGAAAAACTGAGGTAATTTCCAATTAAATGTCTGGGAAATTTTAATAAGCTTTTTGTTTCTGAAGGTTGAGGCTCATTAAATAATACAGGAGGTTCACATGCAATTAAAAAAAAGAATAATATCAAGAATAATAGTATATTTTTTAGCCTCATGAAAAATTAAATATAAGAAATACAAATGGATTAATTTGATGTAGAGTGATTTTTAAATTCAAAAACAAACATTCTAAGTTTAATACACACTTATTTTTGGGAATATTGAAAAACACTCAAAGATTAAGCTTTTTAGAGGGAATTTGATAATACCTTTGTAGCCTCACCGGGAATCGAACCCGAATTTACAGTTTAGGAAACTGTCGTTCTATCCATTGAACTATGAAGCCATTATTTTGCAAATATACTCAATCTTAATAGTTTTTTGGTAGAAAAAATATTTAGAGTGAGTTATACCGCTAGGAACATTAAATAAAAATTTGTAAATCAGTTCCGTATCGGTATATCATAATTTAAAGTGAATATTTCACTGCCATACTTTGATTTTTGGGCTTTGGACTTGAAACTTTGAGCTTTTAATAGCCTCCTTGAGAAGTTGCACCTGTGACAATAGCAACACTTGCTCCGCAACCCAAACGATTTGCTCCGGCATTAATTAATGCAATTGCTTGTTTAAAATCTTTAATTCCACCGCTTGCCTTAACACCTATTTTTGATCCAACAATACGTCGCATTAACTGAATATCAGCAACTGTAGCACCACCCCCCATAAATCCTGTACATGTTTTTACAAAATCGGCATTTGCTTTTTTTGAAATTTCGCATGCTAGAATTTTTTCTTCTTCTGAAAGTAAACCTGTTTCGATAATAACTTTTAATATAGTATTACTTCTGCAAGCTCTTTTTATAGCACGAATATCTTCTTCAACAAGCTTTAAATTTCTTGATTTTAAAGCACTAACATTAATTACCATGTCAAGCTCATTTGCTCCGTTAGAAATTGCACTTCGAGCTTCAAATGCTTTGCTTCTGGTGTCCATTTCGCCAAGAGGAAAGCCAATTACTGAGCAAATTAGGATTCCAGAACCACGTAATTTTTTTGCAACATAAGGAACCCATCCTGAATTAACACAAACAGATTTGAATTTGTAGGCTTTTGCATCTTCACAAAGTTTATCAAATTGTTCTTGAGTTGATTCAGGTTTTAGTAATGTGTGATCAATATATCCAGCTAATTCAAGTGGAGACATAACACTTCCAGAATGTTTTGAAGTATCTTGTTTATTAGAGCTTTGTGATTGCATTTTATCGTTTAAACGAGACATTACTTCCTTTGTAATTTTGTCTATCAATTCGTTTTGTTCCATATTTCAATTTATAATTTTTGAATTTTCAAATTTAGAAATTTCTTGTTTTCTCTGCTTAAATATTAAATATTACTTCTTAAATATTACATCTATAATCTGCCTCTTTCAACAGCCATCATTTTATTGATTCGTGGCAAATGACGACCACCTTCAAAACGTGTTTCGAGCCAAATTTTTGCCATGTTACACATATCGGCAATTGAGTGCTGTGCCGTTCCCATTGTAAGCACGTTTGCGTTGTTATGAAGACGGCTATTTAAAACAGTTTTTTCGCTCCAGCATAAAGCGGCTCTAATTCCTTTTACCTTATTGCAAACCATGCTTGAGCCAATTCCTGCACCATCAAGCATAATTCCTCTTTCACATTCGCCACTTACTACTTTTTTGGCGACTGCAACAGCAAAATCGGGATAATCGACAGCATCTTTGGAATTTGTGCCAACATCAACTATTGAATAACCAATTGTTTGAAGGTAAAGCTTAATTGCTTCTTTTGCTTCAAAAGCACCATGGTCAGCACCAATAGATACTCTTTTAACGTTATCTGTTAAGTTGTTTTTATCAATATTTTCTTGATTATTCGACATTCTATTTTTTATTTATTTGAAACGGATATTTCATCAACAATTCCGGCAATTACACACTTTACTGTCATTGATTCGGGTTCGTTAATTATATCTCTTGCAGAGCCACCTTCTTCCAGTATCAGCACTGTATCGCCAACTCCTGCCTGAACTGCATCAATTGCAAGAAACGATTTTCCATTATTTTTTCCATTATAATCAACAGGTTGAACTATTAAAATCTTTTTCGATTCGTAACCTTTTTCTTTAACGGTAGAAACTACGTTTCCTATAACTTTGGCTAATATCATAGTTGTTTTGTGTTGATGAGTTGAAGTGTTGATGTACTCATGTTATTTGATAGTATTTAATTTATTTACATAAATATCATCAACGATTCCCATTATAGATGCATCAGAAGGATTCATGACGGTTTCATAAATTCTTCCTGCTTCTTTACTTGTTTCGTAGTAAACAATTTCATTATTTCCAGCCTGAATTTTGTCTGTAGCAACAATTGGGTCGCCAGCATTATTCAAATGTTCGTCGAGTGGCTGAACTAAAAGAAATTTTGCACCATCAAATTCTTCAATTTTTGTTGTGCTTACAACTCTTCCAATTACTCTAGCTAATTTCATTATCAAATTATCAAATTTTCAAATTAACTTATCTATACGTTTAAATTATTCGAAGATAATCCACCAACGTACATCGTCTTTCTCTTGTAAATGTTCTTGCTCTTGTTACACCTTCTCCTGTTGGGCTTGCAATTGTAAACGATGCAAAACCTGCTCCGCCAAAGCCTAAACCAGCATAGCTTGGCCCATTTTTAATGAATATTGAACAATTCATTATTTTTGCCATTTTGCTAAGTTTTTCAATGTTTAAAGAGTGCATCATTGCGGTATGGCGGAAACCATGCTCACAAGCAACTGCTAAATCTATTGCTGTATCAACATCTTTTACTCTAACAATTGGCATTACAGGCATAAGCTGTTCTGTCCAAACAAGTGGATGGTCTTTATCAACTTCGCAAATTAATAATCGGGTTGAAGCTGGAACGGTAAGTCCAATGCCTTTTGCAATAAAATCGGCATTTTTACCAACATAATTTTTGTTTGCTGCTCCTTCGTGTCCGGGTCTTCCGGGGTCAGAAATTACTAAAGCAGTTATTTGTTTTATTTGGTCGCCTGTGAGTTCGTAAGCACCATTTTTTTTCATTTCTTCTTTTAACTTGTCGGCAACCGATTCAACAACAATTACTTCTTTTTCGCAAATACAAATTACATTATTATCGAAGCTTGCTCCATCAACAATATCTTTTGCAGCTTTTGCAATATTTGCAGTTTCGTCAACCACTACAGGAGGATTTCCGGGTCCAGCTCCAATAACCTTTTTTCCGCTATTCATTGCTGTTTTAACAACTGCAGGTCCTCCTGTAACAACCATAATAGCAATTTTTTTATGAGCCATTAATGCTTTTGCTGATTCTATGGTTGGTTCATCAATACAAGTTACAAGATTAACCGGACCGCCAGCTTCAATAATTGCATTATTAAGTAAACTGATTATTGCTGCAGAAACTTTTTTTGCCGATGGATGTGGATTGAAAACCACAGCATTTCCGGCAGCAATCATTCCTATTGCATTACTTATAACGGTAATAGTAGAATTTGTACTTGGTGTAATTGAGCCAATTACTCCATAAGGAGCTCTTTCTACAAGTGTTAATCCGTGGTCGTCGGTAAAAGTTTCAGGAACAATATCTTCTACGCCGGGAGTTTTATTAATTCCTAGTTCGTTTTTAACTATTTTATCTTCCCATCGTCCTAAACCTGTTTCTTCCCAAGCCATTTTCGACAAAATTTCTCTGTACTCCATGGTGGTTTTGCGAATATTGGCTATAACTTTTTTTCGGGTTTCTAACGTTACTTTTGTAAATTCTTTAAAAGCAATATCTGAAGCTTCAATAGCATCGTTCAAATTTGAATAAACTCCAAGTTTCGAATCTTTTTTAACATTTGCAGTTGGAAGATTCATGCTTTTGATTACTTCTTCTACTAACTGTCTGATATTTTGTTCTAAATTGTCCATTTAAAAACCTCCAATTACATGAAAAACTGTTTAATTTCTTTATGTGGTTGTGGAATTATTACTTCCATACATAATTGATTTTTTTCTTTAACTTTTGCTGTTGCTACAGCCATTGCCGATTGAACCTCGTCAAGTGTACCCATCATTTTCACATAAGATTTGCCACCAAAGCCAATTGCAAGTCTTATTTCAATTATTTTAACTCCGCCAGTTTTTGTAGCAAAATCGGCAGCTTCAATGCCCGATGTAACAGATAATGTTTCAATTATACCAATTGTATTCCATTCATCAGTTGTAACAACTTTTCCAATAGCAGCAACAACATCTGTGTGTATCATTGGCAAATAAAGTTTATCGACTAAAAAATCTTTTCCCGATTCTAATCCTTTGTTGTAGGAATATTCAACAGATGCAACATCGCCAGTAAAAACAATGATATACTTTCCGGGGCAAATTGTTCGAGCCTCAACGATTTTGACAGGTGCAATTTTCACCATATCGTCAAGAACTTTTATACCAATTGCAATGCTACTGAACTCTAAAACAGCTAAAACCGTTATCTCCATCAATCTTACTTTCTATAAACTATTTTATCGTTTTCGTCAATTAAATCAATTATTCCTACAATTAATGCATCGAGAGGCTTATTCACTGTTTGTGAAGTTTCTCGTGCAGATGAACCTTCGGCAACTAAAACCATTTCGTTATTTCCAGCTCCAACTAAGTCGAGTGCAACTATATAATCGCTTTTTTTTTCGCCCGATTGTGAGCATTTTTCGATTAAAAGATATTTAGCACCGCTAATTCCATCATTTTTTACAGTACTAACAACTGTTCCAACTACTTTTGCCAAAATCATATAATAAATTTAAATTGTGCAATAATCAACATTAGTTAATCTAAAGGATTTGAAGTCATTTTGTCAATATCAAATTCAATATTTTTCTTTAAAAATTCTCTAATTTCTTTAGCGATTATAATTGCCTCATTTCTCTGTATTTCAGTTAATTCTATTTTAATATCCGGGTATCGAATTTCTACTCCAAATGCATTAAGTTTTATTATTTTTTCGTAAAGAGAAACGTCAATTTTAATTGCATCGTTTAAAATATCAAGTAAATATCTTAAATCGTGACTTTTTTTAAAGGTTATTAAATGTTTTTCTAATAAACACTTAATATATTTTTCTACGGCTTGTTGACAATGAAAAGCAAGTGTATCGGAATATTCCTTAATATATTTATTAATTATAATTGCTGTACCCAAATCGTGGTCAGCCTTTTCAATCCAATCCCTTAGTCTTTCTTCACTTACGTTCATACATTAATTGAGCATCTTGTATTGCAACATTAACAAATGAATAATTTTTGTTTTTTTCTTTTTCAAATTCCTCGTTTGTATAAACCACAACATCAACTGGTAATTTAGTCCCTATTAAAAGTCGTTGTATTTCAATACTTCTTTTATATTTTGGTTCTTTAGTTTCTTTTATCACTAAAAGGTCAATATCGCTATCATTATTAGCATTGCCAGAAGCATAAGACCCGATTAAAAATATTTTATCCGGATTTATTGAATTTGCAATTTTTAAAATTAAACCTAATATAATACTTTTTTCAATCATTTATTAGTGATTCAATACTTAGAAAATTTCTTTTTTCAATCTTTTCTGTATGTATATTCGCCATCTTTTTCAATAAAATCGACTATTGCAACTATTGTAGAGTCAGTTGGTTTGCCTTCGGTTGAACTCGTATATCTTGCACTGCTTCCAGAAACATAAAATACAATTTCGCCAACTCCTGCACCAACGCTATCGACTGAAACTACAAAGTCGTTTTTCCCTTTCATTGTTATGGGGTCAACTTTTTCTAGAAGAAGAAGAGTTTGCCCCTCCATTTTTTGAGATTTTTGACTGGCAACAACGGTTCCTACTACTTTTGCTAAAATCATTTTGATTTAGGATTTAGGATTTAGGATTTAGGATTTTCCAATCTTAAATCTAAATCAATTTTTATTTCTTTGTACTAACTCTTCCTAGTGGTAATGCAAGGTCAACATTTCCATGAGGGCGAGGAATAACATGAGTTGAAACAATTTCTCCAACTTTTTCGCCGGCTCTAACTCCTGCATCAACAGCAGCTCTTACAGCAGCAACATCGCCTCTTACGATTGCAGTTACAAAACCACCACCAATTTTTTCAAAACCAATAAGTTCAACTTTTGCAGCTTTAACCATTGCGTCTGCAGCTTCAACCATTGCTACGAAACCTCTTGTTTCGATCATTCCTAATGCTTCAGTATTATCGTTCATATATTTTTCTCCTATTTTTTAATTTTATTAATATTTATCTTCTCTACCTGTTATTTCAGATAATCGTTTTTCAACTATATTTTTTGCTTCAAGAATTTCTGCTTCTTCGCCAGCAATATAAACACGACCAAATTTTCCAAAACCAATTACTTCTACTATATTGATTCGTGCAGCTTTTTCGGCTTCATTGGCAGCAAAATATGCGTATCCAGCAGGTTCTACTTCAAGAATATACAATGTGTCGCCACGTAAAACCATATTACCAAATCTTGTTCGATTAATTAGTTGAGCATGATGGTCTTCAACGTTTTTAATTAGCTGACTAGTTAAAACTCTTGGTTTAAGCCTGTTTTCTTCTGTTTGGTCAATAGCATTTAAAACAGATTGTCCGGCCATACGAACATCGCCTTGACTATCGGAATGAACTTCAAGCATTCCATAAGCTCTTTCTACGATTTGCATTCCAGGTGTAACATGAGTTGCCTTTAATGCGACATCGGTTAATTTGTTAATTTCAATTCCGGGAGCAATTTCAACTATGCAGCAAGCTTGTCCGCCAACAGGTAAGAAACCTCTCGAAACTGTTGAAAGATACGATGCCATTTGAAGTTGTAAGGAATCTAAAAAAACGTAAGTTCTTAATTCTACCATAATTATTTTCCTTTCTTAATTGATTTATTACTAAGTGGTAATGCTGAGTCAACATTTGAATGTGGGCGAGGAATTACGTGAGTTGATACAACTTCGCCAACTTTTTCGGCTGCTGCAACTCCAGCATCTACTGCAGCTCTTACAGCAGCAACATCGCCTCTTACGATTGCGGTTACAAAACCACCTCCAATTTTTTCAAAGCCAACTAATTCTACTTTAGCTGCTTTTACCATTGCATCTGATGCTTCAACCATAGCTGCAAAGCCACGAGTTTCAATCATTCCTAATGCTTTCATTTCGTTATCGTTCATATTTCCTCCAATATTAATAGTTAATTTATTTGTATTACTAAAATGAGAAATTTTTAATACACACAATATTAAAATGTAAATTTATATAATTTATGTAATTAAAAAAATGCTTAATAATTTATCTGTATTTAACAGATATTATATATTTCTTAATTTATAATGCTTTATTAGCTACATGTTATTTTCCTAAAGGTCTATTTTAACCTCCTAAATGTTTTGAATATCAAATAAAACTATTTAATTTTGAAAAAAATCATTATGCAAAAGAATATCTTCATTTTGGCAATTGCCTTTTTTATTGTTAACAATTTATTTGGACAAACATTTAATATGTCTAACACATATGTTAATACATGTACAGGCAAATTTTATGATGATGGCGGTTTGGCATCAAGTTATAGTGCAAATGCAAATATTAAAATGACAATATGTTCAGATTTGCCAAATAGAGAAATCTCGGTTCATTTCAATAGTTTTGATATTGAAAATAGTTATGAATTTTTAACAGTTTATAATGGAGATTCTGCTTTAGCAATGTATATGTTTGATAGTGTAACTGGTACATCTTTAAATGGTGTAACAATTCAATCTATTGGAACTGGTTGTCTTACTTTTGTTTTTACATCTGATGGATCTATTCAGAATTCAGGCTGGGATGCAGATATTGAATGTGTTTTAACGTGTCAGGATTTTTCAAATAGCATAACTGTTTCAAGTGGCTCAGTTAATAATTCTGAAATATCTTTATGTAATAATATGCCTTTTTATATTAATTTATATGGAATATATAATAATAACGATATTACATATCATCAATCTGATTCAACTTCAATTTTCGAATTTGCATATAACTCAAATATTTACTTTGGAAATAATATTTATATTGACAACATTGATTCTAATTCAAATCATGCAGTGTTAACAATTACCGACACAAATGGATGCTATATTTCAGAGTACTATACAATAAATTTTTTACCAATGATTAATATTAACATAAGTTCCTCAAATGATACCATTTTATTAGGTGATAGTATTGTTTTAAATGCTAATTTTTTTTCAGATACAATTATCTCACAAATAAATAACATCTTTATAAATAATAATGTATTTTTTATTCCCGATGGTTCAGGTGTAAGTTATGAGTCTATTATTAATGTTAATAGCAATTATAACAATAATATCCTTGATACAAACATGATTAAGTCGGTATGCATTAATATGGAACACTCTTATAGTGGTGATACCGATATTGAATTAAAATGTCCAAACGGACAATCAGTACTTTTAAAAGAAAATTCAGGGTCAGCTACTTTTCTAGGAGAACCTATTGACGATGATGTAAATAATATTGCTGGAGTTGGTTACGATTATTGTTTTACACAAATTAGTCCTATTTATGGAAATATGACAAATGAGGCTAATTTATATAAATATACTTTTACTGATTTAGCTGGAAATATATATACAGATCAAGATTATTTTCCTTCAAGTACATACTTACCAATTAATAATTTTATTGGCTTAATAGGTTGTCCTGTAAATGGTAACTGGACTTTAAAAGTAACTGATAATATCTCATCGGATAATGGATATATCTTTAATTGGGGTTTAACTTTTGACTTCTCTTTGTTTGATATGGATACAGTTTTTTCAACAGTATTTAATAGTTTTTGGTCAGAAGGTAATGGGTCTATTATTGGAAGCGACTCGTTAAATGCTACTGGTTTACCATTAGATACCGGTTTGTTTACATATTATTATAACACTATTACCAACGATGGATGTACTTATACTGACTCTATTATTATTTTTGTAGATAATGTCGTTTTTTCTGAAAAATTATTTAACACTGTGAATAGCTTGAATATATATCCAGTTCCTACTGATAAAGAACTATATATGCAATTAGATTTAATAAAACCTTACGATGTTAATATTGAAATTTCAGATATTTCAGGAAAAATAATTAAAACACTTAGCTTTAAAAATTTGCAAGCAGGAAATAATACTGTAAAAGAATTTATAGACTTTGAAAATGGGATTTATTTTTTAAAAATTCAAATCGAAAATGAGTCAATGACCAGAAAAATAATTAAACTATAAAATTTAAATCTCAATAAAATTAAACGGAATATGAACCATAGAAGAATAATCCTGACCGGTTTCTTCCATATCTTCGTCATCGTAATACCAATTTACTTTCACAGAATGCATACGATGAATTTTTTCAAGAATGTAAAATATCTCTAAAATCCATTTCGACGAACTAGTATTATAATAACTAAGTTTTACACTAAATTCAGTTACTTCAGAAGGGTTTTTTTCATATTCTGTTAACCATGAAATTACAGGTTCATAAAAAACAAATGAATCTTCAGGAGTTGACCATCCCTCAATTAAAAAAATTCCAGAATTAGGATTAAAGCTAATAGTTGGGGTTTTATGTGTTGAAGATATTTCGAGTAAATTCATGAATTATATTTTTTCTAAATATAAAAATTAAATTAAAAAAAATCAATCACTTTTATTTTTTTAACAAAAAATCGAAAAAAATTAAGCAAACGCATTTTAAAATTAATTAACTGCTTTTTGTGTATTTAGCAAAATTCATGTAAGTTTGACTGTGAAATTTTACAACTTTATATCTTTACTAATAATCTTACTTCTATATGGTTGTGCAAATATTGTTGCACCAACTGGTGGTCCAAAAGATGTATCACCTCCTGTTATGTTAGATATTTCACCATCAAATTATTCTACAAACTTTGATAAGAAACAAATAAAAATAGTGTTTGATGAGTTTGTTCAGGTAAATAATGCAAGTCAAGAAGTTTATGAATCGCCTTTATTTGACGAAAAACCCGATGTAAAATCGAAAGGTAAAGAGATTGTAATAAAGCTAAATACTGAATTAAAAGATAGTACAACCTACTGTATAAACTTTGGAAAATCAATTACCGACTTAACTGAAAATAATCCTGTTCTTAATTTCAAATATGTTTTTTCTACCGGAAGTTATATTGATTCACTAACAATTAAAGGGAAAATAAAAGTTGCTAATAATGTAAAACCCGAAGAAAATGTATTGGTTTTGCTTTATAAAAACTTAAATGATACAGCTCCAAATAAAGCTGTTCCTGATTATTATTCAAAAACAGATAAAAATGGAAATTTTGAAATATCAAACTTAGCACCAGGAACTTACAATATTTTTGCATTAAAAGATGCTAATAATAATAAAAAGTTTGACCTCCCTAACGAATTGTTTGCATTTAATGATTCTTCAATTTCGCCAGTAGCCTCAAAAGTAAGTTATGTGGATACATTTGCTACTGACACTCTTATAAAGTTTTATTACGACTCGATAATAAATATTATTGATAGTAGCGACATTGAAACACTAAAGGACTCTGTATTACAGATTGCTCAAAGTTTAGTAAAGGATAGTGTGCGAAAATCAAGAACAGAATATTCGCATCAAGATTTAATTTTAAATATTTTTGAAGAGGATACTAAAAAAGTAAAAGTGCTGAAAACAGAGCGAAACGATAAACACAAAATTAAAGTAATATTTAGTAAAGACTGTATAAATAAACCTATTATAACAGCTTTGTTTGATTGTAAAGAAATCGATATTTCTAGGGAATTTGCATCAAAATTTGATACTGTAACATGCTGGCTAAATGATTCATCGTTGATTTCAACAGATTCATTAAGCTTTAAAGTTGTTTATCCTGTTATTCAGGAAGATAATTCTATTGTTTTTGAAACTGATACAGTTTTTGGAAAAAATATTTTATATAAATCAAAATCGAAGAGGAACGAAAATACTGTTATTGACTCAGTTTACACAATATCCTCAAATATTACAAATGGAGGAATTATGGATTTGAATAAATCAATATTTATTACAACCGAAAGCCCATATAAAACATTTAGAACAGATTTAATAAAAATATATAAACTTATAGATTCTATTCAAAAGCCTATAAAATATACATTGATTTACGACACTTTATCGCCTCGAAAAATAGAAATAAAATACAACTGGGAAACAGAATCATCATACGAGTTGATTCTTGATTCAATGACATTTACCAATTTTATAGATCAAAATTCAGATAGTATAAATATCAAATTCAGAACAAAAAAACTTGAAGATTATGTTACAATGTATTTGAATTTAAAAAATATTGAAAAACCTATAATTTTACAACTTACGAATACTTCGGGAAGTGTTATTGAAGAAAAATATGCCGACGCAGATTCAAGATTGGTTTTTTCGTACCTTAAACCAAGTA
>MEND01000156.1:0-7173 GCA_001768975.1 Bacteroidetes bacterium GWA2_31_9 | reverse complement strand
AATGCCAATAAAAAATGGGATACCGGAAATTATAAATTGAAGCGACAACCCGAAACTGTTATTTTTTACGATAAAGAAATTGCACTTAAACCTAACTTCGATATAGAACTGGATTTTGATATTAACGAACTATTAAACAAATAATTTATGACTAACATTTTAAAAATCATTACTGTTATTGTAGTTTTTGTATTTTTCTCTTGCTCAGGCGATAAGGCAAAGTATAAAACTGAAACTGCTTCCGACAAAAACGGTGTATCATACGAATATGTTACTAACGACCCTATGAATACACGTATTTATACTTTAAAAAACGGATTGAAAGTATATCTGACTCAAAATCCAGAAACACCAAGAATTCAGACATTAATTGGCGTAAAAGCTGGTTCAACTTACGACCCGGCAGAGACTACAGGATTGGCTCATTATCTTGAACACATGATGTTTAAAGGAACTAGTAAAATTGGTTCGTTAAACTGGGAAGCAGAAAGTGCTTTATTAAATCAAATTTCAGATTTATTTGAAAAACATAAAAACACTTCTGATATATCAGAAAAAAAAGCTATTTATCATCAAATTGATAGCCTTTCAACAGTAGCTTCGCAATATGCTGTTCCTAACGAATATGATAAACTTGTTGCTCTAATTGGTGCTAAAAATACTAACGCATATACTTCAAACGAAGAAACAGTTTACATGAATGATATTCCTGCTAACGAAATTGAGAGATGGTTAAAAATAGAAAGCGAACGATTTAGTACGCTTGTTTTAAGACTTTTTCATACAGAACTTGAAGCAGTTTACGAAGAATTTAATATGTCGCAAGATAACGACAGCCGAAAAGTAAATAAAGCTTTATACGAAGGATTATTTCCTACACATCCTTACGGAACTCAAACTACAATTGGCGTTGGAGAACATTTAAAAAATCCTTCTATGGTTAATATTCATAATTATTTTGATACTTATTATGTACCAAATAATATGGCAATTTGTATGTCGGGAGATCTTGATTATGAAAGTACTATTACACTTATTGACAAATATTGGGGACAATTACCATCCAGAGAAGTTCCTAAAAATAGCTTTGCAAAATTAGATTCTATTTCTGCTCCGGTAATTAAAGAGGTTTATGGACCAGAAGCCGAAGCTGTAGAATTAGCTTATCGTTTCGATGGCGTAAATTCTGACGACACAAAATATGTAACACTTATAAATTCATTGCTTTACAACCGAAAAGCTGGATTAATTGATATAAATCTTGTTCAAAAACAAAAAATACTTTCGGCTTATGCTTATACTGATAATATGATTGATTATAGTGCTCATGTTATTAATGCAACTCCTCGTCAGAATCAAGATTTAGAATACGTTAAAGATATTTTACTTGAACAAATCGAAAAAGTTAAAAAGGGCGAATTTGAAGAATGGATGCTCGAAGCAGCTATCAATAATTATAAACTTTCACAAATTCGTTCATTGGAATCAAATTACAGAGCTTTTTCAATGATAAATGCTTTTATAAATTCAACTTCTTGGGAAGATATAGTGAAAAAAATTGACGAATTCGAAAAAATTACAAAAACAGATATTGTTAAATTTGCTAATAAACATTACAATAATAATTATGTTGTTGTTTATAAACGTACAGGAATTGACTCAACTGTTATGAAAGTTGATAAACCAGAATTAACACCACTAAATATTAATCGTGAAACAAAATCTGAATTTTTTACTCAATTTTCAGCAACATCACCTGAAAAACTAAGCCCTGTTTATGTCGATTTCAAAAAGGAAATTAGCGAATCGAGCTTAAAATCAAACACACCATTTTACTATGTAAAAAATCCTATTAATGAGATATTTACACTTCAATACATTTTAGAAATGGGTTCAAATAACGACCCAAAACTTGATATTGCAGCTAATTATTTGCCATTTCTAGGAACCGAAAAATATAGTCCAGAGCAATTTCAACAAGAATTGTATAAACTCGGATTAAGCTTTGGAGTTTGGAATTCCGACTCAAGAACTTTTATTTATATTTCTGGTTTGGATAAATCGTTTGAACAAGGAGTAACTCTGTTTGAAGAACTTTTGAGCAATGTTAAACCTGACAGTTTTGCTTACAAAAATTATGTTGATGGATTGCTAAAAGAACGTAGAAACAGCAAATTAGATAAAGATGAAATTATTTGGAACGGATTGTATAATTATGGAAAATATGGTTCGAAATCGCCTTTTACAAATATTTTATCAGAAAAAGAACTTCGAAATATTGAACCTTCTGAATTAACTGAAATGATAAAAGGTTTAGCTAAGTACAAGCCAATGATTTATTATTATGGAGTTAGAAATCAAAAAGAAATCGAGAAATCAATTTCTACATTCCATAAAATACCCGACAGTTATGTTGATTATCCTGCCGAAACAAAATTTCCTGAGCTTAAAACTGAGAAAAAAGTATATTTTGTAAATTATGAAATGGTTCAGACTAACATCATAATGCTTTCAAAAGATGGCTTTTTAAATAATAGTCTAACCCCTGACATTGCTCTATTTAATGAATATTTTGGTGGAGGAATGGCATCAGTAGTTTTTCAAGAAATTCGTGAAGCAAAAGCACTTGCTTATTCTGCTTACGCATACTTTACAACTCCCGAAAAGCAAGGTGAGTCGCATTATTTAACGACATTTATTGCGACACAGGTCGATAAACTCAAAAATGCTACAGATGCAATGAATGACCTTATTAATAATATGCCTACAATCCAAAAGAGTTTCGACGAAGCACGAAACAATATTATAACTCAACTTGAAACTGAAAGAATAGTTAGTAAAAATATGTTTGGTAAATATCTGGAACTTAAAGATAAAGGAATTGACTACGACAATAGAAAAAATATTTACGAAAAAATGAAAACCGTAACATTCGACGATTTCAAGAAGTTTTATGAATCAACCATTAAAGGTCGTGAGTTTACATATCTGGTAATTGCCGATAAATCCAAAATCGACATGAAAGCACTTTCTGCACTTGGAACAGTTCAGGAGTTGACACTGGAAGAGGTTTTTGGGTATTGAGAAATGCTAATATAACTGATTTTTCTAAGAAATTGTTATCAATATTTATAAAAACATTTTGACGATAAGAAATGTAATAAAATTTTTAGGATTAGTATTAATTACTATAACTTTACATGCAACGCCTGATACTCTAAGGTTACAGAATATAGATACCATTTGTGATAAATTTTATTATGAAACGGGAGAACTATATGCAAAAGGATGTATTGTAAAAAAAAATGATACAGAGATTAAACAAGGTATTTGGATTTATTATCATAAAAATGGCATTGTATCAGATTCTATTGAATATCATAACGATAAAATAATTGGCAAGAGTATTTCATTTTATCCAAATGGAGAGATTGTCCAAATTGCTAATTACAATGATGAATCCGTTCAAATTAAATATTTTTTAAAAAACAGGAAATCATATTTTGGAAAATATACTAATATTAATCATAGAATGATACCAACTGGATGGTTTGTTCATTTCTATCGAAATAATGCCATTTCAGACTCAGTACTATATGAAAATGGAGAAGAAATATTCTCGAAACATTTTTATATTACTGGGCAATTATTTGTTGAAACGAAGTATTCATCAGATAGAAAAAAAAGAGAACGGTGTGTATATAAAAAAAATGGTGCTGTTCGTGATTGTGATAGTGAAATATATACCAAAAATACTAGAGGTTTTGAAATGTGGGTTGATACAAATCCTGACCCAATGAATATGTGGACTATAATTTTACCTATTGCTTTATCTATGATTATTGCAGCTTTGTTGTAAAAGGTTCATGATTTAATTTTCCCTCTTACATTGAAGTTCTCAACTTCAATGTAAAACTCCAAACAGCTTGTAACTGTTAAAACATATTTAACAAAATGTAACCTAAAGAATTACTTGAGGTTACAAACTTTAAATTGCAATGAGGATTCCATAATATAACAAATACAACATAAATATTTTCTAAAATTATTTCAAATTTTAGTACTTTTAAAAAAAGGTAATTTATGCTAACAAAAGATAAAGTAAAAAAATCGTTTGATAATCTTCCTGAATCATTTTCCATTGATGAACTAATTGACCAATTAATATTCATTGAAAAAGTTGAAGAAGGACTTCTTCAATCAAAAGAAGGTAAAGTTATTTCAAATGAGGATGTAAAATATATTATTGACAAATGGTAAAAATAGTTTGGACACAAATTACAATTGATGATTTAAAAGACATCTTTGATTTTATTTCTGAAGATTCTGAGCGATATGCCTCAATTACAGTAAAAAATAGGAGGTTTTAATAAGAAAAAATGTAGGTTAATTTTTATTACGCATAATATATGTGGTGGCTTTGCTTTTCCCTGCTTTTTAAACTAGATGTTAGAAGATAGAAGTTAGAAAGACTTTGTGTCTTAGTGTCTTAGTGGCAAAAGAAGAAAAGAGAAGTTAAATGGTTAAATTGTTCACCCCGTTGGATAATTTTATTTAATTGAGTATTCGTTTCTAATTGTGGGTATCCAATGGGGTAAATTGTTAAATTGTTGGCATTGTGCCAAATTTCAAACTATGTGAAAACTATGTTTCTATGTGTCTTCCGATAAATCGGAACAGGTTATGTGGTAAAAAAAAATTAGAAGATAGACGTTAGATAATTAATAATTGTGAAAATATTTAATTACTGAATCGTTGGAGAAAATTTACAGTTTTGTAAGTTCCCTCAATAAATTTATCTTTGCAAGTTTTAAAAATGAACAAAAATTGAAAGATAGAAAGCGAGAGAATTGCGTAGCAACCTCAAACTCCTACTCCCCTTCCTTAAACTCCCTTTCCAATGGAAAGGGTTGGGGATAGGTTGGGTTAGGGGTAGGTCAAACCTCAAACTATTAAACTATTCAACTTATAAACTTATAAACTAATCAACTTTTCAACCCATAACCTATTAAAAATGAAATTCCCAGAACATAAAAACTTTGACCTTTCTCAAATAAATAAAGACATTTTAGCCCGTTGGGAAAAAAATAAAACCTTTGAACAAAGCCTTACAACTCGTGAAGGAAAAACATCTTATGTGTTTTACGAAGGACCGCCTTCTGCCAATGGAATGCCTGGTATTCATCATGTTATGGCTCGTAGCATTAAAGATATTTTCTGCCGATATAAAACCATGAAAGGCTTTCATGTAAAACGTAAAGCAGGTTGGGATACGCACGGTTTGCCTGTCGAGCTTGGCGTTGAAAAAGCACTTGGAATTACAAAAGAAGATATTGGAAAAACCATTACAGTTGCCGAATATAACGAAGCTTGCCGTAAAGATGTAATGAAATTTACAAACTATTGGGAAGACATTACCAAGCAAATGGGTTTCTGGCTCGATATGAACGACCCATATATAACTTACGAAAGTTCATTTATCGAAACTCTTTGGTGGCTTTTGAAAGAAATGTACAAAAAAGGTCTTCTTTACAAAGGTTATACAATTCAACCATATTCTCCAGCAGCAGGAACAGGTTTAAGCTCTCACGAATTAAATCTTCCTGGTTGCTATAAAGATGTTAAAGACACAACCGCAATTGTTCAATTCAAAATAATACGAAACGAAAAATCAGAATTTCTATTCGAACCTCAAACTCCTTCTCCCTCTCCAAAAGGAGAGGGTTGGGGTGAGGTTAACAACAAACCTCAAACTCTTCCTCCCCTTCCTTTGGAAGGGGCTGGGGGTAGGTCAACTGATGTTTCTTTCATAGCATGGACAACAACGCCATGGACACTTCTATCAAACACAGCACTTGCAATGGGTGCAAAAATTTCCTATGTTAAAATTCGCACATTCAATCCATATTCGGGAGAGCCAACTACTGTTATAATGGCTAAAGACTTAATGCCGAATTTATTTAATGAAAAAAACAACGAAATTTCATTCGAAGAATATACCGTTGGTAGCAAAAAAATACCTTTCAAGGTTTTAGATGAATATAAAGGTTCTGATTTTGAGGGAATTCGATACGAACAATTGCTTCCATATCAGCAGCCAACTGATGGCGATGCTTTCAGAGTGTTGATGGGCGATTTTGTTACAACCGAAGACGGAACAGGAATTGTTCACATTGCTCCAAGCTTTGGTGCCGATGACTTTAGAGTAGCAAAACAAAATGGAGTTGGTTCATTAACTTTGGTTGATAGACAAGGAAAATTTGTTGACGGAACAGGCGAATTTAGCGGAAAATACGTAAAAAAAGCCTTTGATGTTAAAAGTTCTGAAGGCGACGAAGAAGTTGATGTTGAAATCGTTGTTAAATTAAAGAAAGAAAATAAGCTTTTTAAAGCAGAAAAACACGAACATTCTTATCCACATTGTTGGAGAACCGATAAGCCAATTTTATATTATCCACTCGATTCATGGTTTATTAAAACCACAGCCATGAAAGACAAGATGATAGCTTTAAACAAAACTATCAACTGGCAACCGCAATCAACTGGAACAGGTCGATTTGGTCAATGGCTCGAAAATCTTGTCGATTGGAATCTTTCTCGTTCACGATATTGGGGTACACCACTTCCAATTTGGCGTAGCGAAGATGGTAGCGAAGAAATCTGTATAGGCTCTTTCGCTGAATTAAAATCAGAAGCAGAAAAATCTGTAAAAGCTGGTTTTATGAAAGAAAATCCTTTGAAAAACTTTGCTGAGAACGACTTTTCAAAAGCCAACTATAATAGTTTCGACCCACATCGTCCGCATGTTGACGAAATAATACTTGTTTCACCATCTGGCAAGAAAATGGTTCGGGAGCTTGACCTTATTGATGTTTGGTTCGATTCAGGTGCAATGCCTTATGCACAAATGCACTATCCATTTGAACATAGTAAAGATTTTAAAGATTTTTATCCTGCAGACTTTATTGCCGAAGGAGTTGACCAAACTCGTGGTTGGTTTTTTACACTTCATGCAATTGCAGCAATGATGTTTGATTCGGTAGCTTTCAAAAATATTATTTCAAACGGTTTGGTACTCGATAAAAATGGCAATAAAATGTCGAAACGACTTGGCAATGCTGTTGACCCATTCGCAACAATCGAAAAATACGGCTCCGACCCATTGCGTTGGTA
>MEND01000155.1:101877-107526 GCA_001768975.1 Bacteroidetes bacterium GWA2_31_9 | reverse complement strand
TAAAAAAAAAGAATTACAATACCTTCTTGAAGGGATTTTGAATAATAATGGTTAATTATAAGATATTAATGCTAAATGATTTATTTTTAATGATGAAAGTTAAAAAGCTTTGATAAAAAATTTTTTTTATTAAAGTGTTTCACATATAATCCTAAACAAGTTTCCAATCAAGCTCCGTCTGTGTTTACTTAGGATTTTTAAGACAGAATTACAGGATTAACATGATTTAGGATTTCTACATTCTACATTTATTATTCGATATTCTACATTTATTCTTTTTAAATTCTAAAGTATTTTTTGCTAACTGTGACAAGGTTTTGAACTGTGCCACAGTTTGCTTACTATTCAAAAAACTATTAGGATTAGGTTAACAATTACTCAACTACAACTTTACTTGTATAATTTTTTGCTTAATTATTTTTTATTATTTTTCCTTTTTAGGATTTTTGAAAAAATACACTTCATTAGGTGCAAAATCAAAAACTCCATCAACTTTATTTAACCAAAGGCTTTCCCATGCGGCATTTGTTAATGGGTAACCATTTAATGGTTTATCTTCTGAAACATTGTATTTCATATATTCACCATTTTTAAAAAAATAGGCATATCCATTACCCCAGTTTATTGCACAATCTACTCCATTATCGAACCACGAGCTTCCCCAGTTTCCTGCCATGGTTTTCGGATAACCAGTATCTGCTTTATTTGTGTTTGTATCGAATCTGATATATTCACTTCCTTTAAAAAAATAAAGTTTCCCATTTCCCCAATTAATAACTGCCTCAATACCACTTTCCCACAAGCCGGGAAAAAAATCATTAATTTTTTTGGGTTCACCTTCTACTTTATTGCTTTTTTTATTAAATGCTTGGCACATGCCTCCTTTAAAAAAATAAATAATATTATTCAACGTTAAGGCTTCATCAATATCTGTTGTCCATACTCTAGGAAAAGTTTTTTCGTTAAATGCTTGAGGATACACATTTTTAAAAACTCCTTCTTTCTTATAATAGGGCATAAAAATAGAATTTGTTTCTACTTCATAAGTTTTTCGCTGAACCGATTTTGGAATAATGATAATGTTAACTCGTCTGTTTTTTTGTCTATTTTCTTCGGTACTATTATTTACTATGGGAACAGATTCTCCATAACCTTTAACAGTTATTTTAGATGAATCAATTTTTTCTTCAATTAAAAATTGTTTTTTTACTGCATTTGCTCTGTTTAGTGATAGTAAATTATTAGCAGCATCTGAACCAATGCTGTCGGTATGCCCTTCTATTTCAATAGTGTAATTGTCAATTCCTGAAATTTGAGTAATTAAGTTTTTAATTTCGTTTGAGGCTTCTTTTTTCAAATCAAATTTTCCAAATTCAAAAAGAACTGAATTACTCAAGGTTATCTGAATTGCTGAACCAATAGCACCAACAGCATCAATATCTGAACCAGGCCAATCGTTGTTACAACTAGATTTCAAATCGGTCAATTTCACATAATAAAAAATATCACTAATATTTACAAAAGGAGAAATATCAATATCGGCTCTTCCTCCTGAAATTTCTCCAATATCAATCCATGAAATTCCGTCTTTTGAAATTGACAAAGTGGTTGGTTCTATGCCTGAACCAATTTCAAAAACATATAAATCGGGTCCAATTTGGTCAACAAGTGCATTATCAATAAAATGGAAGGTTATAGTGCCTCCGCAACCTAATGTTAATGAGTTATCGAAGGTTTCCATATTATAATCGGGTTCTCCTAAAATAATTTTAGGTTCTCTTATTTTTATGTCCTTTGCGGTTGGATTACCTTCAGTAAAACTTATCACTTCGTCGGCAAAAGATATTGCACCAAGTGGAAAATAAACAAAACCTCCATGTCCATCGTGATAAAGTTTGCTCTCGTATTTTTGGTTTTGCCCAGAACTTGCTAATGAACCAAAAATCAAGATAATAATAATAAAATTTCTCATTTTTTTCAGGGTGCTAAAATTTAATTTAATGCTATATTTAGTGAATATTAGTCAAATTGAATATTTATTACAAACTTATTCCAGCTCTAAAACCAAAATAATTAATGCTTCTTCCTAAATTCAAGTGTGCACCTCCGTAGAAAATTTTCCAACGTACATTTCCACCAAGAACCAAGTAATTAACCTTTCTATTCAAATCTTTCTCAAGTTTTGACGATGCTACTCCAATATGATAATATACATCGGGACTTAAAACGATTCCTCCTAAATTAATTAGTCCTCTTGCTCCAAGTGGAATACCAAAATAAGCTCTGCCTGTGCTGCCAGATGCAGTATCGGAAACTGCAAACATTTTGGTTTCTAAACCCCAAAGAACTCCAACTGGAAGACCTGTTGTTCCTTTTAAACTAATGAAATTAAAATATTGATAACCAAATCCCCATTTTACATTTCCATTCTTTAAAAAATAAGTAAAGTTATTTTCTGAGGCTAATCCGCTATCATCAAAATTTCTACGTTTAACTATTCGCATATTAACTCCTAAAAGCATTGGAGTGTATAAGTTATCAAAGTTTTCGATACCTACGTTAAAGCCTTTGTATATATAATCGTCTTTATCGAACTGGCTATGGTCACTACCTTGTCTTTTAGGTTTGTTTTCGGGTGTTACATTGTTACTTACATTTTGTGGTTTATCTCCGCAAGGGCTTCCATCGGGTAATCCGCCTATTTTAGCAGCTGCCAAAAGTGTTGATAATAAATCAAGGTCTTGTGAAATTTTCTGAACTACTATAGGTTCATCTTTCTTTTTATCTTCTACTTTTTCAACTAAATCAACTTCTGTTCCTTCGCGTAGTTTTGGAGAATTATCTATAATTTTTACTTCTACTCTTCGGTTTTGGGCTCTGCCTTCGTCGGTGGTATTTGAAGCAACGGGTTTATCTTCGCCATATCCAACTGCGACAATTCTATTGTTTGCAATTCCTTTATTTACAAGATAATTCATAACAGAGTTAACCCTTTCTTGCGATAATTTTAAATTGCTTTCGTCAGAGCCAATGCTATCGGTGTGTCCACCAAGTTCAATGTCAATTGCATTTTTTACTAATATTTCATAAAGTAAGTCTAATGATGGCATTGATTCGTCTTTTAATGTGGCTTTTCCTAAATCGAAAAAGATATTATCGAGTTTAAATGTTGCTCCTTCGGTGGCACGTTGTACTTTAATATCTTTACGTACATCGACATATTTTTTTTCTTCCGAAAGCCATTCGTATTTTCGTTCAACTATGGCATACTTGAGTTCTGCTAATGCTTTATTATATTTATCGAGTAAATCTTCATAAGCTTCAAATGAGGCTTTTATATCGTATGATTCTGAACTATTGAGTTCATTCAGTTGTTTATTATATGAATCAATTTTTATAGTAATAGAGTCGATAATATGTTGAGATTCGACACCAATTTTATCTCGTATCGATTTTTTTGGAACATATTTAGACGGGTCGGTTAAATCAATTTCTTCGGAATAATAAAGAAATCCTTTCATATTTATTTCGAGTAAAAACTTTTCAAACGGAAGGTTTACACTATACGAACCATCGCCACCAAAAGACGGTACAACCGTTTGTAATTTGTTGGTTTTCATATTTGTAATACGAATATTTACAGCAGCAGCTGAGTCTTTTTCATTTGTTACAAAACCGTAAAGTGTGATTGTTTGTTCGGGACGAGCTATTTCGGGCATTACAAATTGGAAAATATCACGTTCACCAGGAGCACCTACCTCAGATTCTTTAACAGTATAACCAATAGTTCCGGCAGTATTAATCGAAAGGTCTTCATCATTTTGCAAAGTATTAATGTATCTGCCAAGATTTATAGGTTCACTCCAATTTGTCCAGGAATCGTCTAACCTTCTTGTCATAAAAATATCAGTTCCTCCAAAACCTTTATGTCCAGGAGTAGAAAAATAAAGTGTTTTACCATCGGCAGCAAAAGCAGGATTTGTTTCGCTTTCATTAGTATTTACTTTATTTCCTAAATTCATTGGTGCTGTCCAACCAGTTTCGGTTAAATTAGATACATATAAATCATAAGAACCAATATGCCCTGAAAGTATATTATTTGTAGAATAGATAAGTGTTTTACCATCAGGACTTAACGTTGGATAGGTTTCATGTTTACTTGTATTAATTGTACCGCCAATATTACATGGAGGCGACCAGCCTCCTGCTGTTTTAACTGAATAGAAAAAATCGCCACCACCAAATGTTCCTAAATAATTTCCAAAAAGAATTACAATATTTCCATCTGCACTGATTGCAAACATTGCTTCGTGAGAAGCAGTAGAAAGGTCTTTAAACAAAACAGGTTTTCCCCATGTACCATCAGCTAATTTATCTGAATACCAAATATCTTCTCCACCTAATCCGCTCTCTCGGTCTTTTGATGTAAAAAAGAGTCGTTTCCCATCAGAAGAAATACGAGGAATATATTCTGAAATAGAAGAATTAATAGCTCCTTGTACGGGTCGCATTGGTACTTCACTATCGGGACGTTTTAAAATACTGATAAACCAATCGCAATATGCCGAATCGGCTTTAGCATATTTAGCTTTATACTGTTCCATTGCAATAATTGCATTTTTAAAGTCTTTAGCTCCAAAATATGATTTTGCGAGATTAAGATACTTTTCGGGCTTAGTTTTAACTTCCTCGGTATAAGCTGCTACTGCTACTTTATACTGTTTTTCTTCAAAATACTTATCTCCTTGTGCCGAAGCCAGTATTGATGAAAAAACTAAAAAAACACTAAATAACAAATGTGATGTTTTCATTTTATTTATGATTAATAGATTTATATTGTTTAAAAAGACAAATTAAATATATTTTTAGTAGGTAGTGGTACTTATTTTTTAGAATTACGATTTAGAATTTAGAGATTTAGTATTTAAAGATTTAATACAAGTAAATTCTAAATTCAAAAATTCTAAATTCTTTATTATTTCTACATTTTATATTCATAATTCGATATTCTACATTTAGGGCTTTAGGATTTTAGAGATTTAAAAGTATATTCTAAATTCCATAATTCCAAATTCTTACAATATTTCAAAGTTGCTCTTTTTCATTTTTCGTATCAATCCCTTCTTGAGGGTATTTTAGAATACAATGATTAACCAATACAATGAATTGATTAACAGTTAAAATGTTTAGATGAATAGATATTATTTAAAGACATTAGAAAGTGAAATCACTTAATTGCATTAAATATTAAAAGCAAACTTAGATAAGTTTTTGAGTGTGAGCGTAATTTACTAGTCCAATAATAGTTTTGGATTTAGTTTTCTTATAAAGATTTTTTCTGTGCGATTGCACTGTATGAATGCTAATGTGGAGTTCTTCTGCAATTTGCTTACAGTTAAGCTCTTTTACAATCAATTTAAGTACTTCAATTTCACGATGTGTAAGTTCCATTATATTACCATTGTTGAACATGCTACAAATCACGGTAATTTCAAAACTTTAAACAATCCCTTCTTGAAGGTATTTTTTGAAAATCAGAGTATTAGTATTAGGTAATATTTAAGATGTAATATTTAAGATGTAATATTTAAAGGGAACTGAATATTCCCAAAATCCTAAATATTACATCTTAAATCTTAAATATTACAT
>MEND01000155.1:98489-101845 GCA_001768975.1 Bacteroidetes bacterium GWA2_31_9 | reverse complement strand
TGATGGTAAAATATTTTTGCGATGCGATTCTACGGTATGCTCACTTATAAATAATTCATCTGCAATCATTGCATTTGTATATTCTGCAACTATAAGTTTTATTATTTCTTTTTCTCTTCGTGTAAGTAAGTCTTTATTTTCAAGGCTTTTAAGAAGCGTTTTTGCAATAGTGCTTGAATAAAATATTTTACCATCAAATACTTCATAAATTGCATTAACAAGTTCTTTTTTTTCAATGTCTTTAAGCAAATAACCATCGGCCCCTGAATTTATTAGTTCTGAAATTATTTCAGGTTTATCGAGCATCGAAAGCCCTATTACTTTAGTATGAGGAAATTCGTCTTTCACAATTTTGGTTAATTCAAGCCCATTCATCCCCGACATTTGAACGTCTGTAATAAGAACATCTACCTCGTTTTCGCTTAAGAATTTCAAAACTGATTTTCCGTCGTAAGCAAAACCTAAAACATTAAACTCGCTTTCAGAACTTAGGAGAGATGCTAGTCCTTTTGCAAAAATTTTGTGGTCATCAACCAAATAAATAGAAATTGTTTTTTTGGACATATTAGTTTCGTTTGTTGTTTGTTGTTTGTTGCCTTTGCAAATTGGTCATTGAGTTGAAATGAAATTTTAAAATAATGTAAATCAAACTTCATTTATTGGTACAATAATATTAAAGGTAGTTCCTTTTTTTGATTCACTATGAATTTTCAACTTTGCTTTCAGAAAATCGACTCTTGAATAAATATTATTTAACCCATTTCCAGCTGAAACTTCATCAACTTTAAATCCTTTTCCATTATCAGAAACAGTTAATTCGAGTTGTTTGGTTGTTTCAAGAAGTTTAATTATTGCAATTGTTGCTTCGGCGTGCTTTAAAATATTATTTATTGTTTCCTGAATAATTCGATAAATATTCAATTCAAATTCCTGACTTAGTTTTGATGTTAACGAAAATGACAGTTCGGCTTTTATAGAATCAGTTTGGTTTATTTGTTCAATAAATTCATTAAGAGCCGATTCTAGACCTTTTTTCTCTAACAATGATGGCATTAGAGCATGTGAAATATTTCTTACTTCTTTCATTCCTTCCGATGCAAGTTCTTTGATTTCGTGAATCATTTTTTCATTTTTATCATTAACGTCAAGGCTCGAAGCATTTAATTTTATTAGCGATAAAAGTGGACCTAAACCATCGTGCAATTCTTTTGAAAGATGAACTTTTTCTTTTTCCTGAGCCTGAAAAACACTACTTGCACGAAGTTTCTTTTCTGTAAGAATTTTATTTTCCTGTTTTAGCCTTATTCGATTAAAAATTAAAAATCCGCCAAAAAGAATAAATGCAAAAACAATAAAAATAACTGTTCGTTGATTTTTTTGATAGCTTATTTCCAGATTCTTAATTTGATTTTCCTGAGCAAGAATTTCGTTTTCTTTTTGTTTTTTTTCGGTTTCGTATTTGGTTTGCATTTCTATAATCTGCTTCGATTTTTCGACATTCATAATACTATCACTTATTATCGAATAAAGTTGTTTAAATTCATAAGCTTTTTCAAAGTTTTTAATTTTTGAATAAGTATTTGCAATTGCTGAAAATGCTTGTTGTTTATCGTAATAATTGCCAATTTCTTGCGAAATTTTTAACGCATCGAAGTAGTAGTTAAGAGCATCATTGTATTTTTTTAGCGAATTATAGGTCTTTCCGATATTTAAAAGAGCTTTTGTCATACCTGATTTATCGTCAATTTCTTTTTTAATTTTAAGTGCTTTTTGGTAAAATTCAAGTTCTTTTTCATAGTTTTTTTCTTGTCCATAAAGCATTGCTAATTGATTCAGTGTATTAGATATACCAAAACGGTCGTTTAGTGTGGTTTTTATTTTCAACGATTTGTTATAACAATCAAAAGCTAAATTTCTCAAACTATCAGTATCTGAATATATGCTTCCCATTGAGTTTAATGTATTTGCAATTCCCCATGGATAATTAATTTTTTCGAAAATTTTTAAAGCATTTTTTAGATAATTTAAAGCATCTCCAAACGAATTCATTAATACGTATGTATTGCCGATATTAGCATAAGTATTAGCAAGTCCAAGTGAATCAGAAGTTTTTTCGTACAATGGCAATGTTTTAAAATAATTCTCCTGTGCTTTGTTGTAAATGCCTTGATAATAATAATTTAACCCTATATTATTGTATCCCTTTGCAACAATTACATCATCGTTATGTTCTAAACCTATGGCTAACGATTTTGAATAATAAAAAGAAGCACTATCGTATTGTCCGGTTGTACTATAAATAATTCCAATAATATTTTCACATTTAGCTTCATCAATATATAAGTCTAATTTCTTAGCTAGAGAATGAGCGTTAATTATAATTTCTAACGATTGTTCAGGGTAAGTTCTAAATGAATTCCATGCAATATCCATCATTTGTTTTAATATAACGGTATCAGGAACATCTTGTTTGATTAAACTTTTGAGACTATCATTTCTATTTTGTTGGGAAAAAGAAGATAGAATCTCAATAAAGAAAATTGTAAAAATTAGAAAGAAATTTCTCATCTGATAACAAAGGCTTTATTTTTTATAAATGTATAATGATTCTTTGTAAAATCAAAAAACTTCCTTTTTATTCGAGAATGATAATTATTGTTAAAATTATATCCAAAAACAGTTTTTTAATCATTAAATAATGATAAAAAGCATATAATATCATTACAATGCCCATACCTTTGTCACGAAAATTTAATTGCCTTGTCGGGTCAAATTATTTCACATATTGGAACAGTACTCTCTGTGAACGATAATCACATAAGAGTTAACATCCTGTCAAAATCAGCCTGCTCAGCTTGTCATGCAAAAGGAAGTTGTAATGTTTCAGATACTTCCGAAAAAATTATTGATGTAACAGATTCAAGAACATTCTCTATAGGTGAGCAAGTTGAGGTATTGTTTTCTGGTAATACAGGAATGAAAGCTGTTTTGTTTGGATATTTTTTCCCTTTCTTAATTATGTTATTTGCATTAATTGTGTCTTTATCATTTATTGAAAATGAATTATTTGCAGGCTTGATAACAATTGGAACATTAACTGTTTATTATCTGATTTTAATGGTATTCAGGTCAAAACTTAAAAGAATATTTACATTTAGTATAAAAAAAAATGAGTAGCTTATTAATTACAACAATAATTTCGTTAAGTATATTAGGTTCGGTATTGGCAATTATATTATATGTAGTTGCACAAAAATTTAAAGTAATAGAAGATCCACGAATTGACGATGTTGAACAATCTTTGCCTGGAGCAAATTGCGGTGGATGTGGATATCCGGGATGCAGAGGTTTTGCTG
>MEND01000155.1:93834-98470 GCA_001768975.1 Bacteroidetes bacterium GWA2_31_9 | reverse complement strand
AACACTTGATTCATTTTTCTGTCCTGTAGGTGGAAATGATACAATGAAAGCTGTTGCTACAGTTTTGGGCAAAGAAGCAATTGAAAAAGATCCAATGGTTGCAGTTATAAGATGCAATGGAAGTTATGCAAACAGAAACAAAACAAGTGTTTATGATGGTGCAAAAACTTGTGCTATAAGTAGTTCTTTATTTAGTGGCGAAACAGGATGCCAGTTTGGTTGTTTAGGTTTGGGTGATTGCGTTAGTGTTTGCACATTTGATGCAATTAAAATGAATGAAGATACAGGACTTCCGATAGTTGACGAGGACAAATGTACTTCATGCGGAGCTTGTGTTAAAGCTTGTCCTAAGTTTATAATTGAATTAAGAAATAAAGGTAAAAAGAGCAGAAGAATCTTTGTAAGTTGTATTAGTACCGAAAAAGGTGGAATTGCAAAACGACATTGTGAAGTTGCATGCACAGGTTGTATGAAATGCGTTAAAGTCTGCAATTTCGACGCTGTAAAAGTTGAGAACAATCTTGCATATATTGATTTTAATAAATGTACACTTTGTCGAAAATGTGTTGAGGAATGTCCAATGAATGTAATTCATGAAATTAACTTGCCACCTCGCCGTAAAAAAGTGGAAAATGAGGATGTTAAAGAGGTTGTCAGTAATCAGTAATACTATTTGTTTTGCTATGATTTCTATGTGTCTATGTGGTTTAAGTATGAGTAAGAAAGGTATAGGTTAAAGAGGTATAAAGAGGTATAAAGTTATAAAGTAATAAAGTTATAAAGTAAGCAGTTGGCAGACAACGACACAGAGCTACAGAGTAGCGAAATGTTTATAGTAAGCAGTAAATGGTAATCGGTAAGCAGAATGTCAACTATGTGTATATTTGGTTTAAGTATGAGTAAGACAGGTATAAAGTTGTAAAGTATTAAAGTTATAAAATAATAGAGGTATAAAGTTATAAGGTTAAAGAAGTATAAAGTTATAGGGTTAAAGAGGTATAAAGGTATAGAGGTATAAAGGTATAGAGAGTTAGAGTTAAAAAGGATTAAATATTAAATATAATATGTTAAAAACATTTCCAAAAGGAGGGATTCATCCAAAAGAAAGCAAGTTTTCTGCTGGAAATAAGATTGAAATACTTCCTCTTCCAAAAACAGTAACTATTCCAATATCGCAACATATTGGAGCACCAGCCGAGCCTGTAGTCGCAAAAGGCGAGAAGGTAAAGGTTGGACAATTAATTGCAAAAAGCAGTGGTTTTGTTTCTGCAAATGTTCATTCATCAGTTTCAGGAACTGTCACAAAAATCGACGAAGTAAGCGATACATCTGGTTACAAAAAGAAAGCAATTTTGATTGATGTTGAAGGCGACGAGTGGATGGAAAATATTGATAAATCTCCAGATTTAATTAAAGAAATAAAATTATCGTCGGAAGAAATTGTTGCAAAAATACTGGAGTCAGGAATTGTTGGTTTAGGTGGTGCTACTTTTCCCTCGCATGTAAAGTTATTTGTTCCACAAGGCAAACATCTTGAATATTTAATTATTAATGGTGTTGAATGTGAGCCTTTTCTGACATCTGATCACAGACTTATGCTCGAAAAAGGAGAGGAGCTAATGATTGGAATTACAATTCTGATGAAAGCTCTGAAAGTTTCAAAAGCAATAATTGGAATTGAAAACAATAAACCTGATGCAATCAAATATTTGAATGAATTATCTAAACAATATTCAGGAATTGAAGTTTCAGCATTAAAAGTTAAATATCCGCAAGGTGGTGAAAAACAATTAATTAAAGCATTAATAAACAGAGAAGTCCCATCGGGAGGTTTGCCAATTGATGTTGGTGCAGTGGTTCATAATGTGGGTACGGCTTTAGCCGTTTACGAGGCTGTGCAAAAAAACAAACCTTTATTTGAAAGAATTGTTACAGTTTCTGGCGAAAAACTTGAAAAAACTGCAAATTATCTTGTTCGTATTGGCACTCATGTGCATGAACTTATAGCTGCAATTGGTGGAATGCCTTATGGAACTGGAAAAGTAATAAATGGCGGCCCTATGATGGGCAAAGCAATTACAACTTTAGAAGTGCCAGTTACAAAAGGAACTTCCGGAATTTTACTTTTTCCAGAAAAGGAATCGAAAAGAGAAGAAATTCAAAACTGTATTCGTTGTGCTAAATGTGTAAGTATTTGTGCAATGGGACTGGAACCTTATCTTTTAATGACTTTATCTGAAAAATCGTTGTGGGACAGACTCGAAGAAAAAAATGTAACCGATTGTCTTGAATGTGGCTCTTGTAGTTATACTTGTCCTGCTCACAGACCTCTTATAGATTACATTAAATACGGAAAAGCAACAGTTATTAAAAACATTAAATCTCGTAAAAGCTAATGTCAAATCATATTCTTACAATTTCGCCTTCGCCTCATATTTATACGAGTTCATCAGTGAAAAGCATAATGTATGGGGTAATAATTGCGCTAATGCCGGCATTATTGGTTTCGTTATATTATTTCGGACTTGGAGCGTTAGCAGTAGTTTTAATTGCAGTTTTGTCTTGCTTAATTTTTGAATGGTTAATTTCTAAATATTTGCTCAAAATAGCACCTTCGTTAACAGATGGTTCTGCAATTATTACAGGATTATTGCTTGCTTTTAATGTGCCGAGTAATTTGCCATGGTGGATTATAGTTATCGGTAGCCTTGTTTCAATCGGAATCGGAAAAATGACTTTCGGAGGAATCGGAAATAACCCGTTTAATCCTGCATTGGTTGGTCGTGTATTTTTATTGATTTCATTTCCGGTTCAAATGACAAGCTGGCCAAAGCCAATGATTTCGAGACTTGCTTATACAGATGCTATTACAGGAGCAACTCCACTTGGTGCATTGAAAGAAGGAATTAAAAACGGAGAAAGTATGTCAGATGTAATTCACAATTTACCTTCAAATCTGGAAATGTTTCTCGGAAATATGGGAGGCTCGCTTGGAGAGATTTCAGCAATTGCAATCATAATTGGCGGAGTTTACATGTTGTTACGTAAAATTATTACATGGCATATTCCAGTTTCAATGCTTGTTTCAATATTTTTATTTTCTGGAATTTTGTATTTGGTAAATCCTGATGTTTTTGTAAATCCTGTATTTCATCTTGTAACAGGAGGAGTTATGCTTGGAGCAGTGTTTATGGCAACCGATATGGTTACTTCGCCAATGACAAAGATTGGAATGTTGATTTTCGGTGCTGGAATTGGAATAATTACGGTAATTATTAGAGATTTTGGAGCATATCCCGAAGGGGTTTCATTTGCAATTCTGATTATGAACGCAGTAGTTCCTTTATTAAATAAAATTAAACCTAAACGATTTGGGGAGGTTAAGAAAAATGGCTAAAAAAGAATCAAATTTCAAAAATATGGTATTAACATTATTGATAATATCATTTATTTCGTCGGCAGCTCTGGGCTTTATTTTTAATATTACAAAAGAGCCAATTGCCAAAACCTTACTCGAAAAGAAATTAAATGCAATAAAAAAAGTTGTTCCGGCATTTAATAACGACCCAAATAAAGAAATGTACATGGTTTCTATCGAAGATAATTCAGCTCAATTAGAAATGTATCCTGCAAAACAAGATAGTACTTTAACTGGAACTGCTGTAAAAACATTTACTAATAAAGGATTTAGCGGATTGATTGAATTAATTGTCGGTTTTGGAAATGACGGAAGCATTGTAGATATTTCTGTTCTGAACCAGAAAGAAACTCCCGGACTTGGTACAAAAATGACAGAGCCTTTTTTTAAAGATCAGTTTAAAGGAAAAAACCTTACGACTTATAAAATGAAAGTTAAAAAAGATGGAGGAGATGTTGATGCAATTACAGCTGCAACAATCAGCTCAAGAGCATTTTGTGATGCTGTTCAGCGAGCTTATGATACATATCAGAAAGGAGGTAAGAAATGAGCAATTTATCAAACTTCACAAAAGGTTTTATTCGTGAAAATCCAATATTAGTTTTGATTTTAGGAACATGTCCTACATTGGCAACAACTTCTTCTGCTATTAATGGATTAGGAATGGGTTTAGCTACAACATTTGTTTTAATTGGCTCAAACTCTGTAGTTTCTATGGTTTCAAGTCAAATTCCCGACAAAGTTAGAATTCCTGCTTATGTTGTAATTATTGCAACTTTTGTAACAATTGTCGATTTACTTATGCAGGCATACACACCAGCGTTATACGATCAACTTGGAATATTCATCCCTCTTATTGTTGTAAACTGTATTGTGCTTGGAAGAGCTGAGGCTTTTGCAAATAAAAATACTGTTTTTTCTTCTTTTCTCGATGGATTGGGAATGGGATTGGGTTTTGCATTGGCTTTGGGGATTTTGGGATCAATTCGTGAAATTCTCGGAAGTGGTTCTATTTTCGGATTCAAGTTTATACCTGGAGACGGAATTTTGTTATTTGTATTAGCTCCTGGAGCCTTTATAGCTCTTGGATATTTAATTGCAATTGTAAATAAATTCAAAACTAAAACTAAGTAATTTTTAAAACTATGGAATATGTCCTTATAATAATATCAGCAATTTTTGTAAACAATGTTGTTTTAGCTCAGTTTTTAGGAATTT
>MEND01000155.1:56066-93795 GCA_001768975.1 Bacteroidetes bacterium GWA2_31_9 | reverse complement strand
TATTCTCGTAATTGCTGCATTAGTTCAGATGGTAGAAATAATTTTGAAAAAGATTAGTCCTCCATTATATCAGGCTTTAGGAATTTTTCTCCCATTAATTACTACAAACTGTGCTGTGCTTGGAGTTGCAATTTTAACAATTCAGAAAAATTATAATTTATTGGAAGGCGTTGTATATTCGGCTTCAATTGCAATAGGTTTTGGTTTAGCATTAGTAATTTTTGCAGGAATAAGAGAACAACTCGACCTAATGAACATTCCAAAAGGAATGAAAGGAATTCCAATAGCACTTGTTATAGCAGGACTTTTAGCTATGGCATTTATGGGATTTACGGGGATTGTTTAGCAAAAAACTGAGAGTTTTAATTGTTTTCCTAACGACTTGTGTTCTTTTTTCTGTTCTTTTATCGATGTTTTATGTGTCTAAAACTGAATATCCTGCGTTTGTAAAATCTTTTATGTTTGCCATAATCACCAACTATTTTTGGCATCATTACCAATATTATTTTTTATTTCGTTTTCGATATGTTTTAATTCTTCAATATCGTATTCATCGGTTTGTATCATATCTAAGGAGTAGAAGTTAACATTATATTGTTTGCCGTCGGCGGCAGTTGTAAAGTAATTCTTTACAACTGAATCTTCGTCTAATTCATTATCATTCAATATACTGGCTATATGCTGACCAATATTTTGCTTTGAGGTGGCAAAAAGTTCAGAAAGCTGGTTTTGGTTCATCCATATATTGCCGTCTTTTGCAAATAAGGCTACTTTAGCTTTACCGTCTGCCGTATTGTAGAAAATTATATTTTGTTCCGAATTCATAAGTTTATTAATGCTACCAATTGCGTGTTGTTGATACGTTCTTTTAATGTTTTAGTTTTTGTAATGCTAGTTGATTGCCTTTTTAAAACTTAGGACAAGAAACCACAACTCTTTTTCGTTTTTTTCTAACTTTTTGGTCTTGCCAGAATTCAAATATTATTGATATTTCATGCGACCCACCTGTGTTTGAAGCAAGATGTGAAATTGTAAAATCATAGCTATAACCAATTTTTAAATCTTCTAATTGATAACCTGCTAAAACCACAAACGCATCTTGATTTCGATACTTATTTTCGTAATCTTTTATAAGAGGTAAGCCTCTGTACCATACGCCAATAACCAACGGTCTTTTTGCCCAGTAAATTCCTAAATCAAGCTGGTCGTATTCAGCCTGAGACTTGAAATGAAATGCCAATGAAATAGTTTCTTCGTCGTATTTTCCAAATCTTCCATTAATTGCAAATTTTGTTCCTCCAAAAACAGAATATTTTAATGGAATTTTGCTCGAATTCCCTGTAAGCGATTGATTTGGCTTTAAAAGATGGTCGAATGATGCTCCAATCCAGTTTCTATCTGAATATGCAAGCCCTGAAGCCGAAAAATCGAAATAATTTACTTTTTTATCGCTTGGAATTTCTACAGAAGTTTGAGAATTATAAACTATTTGGTCGCCAAAAACCAGCTTGTTAAAATTTATTCCACGTTGTGCAAAAAGAAAATGAATACCCGGTCGTACTTCCCATTTTCGATTTATAGGAATGCTGTATGAATATTGGAATCCTGCATTTGTAGTATTTAATTTGCCACTTCCGGCTTGGTCTCTCATAAACAAAAAACCAACGCCACTTCTTACGTTCGGAATATAATGGTCGTACGAAAGTGAATAAGTATTAAACGCTCCGGGAACTTGTTGCCACTGATTTCGATAATTGATAATTACTCTGCTACCCTCTGTGCCACCAGCAAACGATGGAGCAAGATAAAGTGGTGCAGCATAAAACTGCGAATATTGTGGGTCCTGTCCTTTAGAAACTAAAGAAAAAGTCAGAAAACATAATATGAAAAACAGTTTATTCATTATCGTTTACAGGAGCTTCCTTTGGTTCTTCAGTTTTTAATCTTTGTAGAGTTACATTTTTAAAAATATCCTCAATTCTTAATTTTTTTGTCATATCAATTTCGTCAACAACGCTGAAAAAGCCCTCAGATTCTACAACCATCTTATACTTTCTTTTTGGAAGTAATACCATAAGATATTTTCCATTTTCAGCATTTGTACGATAAATTCCCTGCAATTCTTTTGTTTGATAATCAATAATAGAAATTGTGGCTTTTACAGGAGCAAAAACTGGGTCGTTTGTACTTACAGTTCCTCGTAATAAAATGTAATTTGCAGGATTATCCAGTAAATCAACTGAGTAAATGTCGGTTTCGCCAACTCCACCTTTTCTGTTCGATGAAAAATAACCTCTTTTACCATCAGGTGTTGCAACATAATAAATATCGTCTCTTACGCTATTGAGCGGATATCCAATGTTTTCTGGTGCTGTCCATGTTCCATCTTCATTTAATATAGATTTGAAAATGTCATAATTTCCCATTCCTCTGTGTCCTTTTGAACTAAAAAATAAGGTTTTTCCATCGGGATGAATAAACGGAGCATCTTCATCATAAGGAGTGTTTATTGCTGAACCTAAATTTTCGGCTAAACTCCAATCTCCATTTGGTAATTTTGTAACTCTATAAATATCTTTTCCTCCAAAACCGCCTTCTCTATTGCTAGAAATATAGATGTAATTATTATCAGGAGAGATACTTGCACTTGGAGTCCACGAATTTTTAAAATTTATATCAGATTTGATTTTTTCAGGTTCTGACCATGTTCCTTCAATATTTTTCGATAAATAAATATCTCCACCTGATAAATCCGCATTTGTTCTGTAAATATATAATTCTTGTCCATCAGAAGTTATTGTAACACAGGCATCATGCAATGTAGTGTTGATTGGTGCAGTTAAAAGAGTAGGAGCTGACCATTTTCCAAGTTTATTGTGAGACACATAAATATCTTCGTAGTATTCGCCCAATGGATCTTTTAAATCGCTAGTTCCGCCACTTCTTCGTGAAGTAAAATACATTAAAGATTCATCTGGTAATAAAACAGTTGCATAATCCAGATATTCAGTATTAATACTATCTCCCAAAACTTGAAAATTTACATTTATTTTGCTAAACATCATTTCTTTAGCATAAACGCATTTGTTCATGTAGTAATCTACCTCATCATTAGAATATTTTTTTATTCCGTCCCAGTTTTTGTACTTAATCAAATAGTCTAATGCATTGTCAAATAATTCGTTATCATGATTTAGTAAGCCTAAATAAAAGTACGACTCTTTAAACTCAAGTTGAGCTTTTTCAAAATATTTATACGATTCTTGTTTATTGCGTTTTGTGTTGTAAGTACAAATTGCAGTTTTGTAAATAGCATCAATATTAGTACTGTCAAGCTTTAAAATATCAAGCAAAACCGGTAAAGCTAAATGAAAATTATCGTACTGATAATAGTAATTTGCTTCCTCAAATTTAGCTTTGATTTGTTTTTTAACTTCCTTATCTTGAGCAAATAGCATTGTTGCACTAAGGAACAAAACTAAAATCGTTAAATTTGTTTTCATATCTTATATTTTTAATCCTCAAACCTCAAACTTCTAACTTCATCTTAACAGAGTTACATCTCCAATTTTATTAAAATTCTCACCATTAATATATTTACCACGTACTTTCCAAACATAAACATCTTGTTTACATAACTCTCCATTATAATATCCATCCCAACCAATATTAATATCTTCACTTACAAAAATCAATTCGCCCCAACGTGTATAAACTTCCATGTGAAATTCTTCAACACCCTCTTGAATTGGAAAAAATATATCATTTGAGTAATCTAATTTGTCATATTGTCCTCCATTAGCACCATTAGGATTTGGAGTAAATGCATTTGGATAAACTATTTTCCCACTAACATCTGCAGTAACAACATCAGGAGCTATATAAGTATCTTTGCAATCATTTTCTGTAATAGCCGTCAATGAAATTGTATAAGTCCCAACCTCTGAATAAATATGTTTTGGGTCAGATTCGATTGAAGTTTGATTGTCGCCGAAATCCCATAAGTACGAATCGGCATAAGTTGATAAATTGTAACAATTTATTGGTTGTTCGGGCAAATAAACTAAGTTTGGACTAATTGTAAATAAAGCAGTTGGATTTTGAAAAACATTAATTATAACACCAGATGAGTCGTCTTCGCCACCAGGTCCATAAACAGTTAACTTTACATGATATGTCCCTGGATTTGAATATATATGCTCTGGTTCAAATTCTGAAGAAGTATTGTTGTCGCCAAATTCCCAAAAATATGTGTCGGCATTTGTTGATTTATTATTAAACACTACTGTTAATGGAGGACAGCCACTTGCAGACGAATCAAAATCGGCAATTGGTGGAGTGGCAATTATTTCAATTAATTTACTTAATGAATCAATACAATATTGATAATTAACAATTAAGTTTATAGTATATTGCCCGAAACTTTGATAAATATGTGAACTTGGTTGCGAAACTGATGATGAACTTCCATCTCCAAAATTCCACAAATAATTCCAGTTTGAGTTATCGTTATTATTTTGAATGTCAACAGTTGAGGACGGAAAAATTTGACTAGCAGGGTTTGCAGTAAAGCTTGCAATTGGCGATGGATGTATAATTGCAGTTGCTTTTAAACTATCAGAGCATCCATATTGCGATTGTGCTGTTAAAGTAATGTGATAAATTGAATCAACAGCAGAGTTATTTATAAATGTATGAGTTGGATTTTGAAGTGTTGAAGCTGTTCCATCTCCAAATTTCCACAAATAACTATCAGCTCCATAAGATGAATTTGTAAAACTAGCAATCAAAGGACTACATCCTGCTGTATCTGATGTAAATAATGCTTTAATAAACGGGTTAATAACAATATTCGTATTGTAACTATCTGAGCAATTGTGAGAGTTTGTAACAGATAGATTCAAAACATTTGTTGTTGGAGAATTTTGGTTATTTGTATAAGTATGATTTATAAATTGTTGAGATGAATTTGAAACATTTCCATCGCCAAACGACCATTCAAAAATATTTGCTCCAACACTTTGATTTTCAATTTGAATATCAACAGGAGTACAGCCACCCGATGAATTTGTGACAAAAAATGATTCAGGTCTCGGATAAACAGTAATATTAGTATTTGTGCTGTCTTTGCAATGAAAAATCGATTCTACAATTAAATTAACGGTAAACGTAGTGTCTGATTGAGTTGTATTTTGATATATATGCGAAGGATTTAAGGTGAACGAATTATCGTTATCGCCAAAGTCCCAATTATAAACACTTGCACCTGACGATTGGTTTAAAAACAAAATATTTAAAGGATGGCAACCAGCAGTATCTGAAATAAAGTCAGCATTTACATTTGGATACACAATTACAGGTTTATAAATTTGGTCTATACAGCCAAATGTATTTTCGACACTAAGGCTTATTTGAAACTCGCTTGGAGAGCTAAGGTTGTTTGTATATAAATGTGAAATTAAAGTGTCGTTTGAAGAGCTTAAACTTCCATCTCCAAAATTCCAATTATTAATATCAGCTCCTTGCGATGAGTTTGTTATTTGTGAAGTAAATGGCGAACATCCAGTTATTGAATCGGGAATAAAATTCGCAATAGGCTTAGGATAAACATTAATATTTTTAAATATTGAATCGAAACAATTAAACGATGATTTTACAATCAAACGAACATTGAAAGTAGTGTCTGTAAATCCATAATTATTAAATATATGAATTGGATTTATCGACGATGAACTAGCTCCATCTCCAAAATTCCAAAAATACTGATTTGCACCATAAGACTGATTTAACAATTGTAAATTCAATGGATGACAGCCTGTTGTATCTGTTGTAAAATCTGCATTTATATTTGGATATACAATCACAGGCTTGAAATTTTCGTCGAAGCAACCAAAAATATTAAAAGCTGTCAAACTTATTTGAAATTGGCTTGGCGAACTTAAGTTGTTATAATAAAGATGGTTAATGATTGAATCAGTGCTGTTTGAAAATTCGCCATCACCAAAATTCCATTGAAAAGAATCGGCTCCTTCCGAAAGGTTAATTATTTCAGCATCGAAAGGCGAACATCCAGCAATTGTATCGGGATAAAATTCAGACATTGGTTTTGGCAGAACATGAATATTTAAAAATGAAGTATCTCTACAATTATACTGCGATTTGGAGATTAATTCAATTCTGAAAATACTATCGTTATAATCTGCTGTTTCAAATGTATTTAATGGGTTAGTTTGAGTTGAAGTATTTCCATTTGCAAAATCCCAAGTGTAGCTATTTGCACCTATTGATAAATTTATAAATTGCAAAGTTAATGGCTCACAGCCAACTGTATCAGATGTAAAATTTGCAATTATTTCGGGATAAATTGTAACAGTATTACTTGCAGTATCTTTACAACCATTTGAGGATTCTGTAACTAAAGTAATGTTGTTGATTATTGGAGTACTAATATTGTTAGTGTATGTGTGAGTGAAAGGCAAATTGCTTAAAGTGTCAATATTTCCATCGCCAAAATTCCAATAATAAAATGAGGCATTTTGCGAATTATTAGTAAAAAGAATATTCAATGGAGTACAACCTGAATTTGTATCAATTGTGAAAATTGCTGAAGGTTTTGGATGGATTGTAACTTGTTGTGTTGATGAATCTTTGCATCCCAATAATGAGGTTGTATTTAGTTTAATAGTAAAGCTAGTGTCTGTATTTGAATTGTTTACATAGTTGTGATTAATATTATAACTGCCATTTGATGTTGATCCGTCGCCAAAATTCCAAGTGTAAACAAAAGCTCCAGGTGTAGCAAGCAGGTTTACATTTGCAGGATGACAAGCCGAATCTGGATTTATAACAAAGTTGTAATTTGGATTTGGATAAACTGTAATTATTTGCGATGATGTGTCTTTGCAGTTATTTGCAGATACAGCAATTAGCTGTACATTAAGATACTGAATAAATGAAGTGTCGTTTGTAAATATATGAGAATTTTGAAAAATTGTGTCGTTTCCGCTTCCATCAGCATAATTCCAGATATGAAAATTAGATTCTGTTGATGTATTTGTAAAATTGACACTTAGTGGACTGCATGATGGTGTTGCATCGTGTGTAAATACTGAATTTGGTTTTGGAAAAACTGTTACAGTTGTGCTAATTGAGTCTTTACATCCATAAATTGAACTTGTAACTAATTTAACATCAAAACTTAAGTTTGAAGTTCCATTGTTAATGAAAGTATATGTAGGATTTTGATTACTTGAAGTGTTTGTACCTCCGAAATTCCATAAATATATTGACGAACCAACAGAATTATCAATAAAGTTAATAGTAAAAGGAGTACATCCCGACGAATCAAATGGAGTAAAAAGTGTAATTGGAACAACATCAAAATTAATAGTAACTGTATCGTTATCAACGCATCCAAACGAATTGTCCTCTGACCAAATAAGCTCATAACTCCCATAAGTATCGGCAGTAATAAAGCTATTATTCGAGTTTATACTTGTAAAATTTAAATTGCCTGTTCCTGATAAAAGACTCCATTCTCCAACTCCAACGCTTGGAACAGAATTTAGTTGAATGTTAAATCCGCAAGTGCTATTGTCAGTTCCTGCATTAGATATTGGAGTTTCAATAAATGTTATTGTTACAAATGCACTATCGGAACAATTTGGACCAAAAACTTCTTTCCATTTAAACTGATAAGTTCCAAATGAGCTAACACTTACAGATGATGTAGGGCTGTTAACATTTGTAAAATTGGCAGTTCCAGCACCTGAGCTTTTCGACCAAGTTCCTGTTCCAATGCTTGGTATTGCAGAAAATGAATAGTTTTTTCCACAAATACTGTCGTTTATTCCAGCGTTAGAAACTGGGACATCAAATACTGTAACTGAAATATTATCAGTTCCATAGCAGCCATTATTATCTGAAACAAAGTACGAAAAGTTAAAAATTCCAGTAACTGCAGAATTAAATATTGGAGTTTGAATTGTAGAATCGCTAAGTAAAATGGCATCGCCACTCCAGTCGTGTGTAACATAATTTCCAGTTCCACCCGAAGGATTTCCGTTAATTATAAAATTTTGACCTTTACAAGCTTCAGCTGGATTTGGAATTATGTTTGCAGAAACGGGGTTAACATTTACAGTTATATTTTCAGCCTTAAAACAGCTGTTATCGTCTGTAACTTTGTATGTTAAAACATAAGAACCTTGTGTGTTTGTATAAAAATACGGATTTTGAATATTTGTTGCAGTTAACGGAGCAGTATTTCCAGTCCATAAATGTGTAATGATATTTCCACTTCCTTGAATTGGATTTCCATCAAGTTGAAGTGAGTCTCCCGGGCAAACCTCTGCAGGTGATGAAGGCAAAATGTTTGGGTTGGGAATTGCATAAACAGTAATTGTTTCTGTATCAGTTCCTGCACATCCGTTTCCATCGGTAACTATGTATGTTATTGTGTGAGTTCCAGGTCCAGCTGTTGCAGGATTAAACCGTCCATTTGAAGAGTTGGTAATTCCTGTCCCTGACCATGTTCCTCCTGCAGTTGCAGCAGTTAAAAATACAGCAGATGCGTTTTCACAAAAAGGTCCAGCTGGCGTTATTGTTGCATCAGGTCGAGGAACAATTAAAATCATTGCTGTTCCTATAACAGGAGGATTATCTCCATTAACCAAATCTGCTGGTAGTCCGGGAATATTTGGGTCGTCATAAGGATTACAGTAATTCCAATATCTGAGAGTAACTTCAAAAAATTGGGCAACAGTAGCCGTGGCAGGCGAAAAGCATGGAAAGCTAAAATCATTTGGAGGTTGAGGTCCGGTTACAGGACCAGTATGTTCATAAACTGCATCATAATATGGATATGCTTGAGCAGAACCATTAACTAATACATTTGAAATTGTAAAACTAGTTCCATAAACCCACTGAGTCCAACGTGTTGCTAAGTTTTGATTGTCGTTTTCTACAGGTGGGACACAATTGAAAATTGAAACATCTTGAAATGTTACAGTTCCTGAATTGCCAACACATATAGGAAATACTTGTGGTGAAATAGTTACAGCTCCACCATTTTCGTCGTCGGTATCCCAAACAGTTACGTTTTGTTCTTGAATTGAACTTGTACAAAGTACTCCATTAACAACAAGGGTGGCAGTTGGATTATAGTTGCAAGAAATACCTCCTTTAGGATAAACGTGATTAACTAGAACTTTCCATTCTTTCTGTGCAGGATTAGTACTAATAGCAGCAACTGTTTCGGTTGGATTTCCATCATCCCAGTTAAACTGAATTTCTACGGAGGTTCCATTATCATTTACGCCTCTATATGTAACTTCCCAAGACAAAGAAACCGGAGCACAAAGTTTGTCCGGAATCATATCGTTAGCCTTAGATGTAATTGTACAATCTTGAGCTGAGCTTTTGAAAGAAAAAAACAAAGTTATTACAGAAACAAAAATTATTAAAATTATATGTTCTGTAAAATGTCTCATTTCCCTAGTTGTACGTAGAGTTTAGCTAAATGTTATGTAACAGCAAGATGAATATAAATTATGAAGTTTCGTTTATTAAAATGCGACATATTTTCAAAATTTCTTTGAAACAAATATACGTTTATTTTATTCCAAGCATTTTATTATATTCAGTGGTATTATTCATTAATTCAACAGCTTTTAAATAAGCATCATTTTTAATATTCATTATTTCAAAAAATTCACTCGAATCCCATAAGTCTCTGGCAAGTAGAGCTTTTGCTTGTGTACGAATATCTTCTTTTGATTTGTTAAATTCTTCGGGCTTAAGCTTTAATTCTTCTTTTTCTGCAAAGGCAGTTAATTCGTCTAGTAATTTATCTGAAAAGATGTAATTGTCTCTAAATTTTGAAAATTCAGGATATTCAATAGATAACGATTTTCTATTAGCATCAATATAAGTTAAAATAAACTTGTTTAAAATTCCTTTGCGTACTAAATCTCTATAATATGATGAGTAATTTGTTGTGTCAATTGGAATGAAAAAATCGGGCATAATACCACCTCCACCATAAACATTTCTTTTAAGTACTAATGTTTTATATTTCAATGAGTCAGGAAAATGAATGCTATCTGCATTTGAAAGTTCTCCATGATTATATCTGTTTATAATATCTTTTGAATATTCGTTGTAGCCACCTTCGTAATCTTTTTGAATTAATCGTCCGGTAGGAGTATAGTATCGTGCAATTGTCAATCTAATCATTGAGCCATCAGGCAGATTAAATGGACGTTGTACAAGCCCTTTTCCAAAAGTTCTTCGTCCTAAAATCAAACCTTTGTCCCAATCTTGGATTGCTCCCGATACAATTTCACTTGCAGATGCAGAGCCTTCATCAACTAAAATAATAATTTTACCTTCAGTAAATCCGCCACTTGATGTTGATGTATATTCTTGTTTTGGACTACTTATTCCTTCTGTATAAACGATTAATTTTTTTTCGCCTAAAATATTATCGGCAAGTTCAATAGCAATATTTAAATAACCTCCTGAATTTCCTTGTAAGTCTAAAATTAAATTTTTTGCTCCTTGTTTTTTCAATTTGTCCATTGCCAAACTAAATTCATTCATGCTTGTTGCTGCAAAACGATTAAGTTTTATATATCCAGCATCTGGAGTTGCCATAAAAGCTGCATCTATACTGAAAATTGGAATTTTATCACGTACAATAGCAAAGTCTAATAGTTCTTTTTCGCCTTTTCTCCAAATGGCAACATTAACAATTGTTCCTTTTTCGCCTCTTAATTTTGCAACAACATCTTTATTTTTGATTCCATTGCCTGCAACATTTGCACCTTCAATTGTAACTATTCTGTCGCCGGCTAAAATTCCTAATTTTTCTGAAGGTCCGCCAGAAATAGGCGATACTACTATAATTGTATCGTTTAGTATGTTAAATTGAATTCCAACTCCGTCAAAGTTTCCTTGCAAAGGTTCATTCATTTCGTCAACTTCATCTTTTGTTATGTAAATAGAATGAGGGTCTAATTCTTTTAACATTCCAACAATTGCATCTTCCAATAAATCGTCTTGATTTACAGAATCAACATAAAATGTTTTTACTAAACTAAGTACTTTGCTGAATTTATATACCTGATCATTAAAAACTTGCGATTTTGCTTCAGTGGCGAAAGTAACCAACAAAACAATTAAAAAAAGGATTAATTTATTCACAATACTTGTTGTTTTAATAAATAAAAAAAATAAGATAGTTACCTATCTTATCGAAGATGTAAATTTTGTAAAAAATCAGGTAAAAAGCAATTAATTCTACTTATTTTTCTAGAATTTCTTCTGTTGCTTTTTCATGTTCAACTTCTTTAACATTTAATAAATCAACCTGATGAAGGATATTATACCAATTTATAATTTTTTTCATATCAGATACATATACTCTATCTTTATCATAAGTAGGAAGTACTTCTTCAAAGTATGATTTGATTTCATCGTTAGAAGCTTTATGATTAATCGCTTGCTTTCCCTTTTCTTTATCAAACATGTTTTTGAAAACTACTTTCAACGGAACTTCTTCCTCATCAGTATATATAGCTATATCTTCTAGTGCACTAATTTTAGTAGAAGCATAAGCAGGCATTCTTGTTTTTTCTGTTAAAGACTCAACAATAATGCTGTTTTTAGCTTGTGAAATAAGTTTGTAAAGGCCTTGATGACCAGAAATTGCTAATATTCCTTTTAAATCCATATATTAATATTTTTAGACGAACAAAAATACAATTCTACTTTAATCAAGAAATTTTATTTTTTAATATTTTTCAACAATTAGTTAATACCTCGTTCTTTTTTGATTTTTTCAAATGCTTCATTTACTTTTTGAAATTTTTCATTGGCAGCTTTTTGAACTTCATCTCCAAGATAACTAACTTTATCGGGATGATATTTAATTGCCATTTTTCGATATGCTTTTTTCACATCTTCATCACTGGCTGATGGGTCAACTTCAAGAATTTTGTAAGCAGAATCTGTATTGGCAATAAACATTGATTTTATTGAATCGGAATCTTTTGAATTAATTCCTAATTGATGTGTTATTAATTCAATTAATTCTAACTCTTTAAGATGAATATGTCCGTCAGAATTTGCAACTCCATAAAGAAAATGCAAAAGCTGAAGTCTTGACGAATAATCTAAATGTTGTTTGATTTGAAATGTAACTTCTTGAACTGGAATTTCTTTTTTAAGTAAATCTCTTAATAAAAGAATAGCTTCTTTTGCTTTTTCTTCTCCAAAAATTTGTACAAAATATTTCTTTACATAATCTAATTCATCTTTTACTATTTTGCCATCTGCTTTCATAACAGCAGCAATTAAAATTACCATACTTGCAACAAAATCGCCACGAGTTGTTCCAAAATTTCCTCCAGTTGTTCGAATTTCGGTATTATCAATTAATGACCCAAGTACAAATCCTAAAATTCCACCAATGGGTCCAAAAAACGCCCAGCCTAATCCGCCTGTCAGCCATTTTCCATATTTAGCCATGATTAGATAAATTTTTTAGTTTATTATGAATTTCAATTATTTGAGGTACAATTAGTTTGTTATGATTCTTTATTATAAAATCTGCTTTTTGTAATTTAATTTTATCATCTAACTGATTTTTAATTCTAGTGTTAATTGATTTAGTTGTATTATATTCTCTGTTTTTAACTCGCTCTATACGAATATATTTTGGTGCATAAACAACAATTATATAATCGAATAAGTGCTCAAGATTGTTTTCAAATATTATTGCTGATTCAACGATTTTGTAATTACAGTTACAATTCTCGGAAAACCAATTATTTATATCTTTAGTTACAAATGGATGAACAATGCTATTTAATTTTTGTAATTTTGCACTATTGCCAAAAACAATATCGGATATATATCTGGAATTTAGAAACTTACCATTGTATGCTTCGTCTCCAAAGTTTGCTTTTAGGAGTGTTATTAAATCCGAATTTTGGCTCATTAACATTCGGGCTTTTACATCAGAGTTATATATTTCAATTCCTAAAATTTTAAAAATATTTGAAGCCATTGATTTTCCACTTCCAATTCCTCCGGTAATTGCTACTTTAAGCATTATTTTTCGACTATATAATCAATAAATGAAGGTTGGTAATTTAATTTATGAATTGATTCAGGAATATTACCAGCATAAACTCTTAGCTTATGTACATTTAGCGAATCTGTTTCATTAAAATCAACATTGAACGTAAAATGTTGTGCTTTAATTTCTGAAAATTTAGTCATTGGAACCATAAACGTCGCTTTTATTTCGTCTGGAAACATTTTAAGGTTGACATTTTCAGGAATATTTAAAATTGAAATAGGGATATTTAAAGATGTTTCAGTGAATTTATCAACCGGAACTTCAACAACAACTCTGCTTTTTACAAATTTTAATTCTGGTATTTCTTGTAAAAAAGCTGTTCGTTTAATGGTTTTATTTAATTCTTCAAATTCTAATTTTGGAGTTTCAACAAAAAGTAATGTATCAAGTATTGAACTTGGACCAGAAACCTCAATAGAATCTGGAGTAACTGTAATATTCCCATTTATCATGTATTGCTTTTCAAAACTGATATTTAAATTTGGTTTTACTGGTATTTTTTTACTGATTACTGTTGCAAATTGAGCAAAAATGGTATCTGGGTTTATATCTAATATTTCAATTTTATATTGTAATTGTGATTGAATTTTATCTTTTGCGAGCTTTGTAAGTATATATACATTTGTTGTTGAAGATATTACAGCGTGTTTTTCATAAAATGAATTTATGTCAAATAAAATAGGAGGGATGGAAGTACTGAGGTAATATCTAACTAGCATAAAACCAGAGGCTTTAATTTCAAGCTCCAATTCATTTGGCAAGTTATTAACTACAACTTTATCTTCGGGAAAATTTTTATACTTAACTGGATAATTTATTGTTGAAACAAAACTGTTTGTAAGAACATTTAAAAACCAAAAGCACGTAGATAATGTAAGGAAAAACAGAAATATAAAAAGTTTTTTATTTGGTTTTAAATAACTTTTATTCTGAAGCTGTCTGAATAATTTTAAAATTCCCGAATCCAAATTGAAACAAATTTAAAATATTTATTTGCGATAAAATATTAATTATCATCATTTTGTAAAATTACATTTGATAATTAATTATGGTACTAAGGTATAAAAAATAAATTACCGAATATTTTATATTCGGTAATTTATTAAAAGAAATATTTTAAAAAAGAATTATTTTTTGTCAGCTAAATCAGAAGGATCTCTTAAAACAGCAGATTTATCAATTCTTAAACGCATTTTGTCTTCTACTTCCATAACCACGATATTTTCTTTAATATCAGCAATTTTTCCATAGATTCCGCCAGTTGTAATGATTTTATCTCCAGCTTGTAATGAATCTCTGAATTTTCTCATTTCTTTTTGTTTTTTCATTTGAGGACGAATCATAAAGAAATAAAAAACCACAACGATTAAAATTAGTGGAAGAAAAGATGCTATTGGATTTTGCTCTCCTCCGCTTTGTGCCATAAGCACTACGAACATTAAATTACTCATATATTATATTTATTTGTTTGGTGTTATAATTTCAGCTGTTACTGTTAAAGTTGTTGTATTTGGCTGTGTATTAGCAAGTACAGTAACAGTTTTGTGTTGAACTCCTGATTTTCCGGAGCTGTCAAAAATAATTTCAATTTCTCCACTTTTTCCAGCAGGAATAGGCTCTTTACTGAATTTTGGAACTGTGCATCCACAACTTCCTTTTGCTGATGTAATAACTAAATCTGAACCTCCTGTATTTTCAAATTTAAAAGTATATGAAACTTTTTCGCCATCTATAATTGCCCCAAAGTCGTGCTCTAACTTTTGGAATTTTATTTCGGGCAGTCCTGATTTGTTAGTATTTCCATCAGATGTAACAGGGTTTTGAATTAAGTCTGTTGAAATATTAGAACTTGATTTATTTTTGCTACTATCACTATTACATGATATTGTGCTAAATAATGCAATATAAATAAAAAGATGAAATATTAATTTTCTCATGTTTTTTTCTCCAAAATAACTATAAAATATGCAAACGAAAAAATCAAAATTAGTTAATTATTTAAATGAAGTAATTTGTGATATCTTTAATCACCAACCAGACCTAAACCTCTTTTTACAATTTTCTTATTTTTTTTCAAGTCTGCAAAAATTTTATCTAAAACTCCATTAATGAATGTTCCACTTTTTGCAGTGCTATAAAATTTAGCAATATCAATGTATTCATTTAGTGTAACTTTAATTGGAATTGATGAAAATTCAACTGCCTCAGTAATTGCTAATTGCATTATCAAAATGTCCATAAAAGCAATTCTATCAATTTCCCAATTTTTAATATAACTATCTATTAACTTGGTGTTTTCTATTGAGTTAGCAATTGTTTTCTTGAATAGTTGAATAATAAATTCTTTATCGTCGGTATTTTTATATAAAGGCATTAGTTTAGCCGAAATAGAGTCGTTTTCTTTAAAGCTTTTTATTGTTTTTAATATCATGCTAATAACAAATTCAACATCGTCGTTCCAGTAAATGCTCATTTCTTCAAGAGCATTGTAAAGCTCTTCATCGTTTACAATAATATGCTCATAAATGTTTGAAATAAATTTCTTATCTTGATCATAATCGCTTGTCTCTAAGCTCATATATTCTGTAAAATATTCAGAGCATTGAATTGAGTTATATAAATTTTTTATAATCTCTGGATGGTTAACCCAACTAAGTTTTTTAACATTCAGAAAATCTCTTAATTGAATATTTGTTGATAATTGAACTAAAAATTTATTATCAAGAAATCTAGTATTTGGGTTTATATCAGAATCTAATAAAATGCGTTTTGTTTTTGCTTGATCTTGTTTTAAATCAATAAACCTTCTTATATCAAGCATTAATGATAAAAGAAAGTGATATAAATCGTAAGATTTATTAATACTATACTGTAATTCTTTTTCGTATTTTGAAAAATCGGGAGATTCTGCATTAAAATAAGCATATAAAATATGCATTACTTTTATTCTTAACAAGCGACGGCTTAACATTTAAAGAACTTATATTTGATTATATTTGTTAAATTAGTGATGCAAAATTAATTTAAATTTTTAATAAAATTACTAATTGTTGTTTTTTTGATGACGAATAGATATATTTCTTTGATAAAATTGTAATATTTATTGAGAACTATTTTGTAAATTGATTTAATAAAAATAATTTGTAATTATTTTTTTTTATTTTTGCTACTGAAGAATTGTTTTTATTAATATAAATTATTGAACGATGGAAGGATACGAACAAAAAAGAGAGAACGTCAGAGATGAGATTTTTTCAAAGGCAGTTCGAGCTGGAAAAAGAACATATTTTTTTGATGTTAAGTCAACAAGGAGAGATGAAATGTACCTAACGGTAACTGAGAGCAAAAAAATGTTTGACCGTGATGGAAAATACCATTTTGAAAAGCATAAAATATTCCTTTACAAAGAGGATTTTGAAAAATTTGTTGAAGGGATAAATGAGGTTGTTCAATATGTTAAAGATAATTCACCTGAAGGAACTGTTTTTACTCGCAACGACGATGAATTTTCAGAAGAGAAGGAATATTCAAAGGTTGATTTTGATGATTTGGAGAAATAAATAAAATCGAAATTTTGAAAAGCTGTCAACTTAAATGACAGCTTTTTTTATTCAAAAATATGATATAATTTTAAAATCAGTTAATTCAATTTTACTATTCATTATAGTTTTACCATATATGATAAGTTCATCATCTGAATTTGCATTTTCAGTATTAAAATAAAACTCGGCTGTATTTTTTAAATTAGATTTAAAAAGAACATTATCTAATCTTATTGAACGTTGTTTGATTAAACCTGAGCTGTTTTTTAGCTCTGCTACAAAATATGCTCCCCAAACCGTATAATCTGTTTTGTAATTAACCGATAGTTTTAGCCATTTTGCATTTAACAAATTGTGTTCAGAAATTTTTTCAGAAAACAGAATATTAATCGTATCATATTCAGCATTTAATATAAACACAGAATCTGATTTGAAAATTATTTCTTGTTTAAAATCATTTTCATTATTTAGAAATTCATCAGTATCAAGCAACGACATTTCAACAGGTGTTGGCGATGGATTAAGATATACTGCTTGATAATACCGACGGTTCATATCGTCATAATGAATAATTCCTTTGTTGTATTGCCATATCTGAAATAAATTCACAATAGTTAAATATGAAACTGTTATCGAAAACAATATTATTAAGACTTTTTTCTTATAGATTTTTGTAATAAGAACTCCAAGCGGAAAAGCCAATACTGGTAAACATTGTGCCAAAGCACGAGTCGAATAGCTCGCTCCATAACGCCATACATGCCATGATATTACAACCCATATATTTAAAATTATAAATACTAATACAGAATTACGAAACTCTTTGGTTTTCATAAAAAACAGTCCTAAAACCATAAATAATACGACTGGAGTATATATAAACCAACCTTTTTCCCATCCCACTAAAACTCTGAAAAACGGATTAAGAAAATGCCATTTTGAACCCATTTGATGAATTAAATGACCTGTAACGTGATTCCAATATATAAGCTGAGGTAGTAACATTAAAAATGTAGCTAAAATTGCAATGTAAATGTGCTTTGGCTGTGATTTAAAAAATGCAATTTTTTGTTTTCTTAACTCTTTTGTATGGCAATTCCAAAAAATAGGAATAAACATTATTAATGCGTCTGTAACCCTTATTAGTATTGCAAACCCAATTATCAGTCCAATCACGAATGACTTTTTTAAAGTAGGATTATCGTGCCAAATAACTGTAAAATACAACATTAAACAATAAATGAAAAACAGATAGCCATGAGTAAATCCGGCTTCAATTGCCGAATACTGAGGAAAATTTGTAGCAAGGCACACAAGCAAAAGAACTATCGCAGTAATTTTGTCGCTGAACCATCGTAACAGAACTTTTCGGAGTAGAAAAAACCCTACTAAAAGATAAAGTAGTAAACCAAAATTAATTGTTAAATGATATGGAGGAGAAAAACCATCTTGAGAATATCCTAAAAATCCTGCAACAAAATGACCGATAAAGAAAAATGGAGTTTCGAGAACAGATACTCCCATTGTGTAAAAAAACACATAATTCCCGGTTTCTTTATGTTTACTAGCCTGATAAAAATCGCCCGGAAAATTATATTTTTCTTTTAATTCAGGATACCATTTCAATTCTTTAACATCGTGATAAATGTATTGCGATGGTAGATACATATAATAACCAAGGGAATCCCACTGAAATGATCGATTTGAAAAATCAATGTATATTAGCCTAATAATGACTAAGGTTGAAAAAATAATTATGACAGATGAGAATGAGAAGGGGTTTTTCTTCATTATAAGATTAAAATTTTGCTAGTAAATACTTTATTATCAACACTAATAACCTTAATAATATATATTCCTTTATTCAAGTTTTTTATATTAATAAATTTGGGGCCCATTGAATCAGTTGATTTAATATTATCAATATCAATTCTCTGTCCATCTAAATTATAAAGGTCAATTATATGGCATTCAATATCTGATAAATATATTGTAAAATTACCATTTGAAGGATTTGGATAAATATATAATTTATTTGCCTCAATATCATTAGGGATAATATATTTATAATCAGCTTTTCGAACTAAATCTAAAGTAGCTAATCTCATAATAATAGAATCCTCAAAATTTTTCAAAAAAATACGTATAAATTTAATTTTTTTAAAACTGCTAATTTGTCCAAAACGTTTTTGAAACGACTCAATTGGTATTGTAAAATGAAACCAGGTTAACCAATTTTTTGTTCCATTTTTAAAAGTGGCGTTATAGGAGATTGTATCGTCAATATAATTATGACCAATAATAAAAGAATCAGGTTTTATATGAATTTGATATTGGAAATAATTTTCTGCAACTTCAAGTTCAAAATTTTTATTAATATCTTCAAAATCTGGTAAAATTGAAGCTATTCTCTCAGAAGTAGAATTTCCTTCTAGTAAATTAAATTTTTTATAACGTTCAATAATTCCTAAATGAAGTTGGTCGTAATCAGAACCTCTGAAATGGTGATAGTTATCATTAGAAGGGTCTTGAATTGCATTTTGATATGCAAGAGATTGACTTCCATAGCTATTTAAAATAGAAATTAAATATGAATACTTGCTGTTTATATAATTAGGATAACTAAAAAATTGCCTTTCAGAAAAATCAGGAAAACCATCTAAGCCACAATCTGAAAATCTATATGGATTATTATTATCAATGTATAAACCAGGAGTAATTGTCGATACATTACCCCATATAGAAGTAGTATCTTTAGGTGAATTTTCGAATGATAGCCAAGAATCTTTTAGAATATCTTCAGAGATATCTCCAAGATTAATATACATTTCCCCTCCAGAATGTATTGTGTCATATACAAAAGGGTCCATTAACCAAAATTCAATAGTTTTTATTGATGCTCTTTCAAAATCAGGAGTTTCGATTTCTCTCATAATTCCAGCCCAGCGTGATTTTGGGTTTAGTAATAGGCCATTTGAATCAATTCCGGAAGAAAAAGTAGTTTGATTTATATCATAATTATAAGGTCCTTTTTCTTGTGGATAATAAGCTAAATTTAGTACAGAAATATTTGTAGGTATATTATTTGGATGTTCACTATCTGGAAAAATTTCTTTTTCAAAAATTTCTCTAACAAAATGGTTTGATTGAAAATCAGGGTTTTCTTTAATGTGTGTAGGAGTAGCAGAATTGTTTCTCAAAAAAAGTGGGTCAATAGAATACCAGCAAATTTTGGCTCTGTTAAATCCAAAACCAATACTGTCGGTAAGCATAGATTCGGGAAATAAAACAGGTTGTTTTTCTGGAAGACTTGATAAATACCATCCACTATAATGGTGAATATCTAAAGTAGTTACCTTAGTATATTCGTAATAATTGTTTTGTGAAAATGATGAATTTATAAAAAAGTACGCTATAAAAACAGATAAAACACAACACTTGATCTTTCTACTATACATTATTTTAAGCGTATGAAAAAGCTTTTTTTTTGGTATCATTCTTATTACAATTTCAAACCCCTCTTCACCCCAAAAACCTTCTCTGCTAATTCCTTATCCACCTTTTCAAAATCATCTCTATTTTTCAAATCAGCCTTAACTCCAACATAAAACTTAATTTTAGGTTCTGTACCCGATGGGCGAACTGTAATTTTTGAACCATCTTCGAGGAAAAATTGCAATACATTCGATTTTGGCATATTAATTTGCGATTCTTTTCCTGTAACAAGGTTTTTGATTATTTTAAGTTGATAATCACGAATTTCTATAACTTTTGAATTGTTAATTGAAGTTGGAGGATTTTTGCGATAATCGCTCATCATTTGTTGAATTTCTTCGGCTCCCGATTTTCCTTTGCGAACAACGTTTATAAGGTCTTCTTTATATAAACCATATTCTGCGTAAATATCGAGCAGAAGTTCGTAAAATGTTTTGCCATTATCTTTTGCCCATGCAGCAGCTTCGGCTATTAACGCACAGGCAATTACGGCATCTTTATCGCGAACAAATTCTCCGGCTAAATATCCGTAGCTTTCTTCTCCGCCACCGATGAATAGTTTTTTGCCTTCATTTTCTTTAATTAATTCGGCAATGTATTTAAAACCAGTTAGTACATCAAAACATTCAACCTCGAATTTGTCCGACATTGCTTTTATAAGTTCGGTTGTAACAATGGTTTTGCAAACATATTCTTTGCCAGTTAATTTGCCATTTTGTTTCCATTTTGTAAGCAGATAATACACTAAAATAGAGCCTGTTTGATTTCCGTTTAATAAAATAAATTCGTTTCGGTTGTTTCTCACTGCAATTCCAACTCTGTCAGCATCGGGGTCGGTAGCCATAACTAAATCGGCTCCAACTTGTTTTGCTTTTTCAATTGCCAATCTCAGTGCATCAGGCACTTCGGGGTTTGGCGAAATTACAGTTGGAAAATTTCCATCTGGTGTTTCCTGTTCTTTTACAATAGAGATATTTGTAAATCCATATTTTTTAAGAATCATCGGAACAAGCTTAGTTCCAGAACCATGAATTGGCGTATAAACTATATTAATATCACTATTGCGTTTAATACATTCGGGAGATAACGATAATTCCTTAATTTTTTCGAGATAAATTTCGTCAACTTCGTTACCAATAATTGTAATGTTTTTAGCATTGCCTATAAATTTAACATCATCTACAGAAGTGATTTTTTGAACTTCGGCAATTACATTTTTATCGTGTGGTTCAACAAGTTGACCTCCATCGTTCCAATATGCTTTATATCCATTATATTCCTTAGGATTATGCGAAGCTGTAACAACAACTCCACCCTGACAACCAAAATGTCGAATTGCAAACGAAAGTTCCGGTGTTGGGCGTAACGAATCAAATAAGAAAACCTTAAATCCGTTTGCAGAAAAAATATTTGCTGTTGTTTCGGCAAATAAACGACTATTGTTTCGGCTATCGTGAGCAACAGCAACCTTAATTTGTTTTTCATTTGGAAACTGTTGTTTAAAGTAGTTTGAAAATCCTTGAGTTGCCATTCCTACAGTATAAATATTCATTCTATTTGTCCCAACTCCCATAATTCCACGTAAACCACCGGTTCCAAATTCCAAATCCTGATAAAATGATTCAATGAGTTCGTTTTCATCATTTTCGAGTAAGTGTTTTACATTTTTTTTTGTTTCAGAATCGAAACTTCCATTAATCCAAATTTGAGCTTTTTGTTTTACTGTATTTAATATATCATTGTTTTCCATAGAAATGTTTTATTTATTTGTATTTTCGAGTTTAAAATTAATAAGTTTTTAAATATAAAGAATAATTTTAAAAAATAAAATTTACAACATTTATCATTATTAGTTGATTTGCATTATTAAATTTGTAATAAATAATGGAATTTGAATGGGATGAAACATTCACGACCAAAAATAATGATACACAAAAGAATGATTAAAAAAAAAGATTTCACGCTAAGTTTGCAAAGAAGGCAAACTGCCAATGGCAGTATGAGCCAGCTTGTGCAAAGAATTTTTTTTAACTTTGCGAACTTTGCATGACAAATATCTTTTAAGTGAAAACAAATGAAAATATATTGGGAAAAAGCATTGAAACTACTTAATGCAGGGAAAAAGATTACTCAATCAGAAATTGATTTTAAAAAAGAACATATACCTGTAAATGAGGTTGTTCTTTTTAATGAGTACAAAATTCGAGTTCCTGAAAATCTTATCTTTTATGATGATGATAATATTGATTGTAACGAAATTCCAGAAATTACAGAAGATGATATTGATTCTGGTAAAATTCAATGGATAAAAATGGAAGAATTCCCACTTGATAAAGAAGTTAGAAAGTGGATTATTAAGCAAAATATTAATCTCAATGAATTAATACCTCAACTTTTAAAAAACTTTTATCAAACTATGAAAGCTGTACAAAAAAATGCAGCAGTTTAAAGTTCTTTTAATTGTACAAATCAAAATCAGTCTTATTTTAAAAATAATTAAAAATATATGAAAATTTCAGTTGTAGGAACAGGATATGTAGGATTAGTTACAGGAACATGCTTTGCAGAAACAGGTATTACAGTTACTTGTGTTGATATTGACGAGAACAAAATTAAAATGCTTAATAATGGAAAAATTCCTATTTATGAGCCTGGATTAGAGGATATGGTGCAACGCAATGTTGCAAAAGAAAGATTGTTTTTTACGACAGATATTAAAGAAAGTTTGGTTGAGTGTGAAGCAGTTTTTATAGCAGTAGGAACTCCACCCGACGAAGATGGAAGTGCCGATTTGCAATACGTAATAGGGGTTGCAAGAGAAATTGGAAAAAACATGAACCAGTATATAGTTGTAGTTACCAAAAGTACGGTGCCAATTGGAACTGCAAAAAAAGTAAAAGCTGCTGTTCAAGATGAACTTAATAAGCGTGGTTCAAACTTAAAATTTGATGTAGCTTCTAATCCCGAATTTTTGAAAGAAGGTAATGCTATTGACGATTTTCTTAAACCCGACCGTATTGTAATTGGTTTAGAGTCAGAAGATGCCGAAAAAATAATGAAACGTTTATACAAAGCATTTGTATTGAATAATCATCCAATTTTATTTATGGACGTTCCTTCTGCGGAGTTAACAAAATATGCTGCAAACGCAATGTTAGCAACAAGAATCAGCTTTATGAACGATATTGCAAATCTTTGCGAAATTGTAGGTGCAGATGTTAATCTAGTCAGAAAGGGAATTGGTAGTGATACTCGAATAGGACATAAATTTCTGTATCCTGGTGTTGGCTACGGCGGTTCATGTTTCCCAAAAGATGTAAAAGCACTTATAAAAACAGCTAAAGAAAATAATTACACGTTAGAGGTTTTGCAATCTGTTGAAAATGTAAACGATAGACAAAAATCAGTTTTATTCAATAAATTGAATAATTACTTTAATGGAAATTTAAAAGGTAAAACAATTTCAATTTGGGGCTTATCTTTCAAGCCAAATACCGACGACATGCGTGAAGCTCCAGCACTTGTTATAATTGACAAATTAATTGAAGCCGGAGCAAAAGTAAATGCTTACGACCCAGTGGCAATGCACGAATGTGAACGCAAAATTGGCAATAAAATTCACTATGCAAAAGACCAGTACGAAGCCTTAATTGATTCAGACGCATTACTTGTAGTAACAGAATGGAATGAGTTTAGAGTTCCAAACTTTAAAGTAATGGAAAAGCTTATGAAAACTAAAGTAATTTTCGATGGACGAAATATTTACGATATTGCAGAAGTTAAAGAAAGTGGCTTTGAGTATTTTTGTATGGGAAGAAAATCTTAAAAACGGATGAATCTTTCTCTATCAAAAATTTGGGCACACTATTTATATCCCGATTTTTTTGGGAAAGGAATGATTTTAATAATAATTTAGACAGGATTACAGGATTAACCTGTAAATCTTGTTAATCCTGTCAAAAAAAATAAATCAGAGTCAAATAAAGAAATTTAAACAGATGAAAAAAATATTAGTAACCGGAGGAGCTGGATTTATAGGTTCTCATCTTATTGAGCGATTACTTAACGAAGGAAACGAAGTAATTTCGCTTGATAATTATTTTACAGGAGATAAAAGGAATATTGTTCATTTAATCAAAAATCCTCTTTTCGAAATTGTTCGCCACGATGTAACAATGCCTTATTTTGTTGAGGTTGACCAAATTTATAACCTTGCTTGTCCTGCCTCACCAATTCATTATCAATACAATCCGATAAAAACAGTTAAAACTTCTGTTATGGGAGCAATTAATATGTTAGGATTGGCAAAGCGAATCAGAGCAACAATTTTACAGGCTTCTACAAGTGAAGTTTATGGCGACCCAAAAGTACATCCACAAACCGAAGATTATTGGGGAAATGTAAATCCAATCGGAATTCGTTCTTGTTATGACGAAGGAAAACGCTGTGCCGAAACTCTTTTTATGGATTATCACCGTCAAAATAAAGTTGACATAAAAATTATCAGAATCTTCAATACTTACGGATCTCGAATGCATCCAAACGATGGGAGAGTGGTTTCAAATTTTATAGTTCAGGCTTTAAAAAATGAAAACATTACAGTTTATGGCGATGGAAATCAAACTCGTAGCTTTCAGTATGTTGACGATTTGGTTGACGGTATGCTTAAAATGATGAATTCTGAAACAGGATTTATAGGACCAGTAAATATGGGGAACCCCGGAGAGTTTACTATTAATGAATTAGCCGAAAAAGTTATAAAATTAACAAATTCAAAATCAAAAATTATATATAATAAATTACCATCAGACGACCCAATGCAGCGAAAACCTGATATTTCGATTGCAAAAAACAAATTAAATTGGGAACCAAAAATTAAATTAGACGAAGGATTGGTTAAGACTATTGATTATTTTAAAAAATTATTAGAAAAATGAAAGGAATAATTCTCGCAGGAGGTTCAGGTACAAGATTGTATCCGATAACTCGCAGTATTTCAAAACAAATAATCCCAATTTATGATAAGCCGATGATTTATTATCCGCTATCAGTGCTAATGTTGGCTGGAATAAGAGATATTTTAATTATCTCAACACCTAAAGACATTCAGCTTTATAAAGATTTATTTAGCGATGGTTCGCAACTCGGACTTAATATAGTTTACGAAATTCAGCCCTCTCCCGATGGACTTGCACAAGCATTTATAATTGGCGAAAAATTTATCGGAAACGATAATGTTTGTATGGTTTTGGGCGATAATATTTTCTATGGCTACGGATTTAGTGGAATGTTAATGAATTCTTACAAACTTAAAGATGGAGCCGAAGTTTTTGGATATTATGTAAAAGACCCTGAACGCTATGGTGTTGCTGAGTTCGATAAAACCGGAAAAGTTTTAAGTCTTGAAGAAAAACCAAAAAATCCAAAATCGAATTATGCAGTTACAGGTTTATATTTTTATAGCAATGACGTGGTTGAAAAAGCAAAAAATTTAAAACCATCTGCTCGTGGCGAACTTGAAATAACCGATTTGAACCGACTATATTTGAATGAAAATCGTCTAAAAGTAAATTTATTAGGACGTGGAATGGCTTGGCTTGATACAGGAACACACGAAAGTATGCTCGAAGCATCAAATTATATTGCAACTATTGAACATCGTCAAGGGTTAAAAATTGCTTGTATTGAGGAAATTGCATACAAAAAAGGATTTATTAATAAAGAGCAATTACTTGCTTTAGCAGAGCCTCTCAAGAAAAATCAATATGGCGAGTATCTTATTCATGTTGCCAATGAAGAAGTTTTAACTGTTAATTTGTAAATAAATGCAAGTAATTGAAACTCCAATAAAGGACTTAAAAATTATTCAACCAAAGGTCTTTAAAGACGAAAGAGGTTATTTTTTTGAAAGTTATAATTTAGAAAAATTGCAAGAATTAGGTTTTTCTAACCAATTCGTACAAGATAATCAATCAAAATCATCGTATGGAGTAATCAGAGGTTTGCATTATCAATTACAACCCGAAGCTCAAACAAAATTAGTAAGAGTATTTTCAGGAAAAATCTATGATGTTGCTGTCGATATTAGAAAAAACTCACCAACTTTCGGGCAATGGTTTGGTGTTGAATTGTCAGACGAAAACTACACTCAATTACTTATTCCAAAAGGATTTGCTCATGGTTTTTCGGTTTTAAGCGAAACAGCAGTAGTTTTTTATAAATGCGATTTCAATTATCGTCCCGACAGAGAAAGAGGAATTGCTTTTAACGATAAAAAACTAAACATTGATTGGAAAATTCCTGCCAACAAAAGGCTTGTTTCAGAACGAGATAGGAATATGTGTGGTTTTGATAAGGCTGAGATGAATTTTTGAATAATATTCGATAAAAAATAAACTAATCTAATAAATTACTATTTTTGTTCTATGAGCATAAAACAACAAATATTGAATAAAATTATTGCAGTAATAAATAAAAATGCTCCTGATTCGGAAATATATTTATACGGTTCGCGTGCAAGAGGTAACGCTAAGAAATTATCGGACTGGGATTTATTGATATTATTAAATAGAAAAAATATTTCATTCGATTTTGAAACTAAGTTCATGGATGAATTTTATGAAATTGAACTTGAAACTGGTCAAATTATTTCTCCATTAATTTATTCAAAATCTGACTGGTACGAAAATCATTCAATTACACCATTATTTGAAAATATTAAAAATGAAGGAGTAAGAATTAAATGATAGGAGCAAAAGAAGATTTAATAAAGTATAGACTCTTAAGAGCAAAGGATACATTTGAAGATGCACAAATTTTAGCTGAAAAAAACAAATGGAATTCAGTAATAAATAGATTATATTATTCTGTATATTATGCAGTTATTGCTCTACTTTTAGATTCAGGACTTAAACCAACAACACATAATGGTGCAAAATCAAATTTTTCAGAACATTTTATTTTAACAAAAAAGATTCCTACTGAATTTGGAAAGATATATTCACAACTTTTTACATGGAGACAAAAGGGAGATTACGACGATTTATTTGATTTTGATAAAGATAAAGTCATGCCTTATTTTAAGCCAGCTAAAGAACTTATTGAAATTATTGAAAAAATGCTAAATAAATAACTTAATTCTAATTAATTTCAGATTCATTGAAAAAAATATTAATAACAGGTTCAAACGGTCAGCTTGGAAACGAGCTAAGAAAATTATCGGCTAATTATCCTGATTGTAAGTTTAATTTTACCGATGTTAATGAGCTCGACATTACAAATTCAGACACATTAAAATTACATTTTAAAGCTAACAATTACGATTTTATCATAAATTGTGCTGCATATACAGCCGTTGACAAAGCTGAAACAGAGACTGATAAAGCATTATTAATTAATTCAGAAGCAGTAAAATACTTGTCGGAAATTGCTTTGCAATATAAAATAAAATTAATTCATATTTCTACCGATTATGTTTTTGATGGAACTTCATGTTTGCCTTATACTGAGGATATTCAAGTTAGCCCTGTTTCGCAATATGGAATCACTAAACTTGAAGGTGAAAAGCAAATTGAAAAATCTGGTTGTGATGCTATAATTATAAGAACATCATGGCTTTATTCATCATTCGGAAATAATTTTGTTAAAACAATTCTGAAATATTCTAAAGAAAAACCTGAATTAAAAGTAGTTTTTGACCAAATTGGAACTCCAACTTATGCTGAGGATTTAGCATCAACTATTTTGCAAATTGTTAAATCAAATAAATTTGAAAGCGGAATTTATCATTATTCAAACGAAGGAGTTTGTAGTTGGTACGATTTTGCTTTAGAAATTGTTAATGCAAAAAACATTAATTGTAAAATTACTCCAATCTTGACTTCCGAATATCCAACTCCTGCCAAAAGACCACATTATAGTGTTTTGAATAAAAATAAGATAAAATCTACTTTTAATATTGAAATTCTACACTGGAAAGACGGTTTACAAAGGTGTTTAAAAGAACTTTAGTAATTGGAATTAGACCAACTGCTTCTCTTATTAAGCTTTAAATCCTGAAGTATTGCCGATTTTACATTAATCTGAAAATTATAACTTTGAGCAAATCCAAATGGAATCCATGTAAATCGCATCTCCCAGCAATGTAAGTCTCTGTATATATTGATGTTTGTAAATGTGAATTTTTTCAATTTTATATCATATCCACTTGATACACTAATTTTCCATTTAGAAGTAATACTTAAATCTCCACTTACTCTTAATGATTGTGTAATGTTTTCTTCAAGTTGAGGTTTGCTATATCTATAACTATAATCTATGTTTACATTCCAAGGAATATTGAAATCAACGTAGTCATCAGGAAATCCAATTAAGTCTTTAGTCTTTTCACTATTTTCTGTTTTTGATTTTGATTTTGAATTTAATCTAAAACCAACTGAAATATTTGCATTAGTTAAGCGTCCAATTTTTCCTGACTCGTTGTATTCAAATTTATTAATTAATGTTTTTTTTGCTGTGTCAAGAGCATAAGGCTCAATAACTCCACTAAAATTCAAATTAAGTTTTTTAAATAATGTTGTTCTTCCGTTTATTGAAAAAGGTGCTAATTTTAGAGAATCAACTGCAAGATTATATGAAGAAGAAATACTAAAACTTTCTAAAATCATAATCTTTTTAAAGGTTTGAGTTGTATCTTTTTTGCTTTTCAATTTCATCTCAACATTATTTCCTAATGAAAAATTAATATTTCCGGATTTTCCACTTGGAGGCGAGCCAAAAATCCCATTTGCAAATCTTGAGTACATTATTGAGTCCTGATGTGAAGAATCAGCATAGTAATATCTGTAATAGTCAAATTTAGATTTGCTATAGTCTGGACGAATACTATAGCCTATGCTTGGTGTCATAACATGCCTGATGGCAGCTTGCTTTTCTCCTTTAAATACATACATGCCGTATAGTTTTGTACTTAAAGATGTATTAAAGCTTCTATCGCCAGCTCTTACAAATTTTTGAATAGTGTCAGTAGTTATTCCATTTGTATCATTTAGATATCTGTTAATTGAGTTTAGATACCAAACTTCTTTGTAATTAAAAGATGGATTAACAGTTACAAATTTTAATATGTTAAATGAAGTACTAATTGGAATATTATGCTGCATTCCATTCTTCATTTTTGTTAAAATTTCAGGTCTGAAAAGTGCAGTGTCTTTATCAGTTACTGTATTTCTGATATTTGAAGTATATGAAATACCAATTTTTTCATAAAACTTTGCATTTCCTACCGTTTTTTTTCTTTTAAACGGATAAAGTCTATTCATATTTAGAGCAACCTCAGGTAATCCAAGTGTCACCATGGAATCAAGACTGTTTTGACTATGTCTTAAGTTTAAAGAATAATTAAATGGAGTATTCGGAAATCTTTTTTGATACGAAATATTAGATTGTGTAGTGTTTTGTAAATAACTATTTGGGTCGGTATAAGCACTATATTTATGAAAAGAACTTTTTCCAAAATCAACATTAGCGGAGAAATTACTGTAAGGTCTCGCTTTTTGTTCTTGTCGATGATTCCACTTTAGCCAGTATGTTTTGGTGTTTTTATAATTTGTTTGAAAAGATTCCCCAACAATTACATTTTCGTATTTGAAATAAACATTTCCTGAAAATTTATATCGTAATCTGTAATTTGAAGTCACATTTGCAGCCCAGCTTCCTCTTGAGTAAATGTCAGCAAGTAGTTTCAAATCAACATAATCGCTTATAGCAAAATAATATCCACCGTTTCTAAGGAAAAAGCCTCTGTTTAATTCTTCACCATATTCTGGTATTATTAAGCCAGAAGTATGACCTTTTTTATTTGGAAAATAACCAAATGGAATTCCTAAGGGCAAAGAGACATCTTCAATAACTAAATATGCTGGACCAGAAATTATTTTATCATTTGGAATCGCTTTTGCTTTTGTTAAACTTACATAAAAATGTGGATGTTCGAGATTACATGTTGTGAATTTTCCATGCTTAATGTCAATACTACTGTTTTCTTGTTTTTTAGTAACTCCACTATGAAGGTATCCTCCTCCTTGTTCGGTAATTACATCATATATTAAACCCTTTTTTGATTTAAAATTATATAATAATTTTTTACAATTGAATTGATCATCGCCATCTTTAAACTGTGGGCTTCCTTTTATGCTATCAGTACTATCTTTCACACCCTCAGCAAAAATTAAATCCGAAGATAGGTCAAGTTCAATATAATCAGCTTTTAATTCAATCGCTTTATAATTAATTACAGCATTTCCAAATAGATATACTTTGTGATTTCCTAAATCAAAACGAATAGAATCTTGAGCATTGTATGTAATTATAGCATCAATTTTGTTTGATTTTGTTGGCTTTGATGTATCTGAGGATATTGTTTCAGACTTTAAAGGTTGATTAAGAGTGTCAAGATTAATTGCAATAGAATCATTATATTGAGCTTTAATCAGAAAGAGATTAGAACTCATTAAAATGAATGCTATACTTAACAATACTTTTAAATAAACTTTTATTATACTATTTTTGCACAAAGTTCTGTTATTATTAATAAAATGCAATTGGCAAAACTAACTAAAAAATGTTTGTTTTATTATAGTTAAAAATGATAATTTATTTAAAATCTATTTTATATTTAATTTCTATTGTTTTGATTTCGTATCAGACATATTCTAATACTATTGACGATAATGAGGAGCCACTTAAAATAAAAACTATTGTCATAGATGCTGGGCATGGCGGAAAAGACCCAGGTTCAGTTTGTAAATCTGGATATGAAAAAGATGTGAGTTTGGCTGTTTCATTAAAATTAGGAGAATATATTGAGAAGTACATGCCTGATGTGAAAGTTATATATACAAGAAAAACTGATGTTTTTGTAGAATTACATAAGCGTGCCGAAATTGCAAATAATGCTAAAGCAGATTTATTTATTTCTATTCACGTTAATTCTAATAAAAGTGCAAGTCCTTCGGGGTCTGAAACTTTGGTTTTAGGTTTGCACAGAGCTAAAGAAAATTTTGAAACTGCAATGCGAGAAAATGCCGTTATTCTGATTGAGGACGATTATAATGCAAAATATGAAGGTTTTGATCCTAATTCACCCGAATCATATATAATTTTTTCTTTAATGCAAAACGTTAATTTTGACCAAAGTATAACATTAGCAGCTAAAGTTCAAGAGCAATTTAAAGATAGAGCAAAACGTATTGATAGAGGAGTCAAACAACAAGGTTTGCTTGTGTTAGCAAGAACATCTATGCCAGGTATTTTAATTGAATTAGGCTTTCTTTCTAATCCTGTTGAAGCAAAATATTTATTTTCTAAAAATGGTCAAGACATTTTAGCTTCTGCAATTTTTAGATCTATTAGAAATTATAAAAATTCATTTGATAAAGAGTTAAAAAATGATGATATTAGTTTACCATCAGATACAATAAATGTTAATCAAGATGAAATGCTTGACATCGATTTAGTTGTCAAAGACTCAGTTGTTGAAAATTCAGTAAAAATAAATAACGACTCAATAATTTTTAAAGTTCAATTTGCCACTTCAGGAACACAAATTCCTCATAATTCTCCTAAATTTGCTAATATTGATAATGTTGAGGAAAATTTATTAGATGGGATTTATAAATATACTTCTGGAAATACAAATAATTATAAAGAAGTAGTTGAAATCCAAAAAAAAGTAAGAGTAAACTATCCAGATGCTTTTGTAGTTTCGTTTAAAAATGGAAAAAAAATACCTCTGAATGAGGCTTTAAAAGAAATAAAAAATTAAATTTGAAAACGATATTAGTGATTTAGGAATTTTGTGATTTAGAATTTAGAGATTTATGAATTTAGGATTATACTGCTTAACAACAATTTAACAATGTAACAATGAAACTCAGTTTTTCAAAATATACATCAATAGGACTGGTTGTAGTAATTGCAATTATTGGTCTTGTATGGGGTTTTAATTTTTTGAAAGGAAAAAACCTATTTGTTAAAGAAAATATTTATTATTCCATTTACGATAGAATTGATGGATTAGTTGAGTCCTCTCCAGTTGTTTTAAATGGTTTAAAAATTGGTCAAGTTCGAAATATAAAATTTCATTCAGATAATTCAAGTCGAATTATTGTAGAATTTGCAATTAAGCAAGATATTCAACTAAGAGACTCGACGGTTGCACAAATTGCAAGCATTGATTTAATGGGAACAAAATCTGTTGAAATAATTCAAGGAAGATCAACAATCTTTCATGAAAAGGGCGACACTCTGTTTTCAAGCCTAGAGCAAAGTATCAAAGATCAAGTAAGTATTCAAATGTTGCCATTGAAAGTAAAAGCTGAGGAATTGATGCTATCGTTAGATTCAGTTTTGGTAGTTTTTCAATATATTTTTAATGAAAGTACAAGAGATAATATATCAAATACATTTGCTAGTATAAAAATGACAATAAAAAATTTGGAAAATACTTCAATTGCACTTGATACCTTAATGCAAAATGAGAAAAGTAAATTATCCCGAATATTTTCAAATATTGAACTTATTTCAAGTAATTTAAGAAGTAATAATGAACAAATCACACTAATACTTAATAATTTTGCAAATATTAGCGATACTATTGCGAAAGCTAATATAGGTATGACAATAAAAAATGCAAACAAGGCAATTTCCGATATTGATTTAATTTTATCAAAAATAAATAGGGGTGAAGGTACGCTAGGAATGTTGACTAATAATGATACATTATATAATAATTTGGAAGAAGCTTCTTATAACTTAAATAAGTTATTTATTGATTTTGAAAAAAATCCAAAGCGATATGTTCATTTTTCACTATTTGATTTCGGCAGAACAACTGTTGAAAAAGATAAAAAGGAAAATAAAAAATAGCAATATTTATTTTAAATAATTCTCCTAAATCCTTTGTTTAATCAATAATAAAGGCTAATTTTAAAGCATTATCAGGATTTGATAAATTTTTTTATTAAAGTAATAATTTAATAAAAGTTATTAAATAGCTTATTATAAGTTTTATGTCAACGTGCTTGAATGCAATCTGTTGATTTATAATTGTTTGAGATTGAAAAAAATATTTATAATTTTATTAGGCTGATTTTAAATTCCATATGTTTTTTACGAGAAAAACAATAGTAAATAATTTTTTTTTTCCACTTTTTTTTGAAACCTTGCTAAGAGAAAATAAAGTATTAAAAATATATATAAAGCATTGATTAATAATGATGAGTCACGATGATTTATGGGTTTGTTGCTTACAGGTTATTAAAGACAATGTTTCAGCCATTAGTTTTAGAACTTGGTTTGAACCAATTGTTCCTCTTAAGCTTGAAAATAACACTTTAACAATTCAAGTCCCCAGTCCGTTTTTTTATGAATATTTAGAAGAGCAGTATATTGACTTGTTAAGAAAAACTCTTAGAAAAGAGTTAGGTCAAGATGCTAAACTTGAATATAGTGTTGTTATGGAAAATAATGTATTTTCTAATAATAAGCCATATTCTGTTAAAATTCCTGCAACGAATAAAACAGAATTAAAAAACAAACCTGTATCTGTTCCTTTTGAAACTTCTGATAGTCAAATTAAAAATCCGTTTATTATACCAGGTATAAAAAAGATTGATATAGATCCCCAATTAAATCATAATTTTACATTTGATTCATTCGTTGAAGGAGAATGTAATAGATTAGCTCGATCAGCAGGATATGCTGTTTCTAAGAACCCTGGAGGTACTTCTTTTAATCCACTGTTTATTTACGGTTCATCTGGTTTAGGTAAAACTCACTTAGCAAATGCAATAGGAATTGCTGTTAAAGAAGTGTTTCCTGAAAAAATAGTATTGTATGTTACTGCTGAAAGATTTATTACTCAGTACGGCGAAGCAACTAGAAAAAATAGCCGTAATGATTTTATAAATTTTTATCAAATGATTGACGTTCTTATTATTGACGATGTTCATGACTTTGAAGGTAAAGAAAAAACTCAGGATGTATTTTTCCATATATTCAATCATTTACATCAGTGTAATAAACAGTTAATTCTTACATCTGATAAGCCACCTGTAGAAATGCATGGCTTAGAACAAAGATTATTATCTCGTTTTAAATGGGGTTTAAATGCCGATTTACAAGCACCAGATTTCGAAACGAGAATTAAAATCCTATCTCAAAAACTTTATAAAGATGGAATTGAAATGCCTTATGAAGTTGTTGAATATATTGCATCTCACATTACTAATAATATAAGAGAATTAGAAGGAGCTTTAATATCTTTATTAGCTCAATCGACCTTAAACAAGAAAGATATTACTATTGACTTAGCTAAGCAAATGATTGATAAGCTTGTTAAGAATACAAAACGTGAAATATCAATTGATTATATTCAAAAAATTGTATGTGATTATTTCACAATGCCAGTTGACTCCCTAAAATCAAAAACAAGAAAAAGAGAAATCGTACAAGCAAGACAAATTGCAATGTTCTTTGCAAAAAGTATGACAAAATCATCTTTAGCAACAATAGGAACTTTAATTGGCGGAAAAGATCATGCTACAGTACTTCATGCTTGTAAAACTGTTAATAATTTAATTGATACAGATAAAAGATTTAGAGTTTATATCGACGAAATAGAAAAAAAATTAAAAATGTAAATAAATGCCATCTATTAAGATGGCATTTTTAGTTTAATAAATAATGATTATGGAAAATTTTAGCCAACTAACACCAAAAGAAATTTGGAATTATTTTTATGAAATTACTCAAGTTCCAAGACCATCAAAAAAAGAAGAAAAAATAATTCAGTTTTTAATGGATTTTGGGAAACAAAATAATCTTAAAACTAAAAAAGATATAGCAGGAAATGTTTTAATACTAAAACCAGCAACTAAAGGAAAAGAAAATGTTCCAACAGTAATTTTACAAAGCCATGTTGATATGGTTTGTGAAAAAAATAATGATGTAAGCTTTGATTTTGATAATGATGCAATTCAAGCTTATGTTGATGGAGAATGGGTAAGAGCTAAAGGCACAACTCTTGGAGCTGACGATGGGATAGGAGTAGCAGCTCAATTAGCAGTTCTGACAGATAAAAACATTGAACATGGACCAATCGAATGTCTTTTTACTGTTGATGAAGAAACTGGATTAACAGGAGCATTTGCTTTAGAAGAAGGATTTCTGAATGGAAAGTATTTATTGAATTTGGATTCAGAAGATGAAGGCGAAGTATATATTGGATGTGCAGGAGGTATTGATACAACAGTTTCATTCGATTATCAATCAGAGCAAGTTCCCGAAAATCATGTAGCTTATAAAATTATTGTTAAGGGTTTAAAAGGTGGTCACTCTGGAGATGAAATTCAAAAAGGTTTAGGAAATTCAAATAAAATTTTAAACAGATTATTGTGGGAAGCATCAAGTTTATTTGATATCAGATTATCAACTTTCGATGGTGGAAATTTACGGAATGCTATACCTAGAGAAGCTTTTGCTGTAATACTTGTTCCATCAATGTTAGAAAAAGAATTTATAGAATATTTTAATAAATATGAAGCCGACATTAAATCTGAATTAAGTGTTACTGAGCCTGATTTGATAGTTAAACTTGAGGTTACTGAAAATCCAACACATATTATTGATGAAGATACTCAGTATAATTTATTGAACTCACTTTATGCTTGTCCTCATGGAGTAATTGCATGGAGTCAGCACATTAAGGGACTTGTTGAAACTTCTACAAATTTAGCTTCAGTAAAGTTTGAAAATGGAAAAATTATTGTAACAACAAGCCAAAGAAGTTCGGTAAATTCTTCAAAAAAGGATATTGCAAATATGGTTGAAAGTGTATTTAGTATGGCAGGTGCTGATGTAACTCACGGGTCTGGTTATCCTGGTTGGACACCCAATCCGAAATCTAAAGTTTTGGAAATCGCAATAAAATCTTATGTCAACTTATTTGGAAAAGAACCTCAAGTTAAAGCAATACATGCAGGATTGGAATGTGGATTATTTCTTGAAAAATATCCAAATCTTGATATGATTTCTTTTGGACCGACTCTTAGAGGAGTTCATTCGCCAGATGAAAAGCTTAATATTGAGTCAGTTGATAAATTCTGGAAATATCTAATCGAAATTTTAAAAAATATCAAATAAGAATATTTTAAATACTTGAAAATTTATCTTTGATAAATTTTTAATTAAGCTCAAATGAATTAATATTTGAGCTTTTATTTTTTAAGTAAATGCAAATAATAGAATATCTTCATAATATTGATATTTACTCTTGGCAGTCTATTACTATTCTTATTTTGGCAGGTTTCTTAGTAGGATTAATAAATACATTTGCTGGTAATGGTACGGCATTGACATATTCATTGTTTTTAGCAATGGGTTTTGATGCAACAATTGCAAATGGAACACCTAGGCTGGGAGTCGTAATGCAAACTCTAGCAGCCTCATTATCATTTAAGAAAAAGAAAATTTTAGAATTAAAAACAGGAATCATTTTGGGAATTCCTACAGTTTTGGGTTCAGTTGTAGGAGCACAAATTGCAGTTTCAATTGATAAATCTTTGTTGGAAAAGATAATAGCATTATTAATGATTTTAATGTTATTTTTTATTCTATATAAGCCAGAAAAATGGATTAAGGGTAAAAATGAAGCAGAAAGCAAGAAAATGAGTATAATTCATTTATTAGTTTATTTTTTGATTGGGATTTATGGTGGATTTATTCATGTAGGAGTTGGAATTTTATTGCTATTTGCCCTTGTTATGATTTCGGGATTTGATATTATAAAAGCAAATGCATTAAAAGTATTTATAGTTCTATTATATAGTCCATTTTCGTTATTAATTTTTATGTTTCATAATCAAGTGGAATATGCTGTTGGGCTAATTTCTTCCATTGGAAATCTTTTTGGAGGAATTATTGCGGCATATTTTGCAATTACATGGGGTGGAAATTTCTTAAAATGGTTTTTAATATCAATTATTCTAATTTCTTCATCATATTCATTGGGAGTGTTAGATTTTTTTTATAATTTATTAGTCTAATATTCAGATGGTAATGTTTTTCTTGGTAAAATTTTTACTAATTTGTTTTTATAGAACGAAAATGAAAAATATATTTGCATAATTATTAACCAAAAGTAAATTAAAAATGGCATACAAAATTAATGATGATTGTACAGCTTGTGGTACTTGCATAGACGAATGTCCAGTTGAAGCGATTTCTGAAGGAGATATTTATAAAATTGACCCTGATACTTGTACAGATTGCGGTGCATGTGCAGATGTTTGCCCAGTTGAAGCAATTCATCCTGCTTAAAAAAACAATTTTTTTATGAAGCTGTATTATTTATAATACGGCTTTTTTTTATATTTATGAATTTGGAGTTAACAATATAAAAAAAAAGCTATCGATTTTCGATAGCTTTTAAAGTATTAAACAATACCTAATTTTTTCTTGACTAAAGGTAGAATGTCTTCACTTT
>MEND01000155.1:40141-55976 GCA_001768975.1 Bacteroidetes bacterium GWA2_31_9 | reverse complement strand
TAAGTCGGTAAGAGTTTCTTTTTTAGCCAAATAGTCTTTATATTTTTTTTGCATTTCATCTTGCATTGCAACAAGTTCAGTTTCTAAAGCACTAGCTTCTTCTTGAAGTTTTTTCTGAGCTGCTTCTTTTTCTGGCATAGAAGTTATTAACGCTTGAGAATCAATGTGTGCAAATTTTCCTTTTGTTTGTGCATTACCATTTGTGAAAACACAAACAACAAATAAACTAATAGCTAATAAATAAGATAATTTTTTCATTCTAATAAATTTTTGTTTCGCAAATATATAAATTAATTTTTATATCCTAACTTTTTTAATACTTCATCGCTTCTATCAAATTTTGGATCTGTAAATAGCATATTTGCACCATTTGATGTGTCAAAAATTGCAGCATAACCACCTTCTGTAGCAATATCCTTTACCGCATTAAAAACGTCATCTTGAATAGGTTTGACTAGTTCTTGTCTTTTTTTGTATAGTTCACCCTCTTGTCCAAAATATTTTTTCTGTAATTCTTTGACTTCTTTTTCTTTAGCTATAATAGCATCTTCTCTTTTAATCTTCATTTCTTCAGTTAGTAAAACTTTTTCTGCTTGAAAATCTTTATACATTTTGTCTATTTCAGAATAATATGCTTCAATTTCTTTTTGCCATTCAACTGAAATTTGATCAAGTTTATCTTGTGCAGTAGCATAAGATGGAATATTTTTTAAAATGTATTCAGTGTCCACGAAAGCAAATTTTTGAGCTATTGATACTGTTGATAATGCAATGATTAAAACAGTGTTGATTAAAATAGTTTTCATAATTAATAAATTTAATTAGTTATTATTCTTAAAATTGTTGTCCAATTACAAAATGAAATTGACTCTTGTTACCCCCAGAAGATCTTTTAGTATTATCAAATCCATAACCCCAATCAACTCCTAACATTCCAAACATCGGCAAGAAAATTCTAACGCCAACTCCAGCAGCACGTCTAATATCAAAAGGATTAAATTCTTTAAATTTATACCAAGAATTTCCACCTTCTGCAAAAGTTAGTACATAAAATGTGGCAGAAGGATTTAAAGATAATGGATATCTTAATTCTAAAGTATATTTATCATATATGTTTCCTCCGGTTGAAGGTGTCAAAGAACCGCTATCATATCCTCTTAATGATATAGTTTCACGTCCATATAGATTATATCCAGATAAACCGTCACCACCAACATAGAATCCCTCAAAAGGAGAAGGCCCAACAGCTCTGTTATATAAACCTAAAAAGCCGAATTCGGCTCTTGCGTTCATTACCAAATTTCCTGCCAAATTTGTAAACCAAGATGATTTAAAAGTCCATTTATGATATTCTACCCATTTATACTTTGCACTATCAGACATTGTAGTATAATCTTTATTGTTGAATGAAGAGAATGGGGGAGTCAATTGCAATGTTAAGGAGAATGACGACCCTTTTCTTGGATATATTGGTGCATCAATAGAGTTTCTAGCAAAAGTTGTACTAAAGCTGATGTTATTAGCTCTCCCATTATCAAAAAGGAATGCATCCCAATTGTTAAGATTGTAAAACTGATAACTTAATTCATTATATAATGTGAAAAAATCATCTGGCCAATATAATCTTCGACCTAGACCTAATGCGATACCTGAAATTTTTATTGATTTTCGACCATCGGTTGATTTTTTTACACCGTTTGTTTGAATGGTATGATATAATGATACTGTTAACGAATTAGGTTTTTTACCACCAAGCCATGGTTCAACAAATGACATATTATAAGCTTGGTAATATGTTCCGTTAGACTGTGCTCTCACACTTAATCGTTGTCCATCGCCAGAAGGTAACGGTCGCCAAGCATTCCCATTAAGGATGTTTCTAGCTGAAAAATTATTAAATGAAACTCCAAGTGTCCCAACAATCATTCCAGCACCCCAACCGCCTGATAATTCTACTTGGTCTGAAGGTTTTTCTTCTACAATATATTCTAAGTCAACAGTTCCTTCTGAAGGGTTTGGAGTTGGATTGACGTTTAATTTTTCAGGATCAAAATAACCTAATTGTGCTAATTCTCGTTGGGTTCTAATTATATCTGAACGATTGAAAAGTTGTCCAGGTTTTGATCTTATTTCTCTTCTTATAACCCTATCGTTGGTTTTGGTATTACCAGTAATTAAAACATTGTCAATTATTGCTTGTTTTCCTTCGTATATTCTTATTTCTAAGTCAATTGAATCATTTTCAACTAAAATTTCTACAGGAGTTGCAGAAAAAAATAAATATCCGTCATCTAAATATAATGAACTAACACTATTTTGGTCAATAATTAATTTATTATCAAGAACGGATTGATCGAAAATGTCACCTTTTTTTATTCCAAGTGATTCAGATAATTTATCGGTTGAATACTTTGTATTTCCATTCCAAGTAATATTTCGGAAAAAATACTTTTTACCTTCATCTATTTGGATATTAATGTTTAATCTTTTTTCATTGAACTGATAAACAGAATCGGTTATGATTTTTGCATCTCTATATCCTTTTGAATTATATTTAGCAATAATATTTGCTTTATCGTCTTTAAAAGTACTTTCGGTATATTTTGATGTTTTGAAGATATGATACCAAGCTTGTTGCTTTGTATCTTTCATAAATCTTCTCATTTTTTTCTCTTTAAATACGCTATCTCCTTTAAAAGCTATTTCATTTATTTTTACTCTTTTGCCTTTATCTACAATAATTTTTAGGATTGTATTATTAACCATTAAAGAATCATCAATTTTAATTATCTCTACTGAGTTGCTATTGAATCCCTTATCTATAAAATGATTTCGAATAATGTTTTTAGAATTATTGATTATATTTTCTGTAACCTGTGAGCCTTTAACTAATTTTATTTTTTCTCTTAAATCATCGGCTTCTGACTTATTTACTCCTTCAAAACTAAATTTTGATAGTCTGGGTTGTTCTTGTAAATAAATTTCAAGAAAAATAACATTTTCAATTAATTTAGTTACAGAAATTTTTATATCAGAAAATAAACCTTGCTTCCAAAGATTTGAAATTGCATCAGATATTTTTTCACCTGGGATTGTTATTGAATCGCCAACATTTAAACCTGAAAGATTAATTATTACATTATGATCAAGGTATTTAATTCCTGTAACACTAATCCCTCCGATTTCATAGTCTTTAATGTTTGAATAATTAATATCTTTTAAATTATCGCTTTCAATTAGTTGTGAATATGAGTTATAATGGAAAAGAAATAATAAGAAAAATGCGAAAAAATATTTACTCATTTTATTTGTCTCTAATTTGTTCACTTGTTAAACCAAATCTACGTTCTCTATTTTGAAGGTCAAAGATAGCTTCATAAAAATCATTTTTATTAAAATCTGGCCATAATTTTTTTGTAAAATATAATTCAGAATAGGCTATTTGCCACAATAAGAAATTGCTTATTCGGTATTCTCCGCTAGTTCTGATAAGTAAGTCAGGATCTGGAATATTACTAGTTGTTAAATATTTTGTAAATAATTCTTCTGTAATAGTTTCATCTTTAATAACTTCATTTCTAATATCAGAACTAATTCTATTTATAGCGTTTATAATTTCCCATCTGGAACTATAACTTAGTGCAAGAACTAGTGTAAGACCTGAATTTTTTGATGTTATTTCAATAGCTTTTGACAATTCTTTTTGTACTTTTTTTGGTAAACTTTCTGTATTTCCAATCGTGAGTAAACGTATATTATTTTTAATTAGTGTTTTTATCTCTTTATTTATTGATGAAACTAATAAAGACATTAATGTGTTAATTTCAAATTTGGGTCTATTCCAATTTTCTGTAGAAAAAGCATATAGTGTTAAGTATTTTATTCCTAATTCAGCACTAGCTTCTGTAACTTCTCTTACTGCATTAACTCCATTTTTATGTCCAAATGAACGTGTCATTCCGATAGACTTAGCCCATCTTCCATTGCCATCCATTATAATTGCAACATGGCAAGGCAAGTTTTGTCTATCAATTTTTGTTATTATATTATCCATAAATATTATTTACCAATAGGCTGGGCAAGGAAAGTTTTTCTGAGTTTTTATTTTGTATGTGAAAAAGATAGATGCAATTGAATACCAGTCTTTTTGATGAGAATAACCAATTTGTTTATTTAAAATTGAGGGTTCAGAATTATCAATTTTATTCCCTGAAACTAAATCAATATAGTCTGTAAATGTTTTACGATAAGCCCATTCCATTCCAATGCTTAATTTATTGTTTATATAATATTTAAATCCTAACCCAAATGGAATAGCAATTTGATATGGTTTTGTAGCATTATTTGCAATAAAAAAAGTAAAACCAGCAGTAACATAAGGACTTAGTCTTTTCTTTTCATCGTTTGGTTCAAACTCAAAAAAATTAAATTCTCCTTGTAATGTATAATCTATTAAGCTTGTTGAGAAACCTAAATTGCGATTGTTTTGATATGCAGATGAAGATTTTGTATCAGCTCCAGATAATGCTCCCATAAATATACTCATTCTAAGAGCATATCTAGTATCAAAATTATATCTGACTAAAATTCCTCCAGCAAAGTTTGGGGAGTTGAAAGGAAGGCTTTGGTTAAATTCTCCTTGATAATAATTTGCTCCAGCTAATATTCCCAAGTCAACCTTTCTCTGAGCATGAACTATTGTTGAAAAAGCTGTAAGTAAACAGAAAATAGTAACTAATGATTTTAACATAGTAAGAAATAGATTTAAAATTTAGGTAATCCACTTCTTGTAGTTCTTAATTTATAGGTAAAAATTAAATTTAATAACATATAGCTATCTTTTCCTTTGTTTCCAGAGCTTACATCTTTGTGATTATCAATAAAATCGGTAAAAGTAAATCTATTTCCATACTCTAACCCAATATTAAGTTTTCGATTAACACCATATTTTAAACCAATGCCTATAGGTATGGCTAATTGATATGTCTTATAACTTTCACCAGTACTTCTTGAAGCTTGACCCTCAATTTGAATTCCATCAATTTTAGTTTTTGGACTAAACCAAAAGCCTCCAACACCAAAAAATAAATAAGTATTTATATGTAATTTCTTGAGACTTCTAATATTTCCCATTGTATATCTACGACCATATCTTTCTTTGATAACAGAAAATTCTGCCATTAATGATTGTTCAAATAAAGGGGAACTAAAACTTTCACCTCGATTTTTTCTGGATATACTTCCTGAGTATTTATCATATCCACTAACATAAGTAAATAATAAATTAAATTTTATAGCAAATCGTTCAATGACCTTGTATCTAGCTCCAACAAAAAAGGCAGGTCTTGATGCTCCAAAATCTACATCTTTAACTGATATTATAGACTGACCTCCTTTTCCATTTCCTCCACCTAAATCACCAAAGAAATTAGAATAACCAATACCAAAAAGGACTTCGTATCTATATCGTTTCCACTTTTGAGCATCAGAAAGAAGGGGAATTGTAAGTATAAGTATTAAGTAGAATATTTTTTTCATTAATTTTTAGAACAAATTGAACGCAAATGTATTAATCTTTTTTTAATTTCATAATCATTTTAGAATTTAGGCATACCTCCTCGAGAAGTTCTCATTTTGTAACAAATTGAAATTTGTAAAAACATATATGCATCTTTATTAAATGAATCTCCTCTTTGAGCATTAGCCCCAGTCCATCCGTCTTGCCTTAATGAAGGATCTGAGAGTTCTGCTGCTACATCACCTTTTGCTTCTCGTAATAATTCTTTATCATAATATGTTGTACTAACATCATCAATGTAATCTGTAAATGTTTTTCTAACACCATATTCTAACCCAATACTGAGCTTGCGATTTAAGCTATATTTCATCCCAATTCCAATAGGTATTGAAATTTGAACTCTTGAATATTTTTTACGAGTTGGAACTAATCCTTGACCTTCGGTAGATAATGGTGCAAGCGAATACCACTTACCATTGTATTGAGCTCTTGGATTAAAGTAAAATACGCCAATGCCTGTGAAAAAATAAGTATTTGTTTTAAAACCTTTTACTCCACGAATTTTTCGTAAATTGTATTTGTGTCCAACTCTTTCCTTAATGAATGAATATTCTGCTAAAAGTGAAAATTCAACAATTGGTGACCTAAAACTTAAATTTCTATTATTTCTAAAAATTTCCGCAGTTTTATTGTCATCACCTCTTAACTTACCATAAGCTAATGCTCCTTTTACAGCAATATATTCTTCAATTTTATATCTTAATCCGACACTAAATAAGGGTCTTGTTAAAGATATTTCTAAGTCTCTTATTGAGTTTGTCCCTATTTGATCTCTTCCTCCTAATTCACCAAGAAATCCAGTTCCTCCAATACCAAAAACAAATTCGTATCTTGATTGTTTCCATCTGCCACTACGTCTTCTTTGAGCAAAACTGTCTTCGCAAGTCATTGCCAGTAATAGTGTTATGATGATTACATATTTAAACATAGAGTATTTTAATCTATTTTTTAATTTTGGTAAAAATATAAAATATTTATTAATCAACAAATCTAGTATTTTTTTTAAATTTGACAAAATCAGTTAATTAATAATTTAATTTCTCTTATCCACACCCCACTTAAGCTTTGTTCTCAATGTTTTGAAGAAATTTTGATTGGTTAACCTTATTACGTTGACCTCAAAATCAGCCTTTTCAACCACTATTTCAACCGTTTTATCAAGTATTTTTGAACGATAATCAAGTGATGCAAGGTAGTTATTGCTTCTAGTTTCAATTTTTAAAAGAATTTTATTGTTATCATTTATAATTAATGATCTTACATTTAAATTGTGAGGTGCTAATGGTGTGATTATTAAGTTGTTTGAGTCGGGAACAACAATTGGACCACCTGCACTTAAAGAGTATGCAGTTGAGCCTGTAGGGGTAGAAATTATTAATCCATCTGCCCAATATGAATTTAAAAACTCATTATTTACGTAAGTATGAATAGTTATCATTGAAGATGAATCGCTTTTGTGAATAGTAATTTCATTAAGTGCATAACTGAATCCATCAAAAGCTTCGTTGTTATTGGTCGAGATATTTAAAAGAGTTCTAGTTTCGATTGTATATTGTTGATTTATTAGACTTTCAATAGCTTCTGTAATGTTTTCTTTTTGCACGTTTGCTAAGAAACCTAGTCTTCCAATGTTAATTCCAAGTATAGGAATATTGCTCTTTTTTAAAAATGTTACACACTCAAGAAAAGTTCCGTCTCCTCCGATGCTAATTATAAAATCTGCTTTTTTATGAATGTCATCATAAGTTTGATAAACAGTTGTTTTTTTTTGATTAAATTTTATTTGATTTTTAACAGAATTAAACAATGGAAAATAAATCAATATTTCAATATTATTTAATTCTAAAATATTAATAATTTCATTAAAGTAATTAATAAAATTATTATTTAACGCTCTTCCGTATATGGCTATTTTCATTAGGATTTAGACTAGAACAAAAATAATATTAAATATATAAATTTCAACAACAATAACGTATTAATCATTAATTTATGATTGTATATATAAGATAAATAGAATTTTATTTTGTTAATTTCTATATATTCAGGTAATTGAGGAAAGATTCGTATCTGTTTTTGAACAAAGTATCTTCAATATCATCGTGGGAAAATGTTTCTTTTATATTGTAATTATACCTATTAAAAGTTTGAATTATTCCAGCTAAATCTGAAACATTTAACTTTATTGTTAGTTCCAGTTTTGTTGATTCAGCTGGTGATGTTATATAAAGGCTCAATATTTTTGCATCATTTCCTTCAACTATTTGAGTAATCTGAGATAAAAAATAATCGTTTTGATTTAATTCAAGAACAATAATTCCACCATGTTGGTCAACAGAAGTGAAATTTGCAAAGCTGTGAACTAATTCGGTTAATGTAATAACACCTATGTATTCATTATTTTTTGCATTTAATACAGGAACTAATGTAAGTTTCATATTAGTAACTATATCAATAATTTCAAAAAAATGTTGATGTGAATATACAAAAGGTCTTATTAGCGAAAGCCCATGATTTCCAATTGATTCATCAGCTAAATTTAAGTCATAAATATCTTTATCGGATATTAATCCTAAAAATTCTTTATTATTTACAATTGGTAAATGAGATACTTTAAATAATTCCATCATATTTAATGCATCTATACCTGTGTCTGATGTTTTTATAGCTGGTATTATTTCCGATAATAAATCCTTTGCAAGCATAAAATTGTTATGTATTAAAAATACGTTTAAATTTGCTAAATTTTTACAAATCTAAATTATTTAATTATAATTCAAATGACTAAACTAAGTGTTAATATTAACAAAATAGCAACAATCCGTAATGCAAGAGGTGGAAATACCCCGAACTTAATTCAAATTGCAATTGATTGTCAGCGATTTGGTGCTGATGGTATAACTGTTCATCCTCGTCCCGATGAAAGGCATATAAGGTATAGCGATGTGTATGATTTAAAGAAAATTGTTAATACGGAGTTTAATATTGAGGGCTATCCAAGTGAAAAATTCATGGAATTGGTGAAAAATATTAAGCCCGAACAGGTAACTTTAGTGCCTGATCCACCAGATTCTTTAACTTCTAGTGCTGGATGGGATACAATTAATCATAAATCTTTTTTAAAGGAGGTAATTTATGAATTACAAAGTGTGGGCATTAGAACTTCAATTTTTATTGATACTAATTTGAAAAATATTGAAAATGCAGTTGATACAGAAACTGATAGAATTGAGTTATATACAGAGCCTTATGCTACAATGTATCCTGTGAATAAAGAAAAAGCGGTTGAGAATTTTATTTTGGCATCGAAGTTAGCAAAGGAATGTAATCTTGATTTGAATGCCGGTCATGATTTAAGTTTAGATAATCTGAACTATTTTTATAAAAATATTGAAAATTTAAAAGAAGTTTCAATTGGTCATGCATTAATTTCAGATGCACTTTATTTTGGTTTGGAAAATACTATTCAAATGTATTTGAGGCAATTAAAATGAAACTTTTTTATAGAAAATACGGAGAAGGAGAGCCTTTATTAATTATACATGGATTGTATGGTTCTTCGGATAATTGGTTTAGTATTGCTAAGATTCTAGAAAAATATTTTACAGTTTACCTTATTGATTTAAGGAATCATGGTCAATCTGAACATTCTGATATTCATAACTATGATTCGATGTGTACTGATATTGATGATTTTATTAAAGAACATAATTTGGGAAAAGTATTTTTATTGGGTCATTCAATGGGAGGTAAGGTTGCAATTAAGCTTGTATTAAAAAATCCTGATTTGATTAAAAAGCTAATAATTGTTGATATTTCACCTTTTACTTATGAAAATGATTCAGAATCGATTGAAATAATAAGTTCACATGTTAAAATATTGAAAGCTATATCAGATTTGAGCATTGATATATTTAATAGCAGGGATGAAGTTGATTTGCAACTTTCAAAATCATTAAAAGATATTCGATTGCGACAGTTTTTATTAAAAAATCTTAAACGAAATTCAAAAAATGAATTTTATTGGACTTTTAATATTCAATCAATTAGGAATAATTTGTATGAAATTTTATTGAATAGTTCGATAGATAAAAATACTGAAATTCGAACTCCAACTTTATTTATAAAGGGAGAGAATTCTAATTATATTCCTTATGAACATTTTGAAATGATTAAATCTACATTTATAAACTCTAATGTAATTGTAATTAAAAATGCGGGTCATTGGGTTCATGCTGAAAATCAGAATGATTTTATTGAAAGTGTTAAGACCTTTTTAATGTAACTTCTCAATAACAACTTGGAAAAAGTCATTTTGAACAATCGAATAATAGAACAACGAATGAAGAATAACGAAGTAAAACACACGATACGACAGTGTTTTATTTAATTCACCCCGTTGGATAATATCTTTTATTGCACATCCATTGTTCAACATAAGCTATCCAATGGGGTAAAAAATTCGTTTTTCAAATGTTCAAATGTTCTATTGTTCAAAAAATAAAACTAACTATTGAGAACTTACTTTTTAATTAGCTAATTATTTCAATGTTAGCATCTTCAATAAGTGATTCGCCTTTGTATTTTAAAAGTAACTGAGCGATTGTTAATACGTCTTTTTCGCAATATTTAGCAATACGCTTTAAATCATTATCTTTCCAATAAACATTACCAACTTGACTTCCATCAATATCGTCTTTTGGAGTTGGAATATTAAATATTGTAGCTAAAAGCTCAAGAGAAGTATAGTGTTTATAATCACCAAATTTCCAAAGTTCTAAAGTATCTAAATGTGATATTTCCCAAGGTTTTTTTCCTGATAGGTCTAAGATTTTTGGAATGTGTAAATCGTTAATTAATATTCTTCGACAAAGATATGGAAAATCAAATTCTTTACCATTGTGTGCACATAAAACATGTTCATTTTTAGCATTGTATGATGCCATTAATTTGATAAAATCTGTCAGAATAATTTTTTCATCATCATTATAATATGATTTAATACGAAAATGCTTTTCTGAATTTTTGAAATAAATAAAACCTACTGAAATACATACTATTTTACCAAATTCTGCATAAATTCCAGCTCTGTTATAAATATCTTCGGGAGTTTCGTTTTCTTTAATTAAATACTTTGATTTCTTTTCCCATAACGGTTTAAAATTTTCGGGAAGTGAATTAAACTCAGGGTATTCTGGAACAGTTTCAATATCTAAAAAAAGTATTTTATCAATTTTATTACTTTCTAGCATTATTGTTTTAATTTGTTTATTATGAAATGAGTTAGTATATCAATAGCAACAAGATTATTTCCACCTTGTGGCACAATAATATCTGCATATCTCATAGATGGTTCAATAAATTGAAGGTGCATTGGTTTTACAGTTTTTTCGTAGCGTTCTAAAACTTTATGAACTGAACGTCCTCTTTCAATTATATCTCTTTGAATTACTCTATTTAATCTGTCGTCGGCATCGGCATGAACAAATACTTTTATGTCGAATAAATTACGAAGTTCTTCGTTGGTTAAAACTAAAATTCCTTCAACAATTATAACTTCTTTAGGAATAATTGGAATTGTTTCGCTAGCTCTTGTACAGCTTAAATATGAGTAAATTGGTTGCTGAATATTTTGACCTTTTTTTAATTGTTTTATATGTTCAATTAAAAGTTCAAACTCAACCGCATTGGGGTGGTCGAAATTAATTTCCAATCGTTCTTCAATTGGAAGGTTTCCATTGTCTTTGTAATAAGAATCTTGAGGTAATAGAACAATTGATTCGTTTGGTAGATTATTAACAATTTTTTTAACAACTGTAGTTTTACCAGAGCCTGTTCCACCTGCGATACCAACTATTAACATTTTAATTTAGGATTTAGAGATTTAGGATTTAGGAATTTGTATGTTATGGCAAAAGTAACTTTAAACTTCAAACTCTAAACTTCAAACTTTATTTATTATTTATCATCTTCCAACATCATATCATCTTCGTGATTGCCATTGTCTTTTGGAGCAACTTTGTTGTCGGGTTCTTGTTCTAATAATATTTCTGAACCAGGTATTGGCTCTCCTGTGCTAGATGATTTAGTATTGCCTTTATTTTCTTTTGTATTAGTTTTTCCTTTTGATTCTTTCGGAGTTTTAGTATCTTTACCTTCTTTTACTTCAGTAGTTGTTTTACCCTTTGCAGGCTCTTGAGCATTAACATTTGAACAAAATGCTAAAATAGCGATGAACGTAATTAAAATTGATAATGTTTTCATTTTATTTTGATTTTAGTTTAAGCAAATGTATAAAGTTTTTTTTATTAAAAAAAGCTGCCTTTTGAGCAGCTTTTTTTATTATTGCATTTAAAATTAATTATAACCTAAATCATTGATTTGAACAGTTCCTGCCTGTATATTAACTATTGATTGACCTACAGTATAAACTTTTCTTTCTTTCTTTGTAGATGTTGGAGTTGTAGTATAATCCCAAACAGTTTGTTCATATTCAAAATCAACACCATTAACTTTAGCTGTAAAAATTTTTGAAGTTGCTGGGATAGAAATTGAATAATTACCACTACCATCAAGAGTTGTTTCATAAGATAATGTTTTAATCTTTTCTGCGTCCAAAGTATAATCAACCAAATCTTGAGTAGTAATTGTAACAATTATTTTTGTTCCTGATGGAGCATATTCTTCAGTGGCATTTGTAGCATCTAATACTGCCCATACTTTTCCTTTAATTGTAGCAGTAGAAGTTAATGTTGCAGGAGTTGTTTCTTCTTCTTTCTTTTTGCAAGAGTTTAAGGTTATCATTAAACCAAAACCTAATAAAATTGATATTACTATAAATTTTTTCATTGTCTTAATTGTTTTAAAATTATTATTATATTATTTGATTTATTAAAAATAAAATGTTAAAAATACTCCACCACTTGAGTTGTCAGTGTCTAAAGCCCAAGAAGAACCACCAGCAACTTTAGTTTCTTCAGTTTGCACTTTTAAGCCATCCCAATATTCTTCTGTTTGAGTAAAATCGCTATCCTTGAAAATTCCAGGACCCCATCCAAATTCACCACCAATAGAAATTTTTGGTGTAAAGAAATATTCAACACCAATAAACCCTCTTAAACCAAATCCAAATGTATTCATTCCTTTGTTTTCAAGAACTCTTCTATTTCCATTTTTATTTGTGCCAAAGTTTGTAGTGTTGTTTGCTATTGAAGTAAAGTCAGCAGTTATTTGGTTACCATACTCATAAGTATTGTGACCTCCAACGTATTGAACAAATACCTCAGCACCATAATAACCTTGAACTCTTCCTTTTCCTCTACTCATTTCATATCCAATCCCAATAGTATAGTTTGAAAAATATGCCTTTTCAATATCTTCCACTTTTATCAAAGGATCAGAAACTGGTAAAGAGTCTCTTGTAATGTATTCAACATCCTTTGTACGACCTTTTCCAAAGCGGAATTTTACTCTAACATCTGAACTTTCAGTTAGCATGTACTTTCCAATAATTGTGTTGGTTCCATCAACAAAGTTAAATGCACCAGTATTAAATGCATTTCCATTAGCAGCATTACCAAAATAATTAACAATTGGAACTGCATCAATAGCTAATCCAATATTTCCTGCTTCAGGAAGGATGAATTCGCCTCGTTTTGACAGCATATTAACGCTGCCTGCATCATCTTGCGCATAAGCAATCGCAAAGAAGCAACAGGATAAAATTAATAATGTAAGTTTTCTCATAAATATTTTATTTAATAAATAATAATGCAAACATAGTAAAATTATATTTGAATTAAAATTTTCTATAATAACTCTATAAGTTTTTTATAAAAATTAGTCATATTTAGTATGTCTTCTTTGTGAACTTTTTCGCTTGGAGAATGAATGTTTTCACAAGCGACACCAATAAAGCACCAATCAATAGGATAGGGGGTTTTATGTAAATAACCTCCGTCGCTACTACCTGAATCTTCGACTTCTATCTGAAATTTAATATTTTGTTCTTTTGCGATTTTAATAATTTTATTTACAAATTTTCGTGATGGTATCATTTTATCTCTTAATGAAATAACACAGCCATCACCCAGCTTAACTCCTTCAGTAACCCATGTTATATCTGAAATGAGAGCTTGTGAAACTTTATAGTTTTCGTATATAAATTTTGCTATTAACTCAACTGTTCCACCTCCAGCTTCTTCTCCACAAGTAAAAGCTATAATTCCATCTGAGATTGAATTTGCAATTTCGAGAGCATTTTTTATTCCAAGTCTATTGTCTAAATAACAAGATTCGATGTGATTTTCGCTTTCTATAAAATTTGACTTAAATGTTAAGCTTGTGCCTCGTTCGATTTCTCGTGAAAAATTTGTAAATATTTTAGTTTCTTCTTCTGAATCAATAACTTTTAATTCACATTGTATTTCTCCTTTGGAGTCTTTTCCTAAAAGTGGTGTGCCGTTGATAATACGTGGCGAACCTATAGGAATTAACTCATTATTGTATCTGATATTAAATCCAACGGAATCCATGTGAGCAAAAATTGCAGTTCTGGGCTTGCCGAAAACTAGAATTAAAGAATCTTTAAAATCTTTTCCATAAAATAATTGTGGTTGTGATTTCCATTGTGATTTATTATTGTTAATGTATTCAATCAGAAAATCTCGCATATAATATTCTTCGCCAGTGGGAGCGTGTATGCTACAAAGTTGTTTTAATTGTTTCATGTTTCATTTAGGATTTTAGAATTTTTTAGACAGGATTACAGGATTTAGGAATTTGGTAATTAGTATTCGGTAATCAGTGAGCAGTAGTCAGTTGGCGGTTCACAATCTACAATAATTGTTCGTCAATTTGCAACCACAAACGACAAACTTCAAACTTCTCTTTACCACATAGACACATAGTTACATAGAAAGAAATCACATAGAAAGAACAATTTAACAATGTAACACTTTAACAATTATTTTAATATTTTCAGAGTTTAATAATTTCAGTTTTTCTATAAAACTATCATAATTATTTCTTCTGACGCTTATTTCCAATTCACATTTTTCGTTGTAAGCTGATGAAATTTGCTTTGCCTTTTCGTCTGATATAATTTTCATTACATCGTTTGTAATTGTGTAATCAAAGATAATTTTAATTGAATTATCTTCTGTTTTTTCAATAATTTTAGCATTTGAAAGTGCTTCGGCAGCAGCTGTTTTATAAGCATTTATCAAACCTCCGGTTCCAAGTAAAATTCCTCCAAAATATCTAATTACGATTATTAAAACATTTGTAAGGTTGTGTGATAATATTTGTCCATAAATTGGTTTCCCAGCTGTGTTTGATGGTTCGCCATCGTCGTTTGTTCTGTATATATTTCCTTCTAAACCAAGTCGGTAAGCATAACAATGATGTCGGGCATCGTAATATTTCTTTCTTATATTTTCGAGATTTTGTTTTATTTCATCTTCATTATTGACTGGAAAAGCAAATGCAATAAATTTACTTCCTTTATCTTTAAAAAGTCCTTCCGATTGCGATTCTATTGTAAGATATGTGTCTTTCAATTTTATAGTTTGGTAAGCAAAATTATTGAAATTAATGATAATACAATTCCAATCCAATTAATAAAACTAAGTTTTTCTTTAAATAAAATCAAGCCTGCAATTACTGAAAAACTTACAATTCCAAGATTATTCAATCCAAAAGTTATAGAACTGGCAAAAGAGCTATCATTAAGTGCTTTAATCAGGAAATACATTGAGCCATAATTTAATAAACCTAAAATTATTCCTGCTAAATATGTGCGATAATCTTTTAAGTGATTGATGAAATTTCTCTTGAAGATACTAATTAACAAACCAATAGTTCCTGCAATTCCAAAGCAAAGTGCTGTAAATAAAGGCAAGTTTTCGTCGTTTATAAAAATTCCTTGTGCATATTTCATTAAAGAATCAAGAATTCCAATTCCAATAAATATTATAAGTGGGTAAATTAGTCTGTTATAATCAGAATTACCTTTTTTATAAACAGTTAATATTATTGACATTAATGCCATTATTATTGCAAGTATTTTTAAAAATGTAACATTCTCATGAAAATATAAAATGGAGAAAATAATTGGAAAAACAACCGACATTTTTCCTGCAATTGAAGTTATTGTAATACCTACTTTTTGAGTCGATAGTGCAATAGATGAAAACATTGCAATGAATAATATTCCTGAAATAATTGAAACTATTATAATTTCTGATGTGTAAATTT
>MEND01000155.1:35521-40127 GCA_001768975.1 Bacteroidetes bacterium GWA2_31_9 | reverse complement strand
TTGGTTGATGAAGATAGCGAAAGACCTAATGTAGTTGCAACGATGTAATTAATAATTATTGTAAAAAAGGTGTTTATTTTAAAATTCTCAATATATTTGAATGCAATAAAAATGAATGCTGAACACAGAATACTTAATATGAGTGAAATCATTTTTTTTCTGCAAAAGTATTAAATAATAAATGTCAAAAAATAAGTGATGGAAAATTTTACGATTTACAATCCTGTAAAACTGGTTTTTGGTAAAAATGTGATTGATTCACTTCCAAATGCAATAAAAGAGTTTGGTGATAATGTTTTGATTATGAGCGGTAAGAATTCCATAATGGAAAATGGAATTTATGAAAAGGTGACCGATTTATTAAAAAAATCAAACATTTCTTATTCGTTGTATTCTGGAATAAAATCGAATCCTGTTGTCGATGATGTTGTTAAGGCAATTGCTCAAGCTAAATTTGAAAACTCAAAAGTTATTATGGCAATAGGAGGGGGCAGTGTAATTGATTCAGCCAAAGTAGTTTCGATTTGCATAAATGAGAATCTCAATCCTTGGGATGTAATGACTGGCAAAGTTAAGCCAAGCTCATCAGTTCCATTAATTTCAGTTTTAACATTGTCGGCAACCGGTAGCGAAATGAATCAATATGCTGTTTTACAAAACGATGAAACAAAGCAAAAAATTGGATATGGTTCTCCATTGATGTTTCCAAAATATTCATTTCTTGATCCGCAGTTTACTTTCTCAGTTTCAAGAGAATATACCGCTTTTGGAATTACAGATATTATCGCTCATGCACTTGAAGCATTTTTTGCAAAAGGCGATTCTGTTTTGTCTGATAATTTTATTGCCTCAATAATAAAAGAAACAATGGCAAATGCTCAAAAGGTTTTATTAGAACCACATAATTATGAATATCGTGCTAATATTATGCTGGCTTCAACATGTGCATTGAATGGAATAACTGCTTATGGAAAAGCTTCTTCTGGCGATTGGGGAGTTCATGATATTGGGCATACTTTATCGGTAATGTATGATATTCCACATGGAGCAAGTTTATCAATAGCTTATCCGGCTTGGTTAAAATTAATGGCAGATAGAATTCCTGAACGTATTTCAACTCTTGGGAAATTGATTTTTGATACATCAGATATTAATTCAACTATTGAGCAATTTGAGATGTTTTTTAAGTCAATAATAAGTCCTGTAAGATTATCGCATCTTGGAATTACTAATCGTGAAGCAATTATAAAACTTATGGAAAAAAATAAAGTGTGTGGCTTTAATTTAAAACTGACAAGTGATGATTATGTTGGGCTTGTTGATTTGATGATGTAATAATTTTTTGACAGGATTAACAAGATTTACAGGTTTTATTCTATACGATTTTTTGCCCTTGTTGGTGTTTTCACCAATTAAGGTTTTTACTTGTTTGGTTCTGTTGGACACAACTCCAACGGAGGTGTAAACCTAACAGGTTTTAAAAACCTGTTAGGTTCGGAATTCACTTAACTGTAATACAGTTTTACTTGTTAATCCTGTAATCCTGTCTAAACTTGTATGTATAGTATTATTGCTTTAATAACCAAACTTGATTATTCCCCTGAGCATTTAGTTTTTGGATTTCATTAAACGATTCATCTTTTGAATTAAATGAGTTTAATACATTGTAGTAATTACCTTTTATTGGTCCAATTATTTCATTTTTGAAACCTCTTTCGGAAAGTATTTTTTCAAATATCTCAGCTCGATTTTTGGTTTTGAATGTTCCACCAATGATTAAGTATTTGTTTGATGTATCATTCGCTATTGTTGGAGTTTTCTCTTTACCTCTTGTTGGTGTTTTCACCAACAAGGCATTGTCTGGTTTTGCTCTGTTGGAGACAACTCCAACAGAGGAGGAGGCTGTGAGATTTGAATTTTGTATCGAATCTGAATTTCCAAAACAATATAAATAACCATCTCTGGAAGCAACATAAATATTTTTGTTGAAAATTACAGGAGTAGCTTCAGAAAATCCTGCTTTGTATTGTTTAATTGAGAAATTCAAAGAATCGTCGTATTCAAATAAATATGTTCCCAAATAACTACAAGCGATTAATTTATTATTGGTAGTTATTGGTGTTGAAATACTTGGGCCGATGTAATATTTGAATATTTCTTTTGGTGAGTTAAAGTATTTTTCGGAGAAAGGACTTTTTGCTTGTTTTCCTGCTTGTAAATAACTATTATGAAAAACATACAAATATCCATCAATTGCTGAAACTGCAACAATGTTTTTTGAAGAATCTTTTTGGTAGTAATCGTTAATACATGCAGTTCCGATAATTCCGCCATCCCATGTTGCAAATCGCTTGTTTTGAACTGGAAAAAACCAAATAATTGATGAATCAGGCGATTTAGATGGGTCAATTTTAAAGCAACCTCCATTTCCTTTAATATATTGTTTTTCAATAGTTATAATCAAGCAACTATCGTTAGTAATTACAGGCGAACCGTCAATATCGGAACCTATAAACAAATCCCAGTCTATTGAATCTGATTTTAAATTATAACCGAAAAGATGTCCCGAACCTGCTGTTATAAAAAGCCTATCTCTAAGAATACAAGGAGATGATTCAGTTACAATATTTCCATAATGTGAAATTGCATCGGATGTTGTAAAAAGTTTTGTTTCAGAAATTAATTCCGGTTCAAAATAATTGATTTCATTATTGTAAATTCTTTTAGTTGGATTCAAAACTGTAAGAATTCCATTTTCCAGTGGTATGTATAATTTGTTGTCGTAAACCAGAGCAGAAGCATCAACATCACGGCTGTAGCTTAAAGTTCGTTTAACGTTAAACCTCCAAAGTTCTTTTCCTGTTAAATATGAAATTGCTCTATAACTGAAAACAGAACTGTCAAATAATCTTGCATTTGTACCTTTTCGGCTTCCTTGAAAAATTACATATTTTTCTTCTGGGTTTACATTTTCTGGATTGAGCCAAAAAGTTCCTGTTCCTTTTATAACATCGTCAAATTCGTATTCCCAAACTACAGCATGAGTTTGAAGGTCAATTTTTTTTAATTTATGGTCGAATGCACCTTGAATCAAGTAATATTTTTCATTTTCTCTGATAATCAGAGGCTGACCAGTCCAACCAGCACCATACCAGCTTTTTTTGCCTTCTTTTGCCGATACAACCGTTTGCCCATGACCAAGAAATAATTTCCAGTTTTCAGATAAATTTTCAGGGGCATTGTTTCCATAAAAATTTCTTTGAAAATTTCCAAGATAAGTTCCAGATATACAATTTATAGAATCGTTTTTTATGATTAACGATAATGAGTCGGTTATGTCAATAAAATTTTTGTAATCGAAATAATGTTTTCCTAAATTTTCGGAATTAAATCGTAGAGGGATTAATAATGAAAATATTATAATAAATACTGATATTGAGAATATTAAATATTTCAATACTATTATTTTCGATTTTTGAATACTTCAAGTCCTTTATCAAGAAAATTAATAAAAGCCTCTACATCTAAATTGTATGCTCTTGGCTCGGTAAGTATTTCGCCATTTGTATCAAGCAAAACGTAGTAAGGTTGTGCATTTACATTAAATCTTGAAATTTGCAAATCGGCATATTTTTTACCAACAGTTTTTTTTATTTTTCCATCATAAGTTGAAGTTATCCATTCACTTTCGGGTAAATCTGTTTTGTCATCAACATAAAGTGCGACAACAATAAAATCTTCACGAAGTTTTTTCAAAACTCTTGGGTCTGACCATACGTTTGCTTCCATTTCACGACAATTTACACAACCATGTCCAGTAAAATCTATAAATAACGGTTTGTTTTGTTTTTTTGAACATTCCAATGCTTGGTTATAATCGAAATAGCCATCAAGTCCGTGAGGCAAATGCAAAAAATCTGAATATTTTGCCTTTTCGCATGTTGAACTTGGTTCTGAATTTCCTTGTCCGGAATATAATTTTACGTTATTGCGTATAATTTGATTTAAATCAAAATCGTGCGAACTTTGAGGAGGAAGATAGCCCGAAAGTGCTTTCAATGGTGCTCCAAACATTCCTGGTATTAAATAAATTACAAATGTGAAAGTTATTATAGCGAGCATCAATCGTGGAACTCCAATGTGTTTTAAATCGCTGTCGTGCGAAAATTTTAGTTTTCCGAGTAAGTAAAAGCCCATTAATGCAAAAATAATAATCCAGAATGCTAAATAAACTTCTCGGTCTAGTATTCCCCAATGATATGTTTGGTCGGCAATGCTAAGGAATTTTAAGCCCAAAGCTAATTCGATAAATCCAAGAACAACTTTTACAGAATTTAGCCATCCACCCGATTTTGGAAGTCCGCTTAACCACGATGGAAATAATGCAAATAATGTAAATGGAAGTGCAAATGCTAGAGAAAATCCAAACATTCCAATAATTGGCTTCAAAATTTGTCCTCCTGCCGATTCAACCAAAATTGCACCAACAATAGGTCCAGTACACGAAAATGAAACCAAAACGAGTGTAAATGCCATAAAAAATGCTCCCGAAAAACCGCCTTTATCAGCCTGTTTGTCGGCTTTATTTACCATCCAGCTTGGTAGT
>MEND01000155.1:32599-35503 GCA_001768975.1 Bacteroidetes bacterium GWA2_31_9 | reverse complement strand
AGAAATGAAGCTGCAAAAAATAAAAAAATCAAAAAGAAAAAAACATTTGGAATCCAATGGGTACTTAACCAATTTGCAAAATTTGCACCGAAAGTAACAGCTACAATTGTGCCTATAATTGTATAAATTGCAATTATTGAAAATCCATAAAATGAGGCTGTTAGTCGTGCTTTTGCTTTAGATTTGTTACTGTGCATAAAAAAAGTAACCGTCATTGGAATCATTGGAAAAACGCATGGAGTTAATATTGCAGCCAGTCCGGCTACAAAAGCCACAACAAAAAACCACCAAAGCGAAGCATTTTCGTCAATTTTGGTTGTATAAAAAATAGAATCTTCAGTTTTTGATTCTTTTAATGTATCGGTATTATTGTTAAATAAATTATTTGAATCGGCAGATAATGAATTGCTTGCCGACAATGATGTGTCAATTTGTACTACATTATTTGTAGTAATTAACGAATCGTCATTTTTTTTTTGAGCTTCTATTTTAAATTCAAACTCGTTATCTTGAGGAATACATTTAGAATCGTCGCAACACATGTATTCAATTGTTCCTTTAATTTTAAATGATTTATCGGTAAGGAGTTTTATTTTTTGAGTAAAAGTTGCTTTATGGCTGAAAAACAATACGTCCATAGCAAACATTTCGTCGTAAACTTTTTCGGGTTTTGGAGTTTCAATAATTTTTCCAACAACTTCAAATTTGTTAGATTTTTCATAATTAAAAACTGTTGGCAGTGGTCCACCTTCGCCCACAAAAGCAGAATACAAATGCCATTTATCTTCTATAACTGCCTTGTAAATGAGTTCAGCTTCTGAATTAGAAATTTTATTTACAGAGTAAGTCCATTTTACAGGATTAAGTACTTGTGAGAAAATGTTGAAAGAAGCTAGAATTAAGAACGATATTATTAATACTTTTTTCATTTACAGATTCATTTAATAATTAATAGTTTGCAAATATAATTGTTATATTTTTCAAATTGGAAAAATTAGGAAAATTTAAGTTATGAAGAATTTGTCAATATTTAGTTTATTTATTTGATTAAAATATCGTACTCAAAATTTGTAGGTTTAAAATAAGAAAGTATTTTTGAAAATATGTTTTTAATCATATTTAAAGAAATTTTAATTTATTTTTAACAAAACGAAACCATTTAAAAAATAATCCGTCATAATATTAAGATGTAAAAGTATGAAATGTTTTAAGCTCAGTTTGTTTCTTTTTTTTATATTATTATCAGCAACTTATTCGTATTCTCAGGAAAATAATAGAAATATTGATAGTCAATTGATGAGGAAATATGAAAAATTATTAAATTATCGTGAATCAAATATATCCGTTTTAAAATATTGCGATAGTAATTTTCCAAATGTTAACGATTTGTCGAATATGGAAGAATATGCCAAAAATCATCCACCAATTCCAATAATAAAAAATTCAGGAAATAAAGACTTTGATAAAGCACAACTCAATAATGAGTTATACGAATGGCGTAAAACTAATCCTTATTATCCTCAATTTGTTCCATACCATTTATTTAACAGCAAGATAACGATTGAAGATGATATATTACTTTATGAAACTGCAAAAAAAGATTGGTTTGAATCTCATCCAGTTGAATCTAAGAAACTTGAGTTAATAATTAAGAAATAGCAACATCAATGAAAATATATTTTATTTATTTATTTTGTATTTTTACGTTCTTTTGTAGTTCACTATTTGGACAGTTTAATTATACATTGACAACATCTACAACAGCTTGGTCTGCAAATTCTTCGCCAACAACAATTCATGCAGCTACAATTGATGATGCGTTAAGTTCTGCGATTAATATTGGATTTACATTTAATTATGCTTGTACAGATTATACCCAAGTTAAAGTTTCGTCAAATGGATGGTTAACTTTTAATACTGCAATTACATCATCTATTACATCAAATAACTTAAATACTAGTTCAGATCGTCCAATAATAGCACCATTATGGGATGATTTACAGGTCTATACAGGAGGCACAGTAAATTATAAACTCACAGGCTCTTCTCCGAATCGCATATTTACAGTTGAGTGGAGTAAGATGGAGTGGAATTTTTCAGCTAGTGGCGATGTAATTTCATTTCAATGTAAATTATATGAAACAACTAACGTAGTTGAATTTGTTTATTTAAGAGGTGCCACAGCAGTAAATTCTGGTTCAGCATCTATTGGAATAGGTGGTTTAACTTCAGGACAATTTTATTCATTAGATGGAATAGGTGCATCACCAACAGCTTCTACTGTTACAGAAACAAATACATTATCTGCAAAACCGGCAACAAACCAACATTATATATTTACTCCTAATTCTTGCTCCGGAACTCCAACTGCTGGTACATCAGCTGCTTCACCTGCGTCTATTTGTTCTGGCTCAACTTCTATAATTTCATTGTCTGGAAATACATCCAGTTGTGGTATTACTTATCAATGGGAGCAATCTGCCGATGGATCTTCGGGCTGGGCTAATGTTACTGGAGGATCAGGGGCAACAACTACATCTTACACGACACCTGCATTGACTTCGTCAACTTATTATCGTTGTAAAGTTACTTGTTCAAATAGTAGTTTATATGCATATTCTACTTCAGTGCAAGTAGTTATTGTGCTTTCTGCATCTTGTTATTGTACATCAACAGCCACTTCTACTTCCGATATGGATATTACAAATGTTACTTTTAGTACTATTAATAATACTTCTGCAACAGTTAATTTAACAGGCACTCAAGGCACAGCTACAGGCACAGCAGGAAAATATAGTAATTGGTGGAGTTCAACTGTGCCAACACCTTCAGTGCAGCAAGGATCAACAACCTCTTTTTCTGTAACGGTTGGAGGTACTGCATGGAGCCATAGAGTTGATATAT
>MEND01000155.1:24731-32593 GCA_001768975.1 Bacteroidetes bacterium GWA2_31_9 | reverse complement strand
ATTTTAATCAAGATGGAGATTTGGTAGATGCTGGTGAGTCATTTGCAATATTTGCTTATGCAAATCCAACCTTACCAAATACAACTACTGTAAATATTTTGATTCCAATTACTGCGACAATAGGAAATACATTAATGCGTGTCGTTTGTATAGAGTCTTCTTCAACCAGTAATTGCAGTTCATATACTTATGGAGAAACTGAGGATTACAAAATTAATATAACAACGGCTCCTCCGTGTGCTGGTACACCAACTGCTGGTACTGCTACCGCATCTCCAACTTCAGTCTGTTCACCTACAACATCAACCATCAGTGTAACTGGCTATACTGCTGCTACAGGAATAACTTTTCAATGGGAGCAATCTGCTGATGGCTCTTCTGGTTGGGCAAATGTTACTGGTGGTTCTGGTGCAACTTCTGTTTCTTATACAACCCCCGCTTTAGCTTCATCAACTTATTATCGTTGCAAAGTTACATGTACCAATAGTGCTCTAAATGCAAGTACAGCTGCTGTTTTAGTAACAGTATTAAATGCCGTACCTACATGTGCAACATCACTAGTTCCATCAAACAGTGCTACTAGCGTATGTAATCCTGTTTCTTTAAGCTGGACTGCACCAGTAAATGCTGGATGCAACGCAGCAACAGGTTACGATGTTTATTTTGAATCTGGAACAACCCCTCCAACAACACTTGTTTCTTCAAATCAGGCAGGCACATCTTATTCTGTTGGTAATTTGACAGGAGGAACAACTTATTACTGGAAAATAGTACCCCGAAATTCCATAGGCACCGCGACGGGATGCACGACACAATCATTTACAACAATGACTCAGAACTATACTTCACTTCCTTATTCTCAGGATTTTGAAGGATCTTGGATTGATCGTTGTGATACGCGTGAAGCTCCAGATCAATATTGGCAAGGAAATCCTATAACAGGAAACAATTCATGGAGAAGAGTTGGAGATGGTACTTCCTCTGGAAGTTGGTCAACAGGAACAGGTAGTTATTGGCCTGAAAGTTCTGTTGGTACTTATTCTGCTGAATTTAATGGCAAAGACGCATCTTCTGGTACAACTGGTTCATTAGATTTATATTTAGATTTAAGTCCTGCTGGAACAAAGCTACTTTGTTTTGACTATATTAATCCAGGTACAATAAATGCTAATGATAAAATGGTGGTCTTACTATCTACTGATGGCGGATCTACATTTCCAACAACATTACTTACATTACCGGCTCCATATGACTCTTGGTCAACTCAATCTGTTGATATTACCTCAACTTCTTCTACTGGTGTAATAAGATTTCTTGCAACTGCTGATTGGGGCAGTTCTGGTGAAAATACAGGGATTGATAATGTAAGTATTATTTTACCATGTGCAGGAACACCTACTGCAGGGAATACTGTTGCCTCGCCAGCATCAATATGTTCAGGGAATACTAGTGTTTTATCTTTATCAGGAAATGTTTTGGCTGGGGGCTTAACCTATCAATGGCAATCTTCAGCAGATGGAAGTACATGGTCAGACATAGTAGGTGCGACCTCTCTCTCTTATAGTGCAACTCCTGGATCCGACACATATTATAAATGTAATATTACCTGTACTTCAAGTGGATTAACATCATCATCAGTAGCTTTAATATTAGATATTGTCAATTGTTACAATATGGATGATACTCCAGTTACAACATGTAGTGGGTATTTTTATGATTCTGGTGGTCCCACAGGTGATTATGGTTATGGTGATTATTATATAAAAACTTTTACTTCTGATAATCCTTCAAGTGCACTTGTATTTACTTTTAATTCATTTGAAACTGATGATAGTTGGGATTGGGATGAAATGTATATTTATGACGGACCTAATGATACATATCCGCAAGTAACAAGCAGTCCTTTTTCAGGAACAACTATTCCAGGTACAATAACAAGCAGTGGAAATTCTCTAACAGTTGAATTTTATGATGATACATGGTATGGTTACGAATATGCTGGATGGGAAATTTCAATTTCTTGTACTCCAATTACAGTTCCTGATTGTGAAAGTTTAAGTTCTCCCTCAAATGGATATGCAAGTGTATGCCCTGGACTAGGTGCTACATTAACATGGACTCCAGTTGGAACAGGATTTACCGCAACAAGCTATCAACTGTACTTTGGAACAGATAATCCTCCTACGAATATTATAAATGGAACAAATATTGGTAGTTCAACTAGTTATACAACAGATCCATTAGATGCTAATACAACATATTATTGGAGAGTTTTTCCTGTTAATGCTGCTGGAACGAACTCTACATGTACAACAACATACAGCTTTACAACTCAAAATATTAGTATTACAAGTACAAATTCTCCAGTTACGACTTGTGAAAATACTGCAAATCTTACTGCTACAGGTTCAGGAACAATTAATTGGTACACTTCTCCAACAGGAGGTTCTGCTATAGCAACAGGAAGTCCATATTATGCAACTTTCAGTGGAAATACAACTTATTATGTTGGAGCGTCAAATGGTTCTTTATCGAATTATTCAGTTGGTAAAGCCGGTCCTGCTACAAGTAGTTTTGCATCGTCTTCTATGGGTATTTGGTTTGATGTATTAACACCATTAACAATAAATACTGTTGATGTATATGTTACTACTTTAGGAACTAATCTTACTGTTAGATTGCAGGATGATACTTATACCGATATCCAAACCAAGACTTTTACAAATATGCCAGCTGGCTTAAATACATTAACATTGAATTTTAGTATTTCTACTACTGGAACTTATGTGCTTATTTCAGAAGATGGAGTTTCTTTGGGAATGGATAATTCAGAAACATTTCCATATACAGTTCCAGGAGTTATTAGTTTAACTTCGTCAGAATGGTGGGGAGTTCAAACAGGAGAATATGACTATTTTTATAATTGGCAAATTTCAGCTGGTACTTCTTGTGAGTCCGCAAGAGTACCAGTAAATGTGATTCATACCGCACCTGATATTACTATTACTCCAAGTGGTGCTACAACTTTTTTACTTGGAGGTTCAGTTGATTTAATTGCTTCAAGTACAGCGTCTCCGGTTTATTCTTATACATGGTCTCCAGCTTCCGGATTAAATACTACTTCTGGAGCTACTGTTACAGCTTCACCTACAACAACTACAACATATACCGCAACTGGAACAAATGGAACTCCTTGTACTCAAACAGCTCAGGTTATTATTACTGTTATTCAGCCATGTACAGGACTTGGTACAGGTGTTACAAATGTATCATCCCTACCATATACAACTACTGGACAAACAACTTCTGGAAAAGTTAATGATATTAGTAATAGTAATGCAGTTATTTGTGGAAGTTCGAGTTATTACACAGGTAATGATGTTGTTTATACTTTTACTCCAACAGCAACCGGCTCTATTACAATTACATTAACATCTGCAGGCTCATATACTGGAGTTATGTTATATGAAGGTTGTCCAATGAATGGACAAGGAGGTAGTTGTGTTTCTTATTCTCAAAGCTCAACAGGAAATAAAAGTATGTGTGTTACAGTTTCTGCAAATGTAGAATATTATTTAATTATTGACTCATATAGTACATATACATCTTCTAATTCTTATGATCTAACCATTACAGCACCTGATCCTTCTGCTAACCTTAATGATTTGCCTTGTTCTGCTGTAAATATTAATTCGGGAGATTTAACTCCTGGAGATAATTCATGTGCAACAGCTACAGGTGAGCCTACTGCACCATCTTGCTGGACAAATGGAACTATTAATTCAGTTTGGTATTTATTAACAACAGGAGCAGCTCAAACTAGTATTAAAATAAGAACAATAGTAGGCACTTTATTAAATACCCAAATTGCAGTATATTCTGGAGCTTGTGGTTCTGGAATGTCTTTAATTGCATGTAATGATGATGCAGCAGCTTGTGGTTCTAGTCAATACGATAATTCAGAATTGACAGTAACAGTTTCTCCTTCTACAACATATTATATAGTTGTTGATGGATATTCTGATTTATTAGGAACATTTTCAATTGTTTGGATTGATGGTGCTACTTCTTGGCCCGCAGTTCCTGGTCAAGATTGTTCTTCAGGGGTTCCAATGTGTGCATCTACTTTTACTGTTGGAAATCCGGGTTATCAAGCTGTTGGAAATACTTGTGATTTTGGAACGTCTTATTGTCTTGCTTCAGGAGAAAGAGGTTCTGCGTGGTATGAAATAACAATTAATGCTGATGGAGATCTTAAATTTAGTCTTGAGCCAAATGATGTTACTGGAGCAACACCATTGACTAATGATGGAACAGATTATGACTTTGCGATTTGGAAAAAAACAGGCACTGGAGCTGTAACTTGTTCTGATATTAGTGCAAATACAGCTACACCGCTTCGATGCAATTATAGTTATATAGGAGTTACAGGTTTGTATGATGGTGGAAATAATCCGACTACTAATTCATATACAGGTCATACGTACACGTCTGGAGCATATAATGCTGCTTTCGAAACGCCACTTCCTGTGTTGAATGGTGAAGTATATTGGTTGGTAATAAGTAATTTTTCAAATAGTCAGTCTGGTTTTACAATTAATTTTACCAGTTCATCAAATGGTTTTAATTTTTCTGTTCCAAATCCATTAATTTGGACAGGTGGAGCATCAAGTACTGATTGGTTTGATGCACGAAACTGGGGTAATTGCTCAACAATTCCAACTTCTACAATTGATTGTATAATTGCGGCATCTTCGATATATCAACCTGTAATTGCAGCAAATAGTGCTATTTGTAAATCGATTACTATAAACTCAGGAGCAACATTAACAATTAATTCAACAAGAAATTTAGAAATTACCGGAAATTTTAATAATCAAGGAACATTAAATGCTGTTTCGGGTTCGTCAGTAACAATGACAGGCACTGCTGCTCAAACTATGGATGGTATTATGGTTTCTCCTTCTGAATTTAGTAGTTTAACAATTAATAAAACAGCAGGAAGTGTTCAATTAAATCAAAATATTGAAACAAGTTCAACACTCACAACTTCTTCATCAACAAGTATTTTGAATACGAATGGTAATTATGTAACAGTAGGGGGTAATTTAACATTAAATGCTCCATCAACATATACCAACTTTGGTACAACGGGTACTTTAGAAATGAATGGTTCTTCCTTACAAACCATTAATGCAGGAGGAACACTTGATTTATGTAACTTTACAATGAACAATACAAATGGTGGTGTAAATCTTAGTAATGATATTCAATTAAATACATTGGGTGTTCTTACTTTATCAAATGGGATTTTAAATACAAGTACAAACAAGATAACAGTTCAAAATTCACTACCTACTTCAATTACTGGTCATTCTATAGGAAGTTATTTAAATGGCAATTTAAGAAGATATATTTCTACTGGTGATGGTTTTGATTTTCCAGTAGGGACATCATCTCAATACGAATACTCATCGCTTGATGTAAATTCAATTTCAGGTACTAATCCTTATTTGGATGTAAAATTTACAAATCCTAACTCAGGAACAACTCCTTCTGGGATTTCTGTTAATGGAACAAGTGTTACTACTCTTCTTGATTATGGCTTCTGGACATTTGTTCCAACTAATGTTACTACAATTAATTACGATATATCATTAACTTCAAGAGGTCATTCAAATGGAGCATCCGACCCTGCAATGCATACCATTATTAAACGAACCAGTAGCGGTACTGTATGGGTTACATATCAAGGTAATCATAATAATAATACACAATCTGGTACTGGCACAAATCCCGTTACTGCTGTTTTAACAAATATGACAAGTTTTTCGGATGCAGCTATTGCTAAAGGGGCAATAATTTTACCAATTGATTTACTTTCTTTTGAATTTTTATGTTTAAATAGTAAAGTTTTATTAAAGTGGGTAACTGCAAACGAAACTAATAATCAAATGTTTATTTTGCAAAGAAGTAAAGATGGAAGCAATTTTGAGCCTATTACAAATATTGATGGGAATGGTAACTCAAATATCCCTATTGAATATAGTTATAGCGATAATATAAATTCAGATGGAACAGTTTATTATAAACTTTTACAAGTTGACTTTGATGGTACAACTTCGGTTTCTGGAATTATAAGCACTAATTGTGTAAAAATAAATAATAATATCAGTATTTTTAATCCTATAAATGACAATAACTTAACTATAAATTTTGCATATCCTGATAAATATAATATTCAGATTTATGACCAATTGGGCAGAAAATTATCAGAAAAATCAATTGTGGTTAACGATTCAGATACCAATTTTATTATTAATAAAAATGATTTTGCAATTGGTATATACAATATGGTTATTAGTTCGAGTATTGACGTTGTAGCGAAGCAAATCGTAATAACTCAAAATTAAGTTAAACTTTCTTAAAAGAACTTATAGATGTTTTTATATTTATATGTAAACATCTATATTTGTAAATATTTTAATCTTCAATTATGAAAATATTTAACCTTTTTAGTCTTTTCTTGCTAATTGTAAGTTCATGTTCATTTTCACAAAAAGTTGAAAATGTTGATGCTAAAAAATTTAAAGAATTATGCGATTCGGGCAAAGGAATTATTTTAGATGTAAGAACATCAGGTGAATATGCTAAAGGTCATATTAGCAATTCCACAGCTATAAGTATTTCAGACAGAGCCTTTGAATCAAAAATCAATTTTATTCAAAAAGATAAACCAATATATGTTTATTGTTTATCTGGGGCTAGAAGTGCTAGTGCAGCAAAAATTTTATTAAACAATGGATTTAAAGAGGTTTATAATTTACAACCTGGAATTTTATCGTGGCAAAGAGAAGGTTATAAACTTGAGGCAAGTAATGATGCTTTAGCAAGTTCAGCACCTGGATTGACATCTGATGAATTTAATAAAATTTTAAAAGCAAATAAACTTGTATTGTGCGATTTTAATGCGGTTTGGTGTGCTCCATGCAAAAAAATGCTTCCAATTGTTGATAAAGTAGAGAAAGATTATAAATCAAAAATTAATGTTCAAAAAATTGATATTGAAAGCTCTTCAGAACTTGCAAAATCTTATAGTGTTTACTCTGTACCATACTTTTTAATTTTTAAAGATGGAAAAAAAGTTTGGGAAAAATCGGGAATTACCACTTACGAGGAGCTTGCAGGAATAATTAAAAAATATCAATAGTTGAGTTCACTCCAAAAGTAAAATTTATACTGAGCGTCTCCGAAGTATGCCACTAAAACTCCAAAACTCAAAATTCCATAAAACAAAGACTATCAGTACAATATCTTTAGAATAATTTTGTGTTTATGTGGCTAAATAAAGTCTTGTCGGAGTAGGCTCATAATTAAGTTCTTCCTAAAAACTCATAAGCCTTTTTAAAAGGTTCAATTGGTGCACTAACAACTCCGGCTCCAACTTGTCCAATTCCCGGATTCTTATGTGCAACGCCTGTATCAATAAATGGAGTTAGATTTTTTTCTACAACTTTCACAATATCAATACCAGTTGGAGTTCCTCTAAAATTTAAGTAAGGAATTTGAAACATATTGTTTTCGCCTGTTGTAATTTCATACATATCAAGAGTATAGTTTACAGCATCATTTGCAGTTCCTCCAACAAATTGAACAATAGCAGGTGCAGCAGCAATTGCAAACCCTCCTAATCCGGCAGTTTCTGTAATGGCACTATCGCCAATATCAGGGTTGGCATCGTCTTTAGTAAAACCTGGAAAATATAGAGCATCTGGTACTGGTGCTTTGCCGGTAAACCACTTATTTCCAGTTCCTGCAAGTTGAACTCCAAATTCAGTTCCGTTACGAGCCATTACAACTGC
>MEND01000155.1:24406-24681 GCA_001768975.1 Bacteroidetes bacterium GWA2_31_9 | reverse complement strand
TTCTGTAAAATAGCGAATTCCCTGCTCTATTCCTGTTATGTAGTTCGTCGCCCATGTGAAGTGCTTGAGCAATAATATTTTTTAAGTCGATTCTTCCGATTTTTTCAATTGCTTTTTTCAAAATAGGATACATTACTTGCTCCATCCATTTCAACCTGTCAATAACTTCTTGGCTGAAAGCTCCGTAACGTAAAACTTTGCCAAGTCCTTCGTTTAAAGTACAGTATGCTAAATTTCCATAGCTTTCATTTTTAATAATAAAAACAGGCATTGAT
>MEND01000155.1:21479-24395 GCA_001768975.1 Bacteroidetes bacterium GWA2_31_9 | reverse complement strand
TCCAGCCATTGGACCTACAGAAGCATGTTCGTGACAAGGTGAATATTCAATTTTATCCGATGATGCAAGTTTTTCGGCTTCTTCTGGATTTACTGCAAGACCTTCATAAATTAAAGCTCCAATAATAGCACCTCTTGTGGGTCCGCACATTTTGTCCCATGTAATTGGTGGTCCTGAATGTAAAATAAGATTTTTTTTCATTCCCGGAATTACATTTATTGCTATATCCATGCCGACCAAAATTGGTTTGCCATTAAGAATAATTTCTAATGCTTTTTTATTAGCAATTTCAATTTGTTCTTTTTTGCTTTGAATTGTTTTAAAAATTGCAGAATCAACAGCTACAGGCGGTTTCCAATCTAGTTGAATTGCATTTCCACCCGATGATTCAATATTTTCTTTAAAAGATTCAATTCCAATATTTATAACATTAAGTTTTTTGCCGAATATATCATTTATTGCCATAAAAATATTTTTTGTGAAAAAAAAAGGGGCATAAGCCCCTCATATTTAATTTTTAATTATTCGTTTTGTCAAAACAGTTTTATTGTTTTTATATAATTGAATAATATAAACACCATTTTTATAATTTTCAATATTGATTTCATTATTAAACTTTGAATCAACTTTAATATTTGCAACTGGTTGTCCTATTATATTTGATACAACAATTTTATCGCAACCATTAATGTTGTCGATAAAGATTTTATCGTTAGAAGGTATTGGATAAATTGATGTATTTTGTGTGTTTGAAATCATATTTTTACCAACTGTAATTGACCAGAAAGATGATAATTGGAAAGGATTAGTAATTCCATCATCATCAAATAACCAGTTTGATTCGTTACAAATACTAGCTAAAATAGTTGAAGTAGCACCTGATATTGGTGTAACATTGTAAAAACCATTATCATTTTCAGTACTAAATGCAATTGCATTAACTCCATTTGTTAAATTAGATGGAAGATAAGAATTGTTTGTATTTACTGCACCAGTGGTAAGCCAAGGTAATGTTGATAAGCCAAAAATAAATGTTGGATTAGATACATCTCCGGTAAAAGCGAATATATTATCACCTGTAGTTGATAAACCACTAAAAGTGCCTGAAACTGTTCCAACATCAACGCCAGTATTATTTTGAATAGTAACTACAGTTCCTGCATTAATTCCTGTTGCTGGTGCTGTCCATGTAATTGTTGATTCATTTGTAGCAAGAGATGAGCCTCCCCATGCATTATCAGTAAATTTAATTTTTACAGAATCAGTAAAGCTTTTTAAAACAACAAATGAAAAACCATCTTCCGCATCGTATCTGTATTGAACTATAGCTACGTCGCCAGAAGCTAATCGAGATAAATTATAAGAATAAGTTGCTGATGTTGTTAGATTTGAACTATTATCAGTTGCTTTAATGTAATAATAAACAATTGTTCCTAATACTTGAGCAGGAATAGTTGAGGCTGTAGTATAAGTACTACCAGTAGTATTATTCATTGCAATAGAATCAAAAGTTATATTATTAGCACTCCAATATAAGTATGCAGATGATATTGTACCATCAGTATCAGTAATAGAGGCTGAAATATTAACAGCGTCACTAGATGTTGGAACTGTTGGATTTGTAGTAATATTTGAAATTACTGGAGATAAAGATACTGCCTGAGTTATACTAAAATCGTCAACATAAACTATTGAAGATGTTGCAAATCCAGGTTGATCATAAAAACGTAACCCAAATTCAACTCCACCAGTTGTTGATGCAGTATATGAATAAGTTAATTCTTGCCATCCATTAACCACAAGGTTGTCAGAATATAAATTTGTAAAAGCTCCAGCATAAAGTGTAACCTGTAAAGTAGTGTCAATATGATAAAACCAAACAGAAATATTGTAAGTTAAACCAGTAGAAACATTAATAGTCTGACGGAAATCAGTACTCCCTTGTGATGTAGTAATGCAATTTGCTCTCATAGCACTTGTCCCACCATGTACTGTGTCAGTTGATTGACCAACAATAATTCCTGTTTCAATAGTTGTCCAACTATCAGGAACATTTCCTGTCCAAGCTTCGAAATTTCCATTAACTAATAGATTTTGAGCTTTTAACATGCTAAATGTTAAAAACGTAATTGAAATTAAAAGTAAAAATTTTCTCATAATAAATGTATTAAGTTATAAAATAAATCATTTTTAAAAAGGGTGTTAAAAATAATAAAAAATTAATAGGTATATGATATATTATTAATAAATTTGATGAAATTTTAAAAAGAATATTTAACATGAAAAAAAGTCTTATAGTAATTGGAGTTATAATTATTATTGTATTGTTTATGGTTTTCTCTTCTATTGGAACTTATAACTCAATGGTTTCAAAGAGTGAAGGAGTAACAGGAATGTGGGCACAAGTCGAAAATGTTTATCAGCGAAGAGCCGATTTAATCCCTAATTTAGTTGCAACAGTTAAAGGTTATGCGGAGCATGAAAAAGAAACACTTACCGGTGTTGTAGAAGCTCGTTCAAAAGCCACATCAGTAAATATTGATGCAAATAATTTAAATGCAGAAACCTTTCAGAAATTTCAACAAGCTCAAGATGGTTTATCATCAGCATTATCTAGACTTATGATGGTTGTTGAAAAATATCCTGATTTAAAAGCAAATCAAAATTTTCTTGAGTTACAAGCTCAGCTTGAAGGCACAGAAAATAGAATTTCTGTAGAACGAAAAAAATTCAACGAAGCTGCTCAAGATTATAATACTTATATTAAGAAGTTTCCTAAAAATATGTGGGCAAGCATGTTTGGATTTGAACCAAAAGAGTATTTTAAAGCAATTGAAGGTGCAGACAAAGCTCCTAAAGTTGAGTTTTAAAGAATGAAGTTAGATTGTTACATTGCTAAATTGTTATATTGTTTAA
>MEND01000155.1:19532-21189 GCA_001768975.1 Bacteroidetes bacterium GWA2_31_9 | reverse complement strand
AAAATGCACAAAACCGAATTGCGAAACGGAGTTTTGATTTATCTCGCAATTGAAGATAAAAAATTTGCAATAATTGGAGATGTTGGAATAAATCAAAAAGTTGAAGTGAACTTTTGGGAAAGTATTAAAGACGAAATGAAAATCAGGTTCTCACAAGGAAATTTTGTTGATGGACTTTGTGTAGGAATTATAAAATCAGGCGAAAAATTAAAGCATTACTTTCCTTATCAAAATGACGATGTTAATGAATTATCTAATGAAATATCATTCGGGGAATAGTTCCAAGTATTAAGTTCCAAATTCCAAGTCTCAAATTCCAAGTTCCAATTACCAAATTCAAAGAATGAAGAAATGAAACAATTTAACAATTTAACAATGAGAAAATACCTTATACCTTTTAATTTATACTTATTTACTTTTACGTTTTACTTTCTTTCATTAAGCTTTTCCGCATTTAGTCAAGATTTCCCAGAACGACCATCGCCTCCAAAATTAGTAAACGATTTTTTTGGAATCTTAGATGCAAATCAAAATTCAACATTAGAAACAACTCTTTATAATTTTAATAAAGAAACTTCGACTCAAATAACTGTTGTAATAGTCAAATCATTAAATGGTTATGAAAAGTCAGAATTTGCATACACTTTGGGCGAAAAGTGGGGAGTAGGGCAAAAAGGACAAAATAATGGAATAGTTGTATTAGTTAAACCAAAAACTGCTGAAGAAAAAGGAGAAGCTTTTATTGCTGCTGGTTATGGTTTAGAAGGAGCAGTGCCAGATGCAACTGCTAAAAATATTGTAGAAAATGAAATGATTCCTTCATTTAAACAAAACGATTATTATACTGGAATTGCTAATGCTGTGAATACATTAATGTCAATTACCAAAGGCGAATTTACAGCAAAAGATTATGATAAAAAAGGTAGCAACTCTACCATCATCATAATAATAATAATTGTAATAATTTTTATTATTATAGCAGTCAAAAATAAAAAAGGAGGAAGCTCTGGTGCTGGTCATATTGGAACTGGAGGAATGTTTATTGGAGGAATGGGCAGTGGAGGCGGATGGAGTAATTTCTCCAGTGGTGGTGGTAGTTTTGGTGGATTTGGTGGAGGTAGTTTTGGAGGAGGTGGAGCCGGTGGAAGCTGGTAATCTAACCTATTTGACTAAGTTTTGCTATTAATGGAAAGCTTTTAATTTCAATTTTTTTACCATTTAAAACCACTATTCCATCATTTTTGTATTCAGTTAAAATTCTAATAAAACTTTCTGTTGTCATACCCGATAATTCGGCTAATTCCTTCCTAGTCAATGGAAGATCTATTTCAGCAGAATCATTCAATAATTTTGATAAATATAAAAGAGTGTCGGCAACTCTTCCGTGCATTTGTTTTTGAGTAAGAGATATTATGCGATTGAAAATAATATGGTTATGTTTATTAATATTAGAAATAATTAAACTAGACATTGCTGGTGCTTTAGTTAAAAAATATTTAATAGTTTCGTGATTTATTAAACAAACAGTTGTGTCTGTTAATGCTGAAACACTTGCAATACTGGAATTATCATAGAATAATGATATATGACCAATTAAGTCCTGATTATTTGATAGATATAGTACTTGTTGCTTTCCATTTACACCTTCAATATATAT
>MEND01000155.1:1953-19498 GCA_001768975.1 Bacteroidetes bacterium GWA2_31_9 | reverse complement strand
ATATTTTTGAAAACACAGTTACAATCTTTGGGACAATTTATTTTTGAAGGAAAATCATTCATTGCTGTAATAAATTTCTTGTAAAAATATTGTTATATTTATAATATTGCAATATAAATGTAATTAAAAATATTGATTTATATCAATATTTTTTATGATTATTATATTTTATGATAATGATATATTAACAATAATATTTTATTTTTGTAATATTATGTAAATTAACTTTGCAATGGAAATAAATAATTTGTTTTACAATATGATAAAAAATCCAAAAATATTAATTGTTGATGACTCTGCAACTAATAATCTGTTAATTCAGAGCATTTTAGCTGATCAAGGCTATGAGGCAATAATAGCAACAAATGGAAAAGAAGCATTAAAATATATTAATGAAGAAAAATTTGATTTAATTCTTTTAGATATAATGATGCCGAAAATGAATGGATTTGAAGTTCTTGAAAAATTGAAGGAAGACAACGAAAAAAGACGAATTCCAGTTATTGTAATTACTGCTAAAGTCGAAACAAAAGACGTTAAGAAAGCTATTGAATTAGGAGCTGTAGATTATATCAAAAAACCAATTGATATTGACGAGATAATTTCAAGAGCTAATATGGCTTTAAGACTTAAACATGTGTCTGATGAGTCAAGAGATGTTAAACAAATCAATGGTTTTTTAATTAATATTTTAATAAAAAACTTTTTAAATGATTCTGTAAATAGCTTTAAAATCGACGATGATACAAGTCATATTAAATATAACACGATTAACGATTTTTTAAATAAAGCTGTATTATTTAACAATTTATTTGGACAGTATGATTTTGAGAATACTAACATTAATATTATATCTGTAATTGATAAAGTATTAAAAGTATTTGAATCAAAAGTTAAAGAGAATAACATTTTAATTGAAAAAAATTATTCAGGAGATTTAATTAGTAAAACCGATTCGCAATATTTATCATACTTATTTCTACTATTTTTTAATTCTTTATTAAATGATAGTAAATCAAAAATTGTAATATCTATTTATAATTCAAATAATAGTAATATTATAAAGATTTATGATGACTCTGTAAATAAAAATGTAGATGTTCGTAATCAATTAATTGATAACTTAACTTCTTTGTTTAAATTAATTAATATAAACTTTAGTGTTTTAGAAAATTCAATTTCAGGAAATGAATATGAAATCCTAATACCATGCTCTAAATGAAAGATTTGAATATTCAAGATATAGAATTCTATATAAAACTTTTAGATGATTTTCCAGCACTGATTTGGCGTTCAGGAATAAACGCTAAATGCGATTATTTTAATAAAGCATGGTTGCAGTTCAGAGGGAGATCAATGGATGAAGAATTTGGAGATGGATGGGCTGAAGGTATTCATCCAGAAGATTTAAATAATTGTCTGGAAAAGTATCTTGATTCGTTCAATAAAAGAATTCCATTTACATTAGAATATAGATTAAGAAGACATGATGGAATATATAGAAATATTATTGATTATGGAAGACCATTTTTCTCTTTTAATAATGAATTCTTTGGATATATAGGAGCTTGTTATGATATTACAGAAAAAATTGAAAATGAAGCCATAATTAAAAATTCTAATGTAAATCTTAATAGATTATCAACTGCGGTTCAGCAAAGTCCTAATACTATTGTTATTACTAATTTAACAGGTGAGATTGAATTTGTAAATAAAAAATTTACAGAAACAACAGGTTATACTTATGATGAAGCAATTGGGCAAAATCCGAAGATTTTAAAAACAGAATTTTTGCCAGCTGAGGCATATTCAAATTTATGGACTACTATTTCAAATGGAAACATTTGGACTGGTGAATTTTTAAATAAAAAGAAAAGCGGCGAATTGTTCTGGGAAAGAGCAATTATTTCTCCCGTTTTTGATGAAAAAAAAAGTATTATTAATTATATTGCAATAAAAGAGGATATAACTGAACAGAAATTAATTCAAAAAAAATTAAATTCTCAAGAAGAAGTTAATGAGGCTATTGCGTATATTAGTAAAGAGTTTTTAAAACCAGATATTTCAATTGATGAGATATCAGTACTTACTGTTGAATCATGTATTTCGATATCAAAATCATTAAGTGGATTAATATCTTTAGTTAATCAGGATACTTCAAACCTTGAGTGTAGTTTTTTTGCTTTAAATAATGATAATTCACGTTCGTTAAATGATGATACCAAGGTTATAATTCCACTTTCAAATGGTGTATATAATTCAATTTTAGGACATTCATTAAATATTAATGATTCTTTTTATTCAAATAATTTATCCGAATTTACTCAATATCCTGAACTTCCTAAAAATCACAATATTATTTTTAATTGTTTATCAATTCCAGCTATTGTAAACAAAAAAAGTATAGGTAGTATTTACTTAGCTAACAAAGAAACCGGATTTACTGAAAATGATTTGAAAAATGTTCAGAAAATTGCGAACATTTTTGCATTAGCTATTTATCGAAAATTAACTGAACAGGAATTAATAATAGCAAAACAAAAAGCGGAGGAAAGCGATAAATTAAAATCAGCATTTCTTGCAAATATGAGCCACGAAATTCGAACTCCTATGAACGCAATTCTTGGGTTTGCTGAATTATTGAAAAAAGCTGAAATAAAGCCAGAAAAAAGAGAAAAATATGTTGAATATATAAACTTAAATTGCCGTTCTTTAAATGCACTTATTAATGATATTATAGATATTTCAAGAATTGAAACTAATTCAATATCTGTACATTGCGAGGATTTTATCATTGGGAGTATATTGACTGAACTATTTGAACAGTTTCAATTAGAAATTTCGAGACTAGCTAAAAATTCAGTTGAATTAAGATTGGAAATTGGTGAGGGATTATATAATAAAAAAATTAGTTCCGATTTAGTAAGATTTAAACAAGTAATCTCGAATTTAGTTGGTAATGCAATTAAATTTACTTCAAAAGGAAATATCGTTATTGGCTGTTCAAAAAGTGATAATGGTTTTATTAAGTTTTTTGTTGAAGATACAGGAATCGGAATCCCGGAAGAAGCTCAAAGTCTTATATTTGAGAGATTTCGACAGGAAGATGGTTCAATTACAAGAAATTATGGAGGTTCAGGCTTAGGTTTGGCAATTTCTAAATCATTAATAAATTTACTCGGAGGCAAAATAGGAGTAGAGTCGCAAAAAAATGTAGGTTCAAAGTTTTATTTTACTATTCCTGATAAATCAATTCATAACGAATCAATTGAATCTATAATAGTTGATAAACTTCCCAATAATCAGAAAAAAGAATTTAACTGGAAAGGAAAATCTATATTATTTGTTGATGACGATAAGGACACTCAGGATTTATTTGCTGAAATAATTGATGGTTCTGGTTTACATTTTTTTGTAGCAAATAATGGCGACGAAGCTATAAATATTTGTAAAAACGAAAAAATTGAACTTATTTTAATGGATATTCATTTGCCTGGTATAAACGGAAAAGAAACCGCTAAAATAATTATGAACACAAATAATAATATTAAGATTATTGCTCAAACTGCTGATGTTGTTTCAACTACTGTTCACGAATTTAAAAATCTTGGTTTTGTTGATGTAGTTTCAAAGCCATTTAATATTGAAAAACTTTTGTTTATTATTGACAATTATTTAAAGTAATTTTTTGAAAAAAGAAAACAATATATTGTTTATAGGAGCAGAAAAATCTAGTCTGCATTTTATCAAGTCAATTCTTGATAGTTTGCCCGAGAACTTTGATTTTCCAATATTTATTTGCATTCCATATGTTAAAGCAAATAAAGTAAATTTTATTAATTATTTGTCCAGTGATAATAATCATAAAATTGTTAATCCTAAAGCGGATGAAATTATCGAAAATGGTAAAATATATGTTGCAGCACCATTTGTTCATACTTTCTTAACTAGTAATAAAACTTTTTATTTATCAAGAGAATACACAAAATATTATCATCAACCTTCAATAGATTTAAGTTTGTTATCTTTTATTGAGCAATTTCAACAAAATATTACGGCAATTGTTTTTCCAAATAGTTTAAAAGAAGGAATATTTGGATTGAAAAAATTAAAATCTGTAAATGGGAAAGTATTAATATGTAATAATCAGGACTCTAAAATAAATTGTGATTGTTCGTGCTATACTGAAATAATTGGTGGCGATAATTGTTATGATATAAATCAAATAATAAATTGTCTTTCTAAAAATATACAATATGCAGAATATTAGTAAAGTAAGAAATATTGTTACAACGATTTTACTATTAAGCATTATTTTTAGTATTGTTTTGTTTTCATATTTATATAATAATTTATTAAGTTATAACATTGAAAATGCTAATAACAACCTTCAATTAATATTTTTTGTTTTCTTTATTGGAAATTTTATTTTTTCGGGAATATTAATGATATATTTATATAATAGCATGACTAAGTGGAGCATAGAGGAGAAAGTGTTGCAAAGATCATATTCAGAGGCTAATGCCCAAATTTCCAGAATGGAAGCAGAAAAGAAAGAAAATTCAATTTCTGAAAATACTTTTAAGGTTTCTTTTGAAGAGTTTATTAAAAACTTTGATGAATGCAAGGATTTGAATGATATTTCTAAAAAAATATTTTTAGAAATTTCTAAAATTATTGAATTAACAAGTGCCGTTTTTTATATATATGACAAAATATCTGAAACGTATGTACCAAATTCTTATTATGCAATATTATTAGAAGAAATATCTTCTTTTAAAGTTGGAGAAGGACTAAATGGACAAGTTGCAAAAAATAAAAAAGAAATAGTACTTTTCTCTTTAGAAGAAAAATATTTTAATATCGTATCAGGTTTAGGAACTGCACAACCCTCATGTTTAGCTATATTTCCAATTTTAATTGATAAAAATATTGAAGGTGTTGTAGAAATGTCATCTTTTGTTGCTTTTACAGATGAAGAAATTGAATTTTTCAAAGTTCTGTTTTCACGATTATCTAAATTTAAAAATATAGAAGTAGTTTAATAAAATGAGTAATTTAGATAATAATATTATTAAAGAGCAGAGCAACTTTTTTAGAGAAAGTAAAAAAAATGTAATTGCTTTACTTTTTATATTTAGCATAATTCTTTTAATCTTTTGGTTTATTAAATTGCAAATTGAAGGACTAGATATTTCATTCTCTTCAATATGGACAATACATAAAAATCATCTCGAACTATTTTTTATAGATGTATTACCAATAACTTTGGCACTTATTTTTGCAAATCTGCATTATCGAATTCAATCTATAAAAAGTAATTATGAAAGTATTATTAATCTGAAGGATAAAATAATAAATAAAAATGCCAAGCTTGCTTCAAAATTTGGAAGTGGTGATTTTGATATTTCAGAATTAAAAATTTTTGAAGAAGATATTCTTCAAAAATCACTTTTAAAAATGCGTAAAAATTTATTAGATAATAACAAAAAGGAAAGTGAATTAAATTGGATAGCAAGAGGAAAAGAGCAAATTTCAAATATTTTGAGACTCTATAATAATGTTGAAGCATTATCAAACGAAACTTTAGTCACATTAATAAAATATATAAATGTAGTACAAGGTGCTGTTTACATCTATGATGAATATAAACAGAAACTTGTAAATGTTGCTACATATGCTTATAATAGAAGAAAATATATAAATCAAGAATTTGCAATTGGAGAAGGTTTAATTGGGCAAGCTGCATTTGAAATGGGTACAATTTATAGAACAGAAATTCCTGACGATTATGTTACAATTACTTCAGGAATATTAGGTGATATAAAACCAAAAAGTATTCTTATAGTACCTTTAGTGAGTGAAGAAAATTTAAAAGGAGTTATAGAATTTGCTTCTACCGCTGAAATTTCTGAGCTTACAATAAAATTAGTTGAGGAAGTTAGTTTTATAATTGCTCGTACAATTTTCAATTTAAAGGTTAATGCTAAAACAAGACACTTGTTATTAGAATCTCAAAGAAAAACTGAAGAATTAAAACATAACGAAGAAGTATTAAAGGAGAACGCAGATGAAATGAAAGCAACTAAGGAAATGATAGAAGTTGCTAATATTGAGTTAAATAGTAAAGTTCAGGAAATTGAAAATGCCCAAAATCGTTTACATTCGCTATTAGTTAATGCATCAGAAGTAATATCAATTTATGACGAAGATGGTACTGTTACTTATGAAAGTCCATCTGTTGAAAAAATATTAGGTTATAAAGCTGAAGATATAATTGGCAAGAATGGTTTTGAAAGAATTGAATCTGATGCTCAAAATAAAATAGAGGCTATTTTTAAAGATGTAATAATTCATCCATGGAAAACTCCCTCCGCAGAATTTTTATATAATAAGCCTGATGGAAATGTTATTTGGCTTGAAACAACAACAAGAAATTTGCTGAAAGATCCTGCAATTCACGGTGTTATATTAAATACCCGAGACATAACTCAAAATAAAATTGCCGAGAAAGAACAGCGAATGAGAGGTCAGATGCAGTCTTTGTCTGAAAATAGTCCTGATATTATTATTAGATTTGGGCTTGATGGAAAAATATTCTATGTCAACCCAATGATGCAATATTATACTGATATTAAAACAAGAAATTTACTTAAAAAGCAAATCGAAAATTTGGGATTAGAAGAGCAAGTAGTTAATTTTTTTAAGTCAACAATTGAGTTAATTAAAGACAAAAATAAGAAGCAAGAAATTGAGTTAATTTTTCCAACAGTTAAGGGAACTAAAATAATGATGGTTAATGCAATTCCTGAGTTTAATGAAGATAATATTCTGGAATCTGTATTATTTGTTGCTCACGATATTACTGAAAGGAAACAAATAGAAATTGAGATACAAGAAAAAAATAAGAAAATCACCGAAAGTATTAATTATGCAGAGCATATTCAGGTTTCAATATTGCCTAATACCAAGCTTTTGCAAGAGTATATTCGAAAATCTTTTATTTTTTACAGACCAAAAGATGTTGTAAGTGGAGATTTTCCATGGTTCTTTAAAAAAGATGAATTTATATACATTGCAGTTGTAGATTGTACTGGACATGGCGTTCCTGGAGCTATGTTATCATTAATTGGTTATTTTTTATTAAATAATATTGTCGATAGAGAAAGAATACAATCAGCAGCTGAAATACTTGATGAACTTCATATTGGAGTTAGGCATACTTTACGTCAGGAGTCACCAGATGCAGAAGCTCGTGATGGAATGGATATAGCCCTACTAAAAATTAATGTTAATGATAATATATTAGAATATTCAGGAGCACATCGTCCATTATTAATGTTACGTGATAATAATCTTGAAGAAATAAAAGGTGATAAAAAGGCAATTGGAGGAATACCACTTAAAGGTAAAACCGAAAATGATTTTACAAATCATAAAATAAACTTAATTTCAGGAGATAAATTCTTTATTTTCTCCGATGGATTAAGCGATCAACTTGGAGGCCCTGAACGTAAAAAATATTCAACCAGAAGAGTTAGAGAAGTTATTCAAGAAAAGAATGATTATACAATAGAAAAATTAGCAGAACACATGTCAAATGATTTTATATATTGGCAAGGCGATAATAAACAAATTGATGATGTGTTATTAATAGGATTAGAAATTTAGTAAAAATAATTTTAGATAAAATGAACAAAATTACTACTATTAGAGGGTTTTTAGATCATATTTACAATAAGAATTATGCCCCAATTGAAAGCCAAATTAGTTTAATCTATGAAGGCGAAATAACTCACCAAATTATGAAAGCTTTTACTTCTATGACAGAAACTAGCCTAGAAAAACATGAAGAATCTAGTTCTGTTTCAAAAAGAGTTTTTCATGTAATGGTTGAATGTCTTCAAAATATTGGAAAACATGCAGATGCCGAAGATATTAGAGAACCGGAAATTAAAAGAGGAATTTTCTTAATTTGTAAATCAGAAGATAAATATAACGTTATTACTGGAAATTTTATTGACCATTCAAAACTTGATGGTTTGAAGAAAATGCTTGAAAATATTAATACTCTTGATAAAGAAGGTTTGAAAGAATTATATAAAACTCAAATTAAAGCAGGTTCAATTTCAGATAAAGGAGGTGCTGGTCTTGGATTTATTGATATTGCTCGAAAGACAGGTGAAAAATTGCAGTACGACTTTATCGAAGTAACCGAAAACACATCTTTCTTTGTATTAAAATCAACAGTTAGTAGAAACTCTTAAAATTAAAAAATTAGTATTATGGATAAAATAAATATTACAGGAACTGACGATGTGCCAAGTGTCATTTTAGATGCTTCAACTGGAAAATTTGAAATGTCTGGAAGATCTTTACCAGAAGATGTTTCTGCATTTTATAAACCAATTTTAGATTGGATGGCAGAATATGCAGAAAATGCAAATCCTAAAACAGTTTTCGACTTTAAATTAACTTATTTCAATACAGCTTCTTCAAAAATTATATTAGATATATTAATGCAATTAGAAGAAATGGCAAATGATGGTAAAGAAGTTCTTATTAAATGGCATTATCCTTCTGACGATGAAGATATGGAAGAAGCTGGCGAAGAATATTCTGAAATAGTAGATGTTCCATTTGAGAAAGTTTCGTATTAAATATTTATTTTCGTATTTTATTTAAGAAAAGTAATTTGGAATTTATTTAAATGAGTGAAGAAATATTAAAAGCCCTTATGCAACTTTTTGCACTTATCGTAAAACAAGACGATGGTGTTGAAGTGAATGAGGTTGAGTATGTCCGAATTTTTCTTAAACAACAAGTTAACGACGACGATGTTGCTAAATACTTTGCATTATTTTCTGAATTTGCCGAATTAGATAAAATTTCTGAACCCGAAACCGAAAATTCTGAAGATGAACCTAAAAAGAAAAAGAAGCTTACATCAGTAAAAGATTCTGTACGTGTACTCGGAATATGTAAAAAAATTAATAAAACACTTACTCAAAAGCAAAAAGTAGTTGTTTTAGTAAGAATGAATGAATTAATAAATGCTGGAAATAAACAAACCGAACAACGAATAGCAATAATTGATACAGCCTCTGAAGTTTTTAATATTTCAAAAGACGACAATAAATTAATTGAGAGATTCATTAAGGATCCTAATCCCGAAACAATTTCTTCTTCAAGTATTCTTGTTATTAATGATAACGATACATTATGCGACGATTGCAGATGTCTAAAAACTGAATCCCTTGATGGAAATATCTTAATACTTCAAATTTTAAATGAAGATTTATATTTCTTAAGATATGCAGGGAAGCAAGATTTATTACTTAATGGACTTCCTATTAATAATCAGCGAATTTATTTGTTTGCAAATGGTAGTACAATTAAGCTTCCAAAAGGTAAACCAATTTATTATAGCGATGTAATTGCTACTTTTTTATCAGATAAATCTGCTCTAAAAATTTCATTTTCTGTAAAAGATATTTCTTACAAATTCAAAAAAGGAAATCTTGGATTAAGAAATATTAATTTCTCTGAAAATCAAGGTCGTTTAATTTCAATAATGGGTGCAAGTGGTGCTGGAAAAACTACTTTATTAAATGTATTATCAGGCATTGAAACACCTACTAGTGGTGATGTTTTGATTAATGGAGTTAATCTTCATACAGATAAGAAAAAAATTGAAGGAGTAATTGGATATATTCCTCAAGACGATTTGCTTATTGAAGAGTTAACAGTTTTTCAAAACCTTTATTATAACGCAAAACTTTGTTTCAAAAATAAAACTGAATCAGAATTAACTGATTTAGCAAATAAAACATTAATTAATTTAGGTTTAGCCGAAATTAGTCACTTAAAAGTTGGTTCGCCTCTTAATAAAACTATTAGCGGAGGTCAGCGTAAACGTTTAAATATTGCACTTGAATTAATTAGAGAACCTGCAATTTTATTTGTTGATGAACCTACATCTGGTCTTTCGTCGAGGGATTCGGAAAATGTAATGGATTTACTTCGAGAATTATCTTTAAAAGGTAAATTAATATTTGTAGTAATTCACCAGCCTTCATCAGATATTTATAAAATGTTTGATCGTGTAATTATACTAGATACAGGCGGTTACATGATATACATTGGAAATCCTGTTGAGGCTGTAATGTATTTCAAACGAATAGATAATCAGATAAATAGCGAACAAGGAGAATGTGCAATTTGTGGAAATGTCAATCCTGAAACAATTTTTAATATTATTGAGGCAAGAATTGTTGATGAATTCGGAAAATATACAATAAATAGAAAAGTAACTCCAAAACGTTGGGAAGAAAGATTTAAAGAAAATATTATTGCAGAACAAGCAAAAATTGAAGAAGTTGCACCTCCAGCAAGCTTAAATATTCCTTCAAAAATAAAGCAATTAAGAATATATACAGTAAGAGATTTTCTGTCTAAAGTTAGCAACACTCAATATGTACTTTTAAATTTACTAGAGGCTCCACTTCTAGGACTAATATTATCATATATCATTAGATATATTGCAGATCCAGCATCAGATGTTTATATTTTCAGAGATAATGAAAATATTCCTCCATATATATTTATGTGTATAATTGTTTCGTTGTTTTTAGGTTTAACTGTTAGTGCCGAGGAAATTTTTAGAGATCGGAAAATCCTAAAACGAGAAGCATTCCTAAACCTAAGCAAACAAAGCTATTTAATATCAAAAATTGGAATATTGTTTCTTTTGTCGGCTTTACAAACAGTTCTTTTTGTTTTAGTCGGAAATTCCATACTTGGTATTAAGGAAATGTATTTTGACTATTGGTTTGCATTATTTACAGTTTCTTGCTTTGCTAATGTATTAGGTTTAAATATCTCTGCGAGTTTTAATTCTGCAGTAACAATTTATATTTTAATTCCACTTTTACTAATTCCTCAAATGATACTTGGAGGAGCAATGTTTAGTTTCGATAAATTAAATAGAAAATTAGGTACAGCAGGCACAGTTCCTTTTGTAGCAGAATTTATGCCTTCAAAATGGGTTTATGAGTCTCTTTTAGTAAATCAGTTTAAAAACAATGGATACGAAAAATATTTTTATGAAATTGAAAAAAAAGAAAGTAAAGCTGATTTTTATCAAGTATATTATATTCCTGAATTAAAGGATATTACAAACGAGTGTTTGAGGGATATTAAAGATAAATCTGACTCTTCTATGAATGTAAAGCATCAAAAATTAGATTTATTAAGAAATGAAATTGAAAAATTAGAGGCAGATTGTAATATTCATTTTGGTATGATTAATAAGTTGCATGCTGACTCTTTCAATAGTTTTGTGGCATTTATTGTAAAAGACTACTTAGACAATGTTACCAAGCATTATAGAGATTTATTTAAAGACGCTTATAACGAAAAAGAAACATTGATAAATTATTGGTTAACAACCCAGAAAGATTTATATAGAAGTAAAAAAGATGCTTATTTTAATGAAAGTGTAGCCGATATTGCAAAAAAGGTTTATGAAAAGAATAAGATTATGAGATACAACAATGAGCTCATACAGCAAATTGACCCTGTATTTCAGGATCCAATTAAACGAGGTTATTTTAATTTTAGATCTCATTTTTTTGCTCCTCACAAAAATTTTATGGATAAATCAATTGATACATATTGGTTTAATTTAATCGTAGTTTGGTCTATGACCATTTTTCTGTATATTGCACTAAGTTTTGATTTATTAAAGAAAACATTAGTCTTATCTGAAAGATTTAAAAAAGTAAAAAATAATAATTAATTTTAGATGATATGAGAAAACGCTTTTTTAGTTTTTTATCTGCAGTAATTATTTTATCTGCATGTAATAGTTCTAACACAAATGATGTTAGTCAGGATTTGACTATTCCAGATTCTGTTAAGAATGGTAAACCTTTACAAATTTCTGAAGAAGTCATGGAAAATATGATTCAAAATATTTCTTCACCTGTTGAAATTGCTTCATTAATTCGTTCAACCGGAATGCCTTATTCTCAGAAATATATCTGTAAAACTGATGATATTGAAAAATATGATTCAAATTTTAAACGTGCAATTGGATTAGGAATTTTGGGTGCTGATTTAGGCTATCTAAATATGTACAATAAAACTGGTTCAGTTCTAGGAAATTTATCAACAATAAAAAGTATTGCTGATGAATTAAAAATAGGTCAGTTTTTTGATTTTAGCACTTTAAAAAGATTATCTGTTAATAATGAAAATTTAGACTCATTAATTTTTATTTCAACACAGTCATTTAATAATATGGATTCATATCTTCGTGAAAGTGATAGAACAAGTATCAGTGCACTTATTGTTACTGGTCTTTGGATTGAAGGATTGTATATTGCTAGCCAAGTAGTTAAAGAAAATAAACATAAAGATTTAGCTGAACGAATAGGAGATCAAAAAATAATTATTAATGATTTATTAATTATTTTAAGAAATTATAAATCAGATCCAAATTTTGCTTCATTAATAGCAGATATTGAGGCTGTTAAAGAAAGGTATGCCGATATTAAGATTTCTTATATTAAAGGTGAGCCAGAGGCAGTCGAAAAAGATGGAATGCTTGTAATTGTACAAAACGAAACAAGTGTAGTAGAAATGACAGATCAACAGTTAGCTGATATTATATCAATTACCGAAGCAACTAGATCTAAATTAATAAGTTTATAATCTGAAAAAAAAATATAAAATGAAAGCAATAAATATTTTAATAATTATATTATTTACAATCATTTCAAATTTTAGCTTTGGTCAATGTAATGATCAACTAGTAAATGTTTGTGCTCTTGATAATAATGGAGCAACTTATATCAAAGATTTTAAGGTTAAATTGAAAAAAGCAAAAAAGAAAGAAGCAGCTCCAGTTGCAAAATATCAAGTAGCTCTAAGTAAAAATACTACTTACAGATTTAATTCATGTAATGCAACTGAGTTTGCTGGAGAAGCAATTGTTCAATTATTTGATGCTGAACAAATGTTGGGTAGTACCTATAATATGGCAACCGGGAAAAATTATAAAGGCTTTGACTTTTATTGTAAAAAATCTGGTGTATATAACATTTATATTTCATTTAAAGATGGAGAAGAAGGTTGTGCAGTTGGTATTTTGTCATTTGTTGGTAAAGAATATTAAAGATTTAGAAATTTAAGAATTTAAAGATTTAGGATTTAACAGCGTAGCAACTTCAACCGAGCTTGCGAGCTCAACGAAGTTAAACCTTAAACTTCAACCGAGCTTGCGAGCTCAACGAAGTTAAACTTCAAACATAATAACCTTATGAATTATCTCAAACCATTTATCGCAAAGCTTCTTATCTTGAGTAGTCTATCAATTTTTGCTCAAACAGGAAGAGAATATTTTAAAACATATCAGGAGATAAAGTATCCTAATGGCAAAATTAAGGAACAAGCTGACTGGAAAGATGGATTAATTATTGGAAAACGGAAGTTTTTCAATGATAAAGGTGTTTTAATTGAGGAACATAGATTTAGCGAAGATAGTGTTGAATTTAAAGATGGTAAGCCTTATAAAGGAATTGGAACATTAAAAACTTATTATCAGAGTGGAAGTGTTGCTTCAGTTGTCCCTATATATGAGATGCTTAGGCAGGTAAGAGCAGACTTTGAATATGAACTAAAAGTTGACTATGACTTAGATTTAAAAGGTTATTTTGAAAATGGGAAACTAGCCTATATTTTTAAGATGGAAAGACCGTTGGTTCTTAATGGTAGTAGAAATCAGAATTATTCGAAAATGAACATGTTCTATCCAGATGCTCTATTGTTAAATAAAGAAATTAATCAAGAAGGATTAGATGCTGAAATTACTCTTTATCACGATGATGGAACATTGTTAGGAAAAGGAAAAATGCATAATGGCAAAAAGGTAGGATATTGGAAATTGCTTAATTCTTCAAGTATTGTTGAGTCTGAAGGAGAATTTCTTGAAAAAGGACTTGATATAGAATATAAAACAGGTATTTGGAAGTATTATAATGAAAGTGGTACTTTAATAAAAGAAGTTGAATATTATAAAGTAGGAGGAGGAAAAAATTTTAAATATGGAGATTTTGTTAATTTAAGTAAATTTTATGATGAAAAGGGCATATTAATGAGTATTATACAATATCCTTCAGTGTCAGATATTAATTTTTATGTTGATACAGTTGAACTTTACCATTCAAACGGTCAGTTAAATTTTAAATATAATGATGTCGATAAAATAGAAATGTTTAATGGAATGCCATATAATTTCTCTGGGAAATTTGATTCATATTATTCTAATGGAAATTTAAAAGAAACAGGTTATTTGTCTAAAATTCCAAGAGGTGGAGCTTCGGAGTATGAAATTAATATTAATGAATGTATTATGAAACCCACAAAAAAAATTGGAAGGTGGTATTATTTTAATGAAGATGGAAAAATGATTAAAATAATTGAATACGATTTTTGTGGAAATGTTAAACAAGAGCTAGCTACAAATAAAGTTGATAAAGAAAATACAAAATATCAATTACAAAAAAATAGTTACACTTTTGATTATGTAGTTAAATTATAATATTAATTACTTATTTAGTGTCAATAAGAAAACATAGTGTTTTTTTAGAAAACTTCAAGAGTGAGGCTTTCGCAGTTTTGAAAATAAGGAGTTTACGAATGTAAATGACTGTTTTCAAAACCAGAGTAACGAAATTATTGGAGTTTTCTAAGAGACAATATTTAAAACCCAAGTATAGAAAATTCTAATATAAATTGGGAATAATTAATAATATATTGTATTTTTGTCGCTTATTAACTATAAATATTGTCTAACTTATTAATTATTTTGAATTTACATGGCAAAAAAAGATGAAAGTTACTTAGAGGATGAAGTAATCGAAAAGTACAAAAAATTAGAATCACTAATTGATCCAGATTTAGAAGAGTTTAAAATTAAAGATCAAGATGATTTAATTGAAGAAGATGACTCTGATACAGAGCAAGTTGATGTAACTAAATTTATGGTTACAGAAAATGTTAATCCTGATGAATTTAATTGGGAAAATGTTACAAAAAGAGGAGATGTATATAGCTCTGATGAAAGAACAAAATTAGAGTCTTTATATAATGAAACTCTTTCTACTATTGAAGATGGAGCTGTATTAGACGGTACAGTTGTTTCTCAAAACAAAAGAGAAGTTGTTGTTAATATCGGTTACAAATCAGAAGGAGTAATTAATATTAATGAATTTAGATACAATCCTGAATTATCTATTGGTGATAAAGTTGAAGTTTATGTTGAAAGTCAGGAAGATAAAACCGGTCAACTTGTATTATCTCATAAAAAAGCAAGAGCAATGCGTTCTTGGGATAGAGTTAATGCTGCTCACGATAATAGTGAAATAGTAAAAGGATTTATTAAGTGTAGAACAAAAGGAGGTATGATTGTAGATGTTTTTGGTATTGAAGCATTCCTTCCTGGTTCTCAAATTGATGTTAAACCAATTAGAGACTACGATATTTTTGTTGGTAAAACAATGGAATTTAAAGTAGTTAAAATCAACAATGAATTTAAAAATGTTGTTGTTTCTCATAAAGCTTTAATCGAAGCTGAACTTGAATTACAGAAAAAAGAAATCATTGCTAAACTTGAAAAAGGACAAGTACTTGAAGGTACTGTTAAAAATATTACATCTTATGGTGTATTTATTGATTTAGGTGGCGTTGATGGTTTAATTCATATTACTGACCTTTCTTGGGGTAGAGTAAATCATCCTGAAGAAATTGTTACATTAGATCAAAAAATTAACGTTGTTATTCTTGATTTTGATGATGATAAAAAACGAATTGCATTAGGTTTAAAACAACTTACACCACATCCATGGGATTCATTAGATGCAAATCTAAATCTAGGTGATAAAGTAAGCGGAAAAGTTGTTGTACTTGCCGATTATGGTGCTTTTATAGAAATTTCAGCAGGTGTTGAAGGCTTAATTCACGTATCTGAAATGTCTTGGTCGCAACATTTAAGAAGTGCTCAAGAATTCCTTAAAGTAGGTGATGTTGTTGAAGCTCAGATTTTAACCTTAGATCGTGACGAAAGAAAAATGTCATTAGGTTTGAAACAATTAAGAACTGATCCATGGGAAAAAATCGAAGAAAAATATCCAATTTCTAGCAAACATTCTTCAATTGTAAGAAACTTTACAACTTTTGGAGTATTTGTTGAATTAGAAGAAGGAGTTGATGGCCTGATACATATCTCTGATTTGTCATGGACTAAGAAAATTAAACATCCAGCCGAATTTACTTCAATAGGAGCATCTGTTGATGTTATAGTTTTAGAAATTGATAAAGAAAACAGAAGACTAAGCTTAGGTCATAAACAAGTTGAAGAAAATCCTTGGGATGTATTTGAATCTATTTTCTCAATCGATTCTGTTCACGAAGGCGTTGTTATGGAAGTGAGCGATAAAGGTTCAGTAATTTCATTACAACCTTATGGAGTTGAAGCTTTTGCTACAAACAAGCACTTAATGAAGGAAGATGGTTCTCATACTAAAGTTGATGAAACATTAGAATTTAAAGTAATTGAATTTTCTAAAGAAGGAAAGAAAATAGTTGTTTCTCATAGTCGAATTTTTGAAGACAAAAAGAAAAATGAAGAAGTAACTGTTCAAAAGAATACTGAAAAATCAATGAAAAAAGTTAAAGACAAAATCGAAAAAACAACTTTAGGTGATATTTCAGAATTAGCTGCTCTTAAAACAGAAATGGAAAAAACTGAAAAAAATAAATAATAATCTGTAACTAAAATAATTTATAAATAATGGATTTTAAAAACGAAAAACAAGAGAAGTATACTCTAATTCAGGTCTTAGTTGACAAATTAGATACTCATGTTGCGCCGTCATTAAAGTCAGAATTGGTTTTAATTTCTGGTAACGGTGAAAAAAATATTATTCTTGACTTAAGTAATTGCCGTTATTGTGATTCTTCAGGTCTTAGTGCTATTTTAGTTGCTAATAGACTATGTAAAAATGCAAATGGAACTTTTGTACTTACAGGTTTACATACTGCAGTTGAGAGATTAATTACAATATCTCAGTTAGACACAGTTTTAAATATAACTTATAGCCTAGATAAAGCAGTTGAATTAATTTTGAAAGAAGAAAAAGAGAAGCAAGTAGAGAATAGCTAATCGATTATGTCTTTTAAAGTTACAGTGCTCGGGAGCAGTTCTGCTGTCCCGACTTCTAGTAGATTTACATCCGCTCAGATAGTGAACATATCTGAGCGTTTTTTTTTAATTGATTGTGGAGAAGCAACACAAATTCAATTAAGAAAATATAAGATTAAGTTTTCAAAAATTAATCATATATTAATAAGTCATTTACATCCAGATCATTATTTAGGAATTTTTGGACTTATGTCTTCTTTTGCTCTCATGGGACGAAGAAGTACTTTGCATTTGTATTGCTTCAAAGAATTAAAAGAATTAATTGATATTCAATTCAAA
>MEND01000155.1:0-1925 GCA_001768975.1 Bacteroidetes bacterium GWA2_31_9 | reverse complement strand
ATTTATTTTATCAGAGAAAACGAAGGAATTAAATATTAAAAAAGATAAAATATCATTTTATAATCTTGGAATTAAGGATATTATTGATATTAAAAAGGGTTTGGATTTTATCACAAATGACGGTTTTGTTATTAAGAATTCTGATTTAACTTTTCCTCAAATTTTACCAAAAAGTTATGCTTATTGTTCAGATACACTTTATGATGAGACTATTATTGACATAATAAAGAATATTGATTTATTATATCATGAAGCTACTTTTCTTTCATCAGAGAAAAATAGAGCAAATGAAACTTGCCATTCTACAGCCGAAGATGCAGCAACTATTGCAAAGAAAGCAAATGTAAAAAAGTTATTAATTGGACATTTTTCAGCAAGATATAGAAGCTCTGATGTATTATTAAAAGAGGCAAGTTTAGTCTTTGCAAATACAATTGCAGCAGAAGATGGACTTGAAATAGAAGTGTGATTTCTTAACTAATTAGTGCCATTAAGAAAACTCCATATTTTTAGAAATACCAAATTTCAATCTTCAAAAATCAAATCAAATAAATCTCAAAATACAAATACTTAATATTCAAACGGTTTTGATAACTTGTGCTGAACTTATTTCAGTATTGAAATTTTGATAATTGTGATTTATTTGTCATTTGTTTTTTGATTTTTGGAGTTCTCTTTCAAACACTAATTACTATAAATTCTAAATCCACATTTTTCAATTTTCAATTCATCAGATTTTAAAATTTCAGAACTGAAAATATCTTTTAATCCTTCAAATTTACTTATGTCGCTAAATTTTACAATTTGATTGTTTTCTGAAAAGTTAAGTACAACAAAAACTTTTGATTCGTTTTTAGTTCTTGAAAATGCATAAATCAAACTATCACAATTTGTTGAAATCCTATTAAAATCTCCACCAAAACCGTTATTCCATAAAGCCTTATTTGAGTGTTTGAGATTAAAAAGTTTTACATAAAAGTCGGCTAATTCATAGTTTTTCCAATTAATAGTGTCTTTTTCAAAAAATAATAAGCGTTTTTTTAGTTCTGATTCCTGACCATTATAAACTAGTGGCATTCCTGGAATAGTTGCAGTAAATACTGCACAAGTTTTTACAAAGTCGCCCATTCGCTCATATTCAGACCCTTTCCATGAATTTTCGTCATGATTTGATGTAAATTGCATTCTGTAAGCAGAATGAACATATCTTGAAGTATCTTTCTGAAAATAAGCATCTAAATCAGTTAATTTTTTCTCACCTTTAACTATTGAGTTTAATAAAAAATGCAATTCCCATCCGTAAGTCATATCAAATGCATTAATGTGCAATTCAGGTTTATCAGCTTCGGCAAGCATAAATACTGGTTTTACTTTATCTAATTCAGTTCGGGCTTTATTCCAAAATTCAATAGGAACTAACTCAGCAACGTCGCATCTGAAACCATCAATGTCAGCTTCTGTTATCCAATATTTTAACGATGAAATCATTTCGTCCCAAAGTCCTTGTTCATCGTAGTTTAAATCGGCAACATCTGTCCAGTCGAAAGGAGAAATCATATTACCTAACGAATCTTTTGTGTACCATTCGGGTTTGTTTGTAACCCAATCATTATCCCATGCGGAATGATTTGCAACCCAGTCAATTATAACATACATACCTAACGAATGAGCTTTGGTTACTAGTGATTTAAAGTCTTCTAAAGTTCCAAATTCAGGATTAACAGCTTTGTAATCTTTAATAGAATAATAGCTTCCCATTGAACCTTTTCTATTTTTTATTCCTATAGGATTTATTGGCATTAGCCATATAATATCAATACCCATGTTTTTTAGTCTTTCTAAATGTGGAACAAATGCATTAAATGTTCCTTCATTTGTAAACTGACGAATGTTAACTTCATAAATTGTAGCATTTTTAGACCAAT
>MEND01000154.1:6321-10797 GCA_001768975.1 Bacteroidetes bacterium GWA2_31_9 | reverse complement strand
TTACAACAACATCGGGGGTATTTATTACTATCAAGGCAATTACTCCGAAGCCTTAAAAAACTACTTTGCTTCGTTAAAGCTCCAAGAAGAACTTAACAACAAAGCAGGCATTGCCACCAGTTACAACAACATCGGACTTATTTATCGCAATCAAGTCAATTACCCCGAAGCCTTAAAAAACTACTTTGCTTCGTTTAAGCTCTGTGAAGAACTTAACGACAAAGCAGGCATTTCCGCCTGTTACAACAACATCGGAATTATTTATATGGAGCAAGCGAGCAAAGCGAGTCCCGATAGCGTAGCGTATCGGGAGCGATTATACTCCGAAGCCTTAAAAAACTACTTTGCTTCGTTAAAGCTCTACGAAGAACTTAACGACAAAGCAGGCATTTCCAAAAGTTACAACAACATTGGAATTATTTATAAAAATCAAGCGAGCAAAGCGAGTCCCGATAGCGTAGCGTATCGGGAGCAATTATTTAACATGGCATTAAAAAACTACTTTGCTTCGTTAAAGTTCCGTGAAGAACTTAACGACAAAGCAGGCATTGCCGCCAGTTACATTAATCTTGGCACACTGCAAACAAAACTGCATAAACTAAAAGAGGCAGAAGATTATTTAACCAAAGCCCTTAGCTTAAGCATAGAAATTGGCAGCAAAGAACATATTAAATACAGTTATAGCGGCTTGGCAGAACTCGATAGCACTATGGGGAATTTTAAAATGCAAATTATGCACTACAAGCAATACATTGTATATAGAGACAGCATAGACAACGAAGAAACCCAAAAGAAAACCATACAAAGCCAAATGACTTACGATTTTGAGAAAAAAGAAGCCGCAACCAAAGCCGAACAAGACAAAAAAGATGCACTGGCAGAGGCAGCTCAAAAAAGGGAAAAAATAATAAGATATTCGGTAATAGGTGGGTTGTTGCTTATGATTATAGTGGCATTAATAATATTACGTTCGCTACGCATAACGCAAAAGCAAAAACGAATAATAGAAAAGCAAAAACAAGTAGTTGACCAAAAAAACCAGCAACTCAACCAACAAAACGAAGAAATAACCGCCCAGCGTGATGAGATAGAAGCCCAGCGAGATGAAATAACCGCACAGCGAGATTTGGTAACACATCAAAAAGCACACATTGAGGAAATATATAAAGAAGTAAGCGATAGTATAAATTATGCGAAGAGGATACAGGAGGCGATGCTTCCCGACCTTGCAACTTTGACAAAGTTTGAAACTTTGTCAAAGTTAGACTGCGAGACCTTCATCCTTTTCCGCCCAAAGGACGTAGTAAGTGGCGACTTTTACTGGAGTTCAAAAGTAAACGACTACCAGATTTATGCAGTAGCCGATTGTACAGGGCATGGAGTGCCGGGTGCATTTATGTCTATGCTTGGCATTTCGTTTTTGAATGAGATTGTACGCAAAAAAGAAGTAACACAAGCCAGCCACGTACTCGACCAGCTTAGAGTTTCGATAATAGATGCATTGAAGCAAACAGGGGAATCGGGAACGCAGAAAGATGGGATGGATATTTCGTTGGTAGTAATAAGCCAACCTTCCAAAAGTTCAGAACTTTTAGAAAGTTCAGAACTTTACCAAGCACAATGGGCGGGTGCAAATAATCCGCTTTGGCTCGTTCGTGGCAATTCAGATTTTCCAAATTTTAAAAATTTGGAAAATCTTGTCGAAGTAAAACCCGACAAAATGCCCATAGCCATTTACGAAAAAATGGACAGCTTTACAAATCACGAAATTCAATTATATTCAGGTGATTGCATCTATTTAATGAGTGATGGCTACCAAGACCAATTTGGCGGACCAAAATTTAAAAAATTTCTCTCTAAAAACCTTAAAGAATTGATTATTGCTAATTGTCTATTGACTATGGAGGAGCAAAAATTGGTTTTGGAAAAAACGCTGATTGAGTGGATTGGCGATGGGGAGCAGATTGATGATATTACTGTTTTAGGAATTAAAATTTAACAATTTTATAATTCTATGAAAAAGCTACTAACACTTATAATTTTAATAATAACTATTAAAAGCATTGCACAGGATAAAGTTAAACTCGACAGCCTATGGATGGTTTATAATCAGGCAAAGCACGATACAACACGTATTAAAATTTTAAACGAAAAAATCGGATATCTATACGAATCCATCAATGCCGATTCTGCTATTTTGCTTTATAATAAGGCAATAGATTTAGCAGACAATAACTGTAAAATAAAAACAAATAATTATAAGAAATTCCAAACTCTGAAAGCAAATTCACTTCGTAACATTGGAATTGTCAATTCTTCAAAAGGAAATTCTGATAATGCCGTAGATTTTTTTTCAAAATCGTTAAAAATTCATGAAGAAATTTCTAATAAGCAAGGAATGGCTGATTGTTATATGAGTTTAGGCAATGTTAACATGCGTCAAGGAAATTATGACAAAGCTATAGAGTATCATTCAATGTCTTTAAAAATCAATAACGATTTTGGCAATAAAATGAAAATTTCGCAATGTTATACTAATATTGGAAATGTTCATTATGAGCAAGGAGATTACGACAATGCACTTGAATTTTATTTTAAATCGTTAAAGATTACCGAAAAAACTGGCGATAGAAGAGGAATGTCTGCTTGTTACGCAAATATTGGGTCAATTTATTTTGAACAAAAAACTTATGATAATGCGATTGAATATAATTTAAAAGCACTGAAAATTAAAGAAGAAATTGGAGATAAAAGAGGAATGACAACCTGCTATATTAACCTTGGGAATCAATATTTGGCTAAAGTAGAAGGTTCTCTCGATTCAGCAGTTTTACTTAATATAGCAGTGGAATATTATAAAAAAGCTTTAAATCTTGCTGAAGAATTTGGCTACAAAAAAGGAATATCTATGTGTTACAATAACTTAGGAATAGTTTGTATAAACCTTTTACAATACGATAAGGCAATAGAATATTATGTTAAAGCACTGAAAATTAATGAAGATAATGGCAATAAAAAGAGCATTGCATTATCAAATACAAATATCGCCTTATTGTATTCTTACCTTGCTGACTCTTCGTTAATTAGTAAAAATCAAAAACTACATTATTTGAATAAATCAATTGAATTTGGAACAAATGGTTTTAATTTAGCTCAGGAAATCAAAGCGTTATCTGTTGTAAATGAAGCTGCAAGTGCTCTTATGAAAACATATAAAATGCTCGATAATTTTAAAAAATCTTTAGAATATTCCGAAATATTCATTGCTACAAAAGACAGCATGTTTTCTGAAGAAAAAACAAAATCCCTAGCCGAAATGGGAACTAAATACGAATCCGAAAAAAAACAATTACAGATAGAAAAACTTAACAAGGAAAATGAGCTTCAGAATGAAACAATTGCAAGAAAAGATGCAGAAAGTAAAAAGCAACGAATTTTAATTTTTTCTTTTTTTGCAGGCTTTATTATAATTTTATTTTTTTCAATATTTATATATCGTTTATTTCGTCAGAAAAAGAAAGCCAATTTATTACTAACTAGACAAAAGCATCAAATTGAAATACAAAACACTAACCTTCAGCAAGCTAATGAAGAAATTAATGCACAACGCGACGAAATTGAGGCTCAGCGTGATTTAGTTACGATTCAGAAAAATCAAATTGAACATATTCATAACGAAGTAACCGATAGTATTAATTATGCAAAACGAATTCAAGAAGCAGTACTTCCAATAAGTGAAGAATATCGCTCAATAATGGGCGAACACTTTGCTTTATTCCGTCCAAAAGATATAGTTTCTGGCGACTTTTACTGGACAGCCAAAATCGAAAATACTCTTATTGTTGCAGTAGCCGACTGCACAGGGCACGGAGTTCCTGGAGCATTTATGAGTATGCTTGGAATTAGTTTTTTAAATGAAATTATTCGTAAAAAAGAAATTTTAAAAGCAAACGAAGTTTTAAATGAATTACGAAAAGAAATTATTAGTGCATTACAACAAAAAGGACAGTCTGGAGAGCAAAAAGATGGGATGGACATATCGTTGGTTGTAATAAAGACCCAAGCTCAAAGTTCCAAGAACCAAATTTCAAGCTCAAAACTCCAATACGAGGAAGGTAATCAGTATTCAGTAAGCAGTAAGCAGTCGGCAATCATCAGTGAGCAGTTGGCAGATAACAACACTGAGCTACAGAGTAGCGAAATGTTTATAGAAAAAGAATCCAATAGCGACACAGAGCTACAGAGTAGCGAAATATTTATAGAAAAAGAATCCGACAACAATAAAGATTTAAGCTCCAAATCACAAATTCCAAACTCCATAGTCCAAGGAAATGATGAATACTTCTACAAGCTCAGTACATCGCAATTGAACATTCGAACAATTGAACATTCGAACAATGAACTACAAACTACAAACAACAAACAATCTTACCACGCACAATGGTCGGGAGCAAATAATCCGCTGTGGGTAGTTCG
>MEND01000154.1:5038-6243 GCA_001768975.1 Bacteroidetes bacterium GWA2_31_9 | reverse complement strand
CTCAACCGAGCTTGCGAGCTCAACGAAGTTAAACCTCAAACTCTTAGAGTTGAAGCCCGACAAAATGCCAATTTCAATTCACCCAATAATGAAACCTTTTACAACCCATGAACTAAAATTATATAAAGGTGATTCAATTTACTTATTTACTGATGGATACGCCGATCAATTTGGCGGAAAAAATGGCAAGAAATTTTTATACAGTAAGTTTAAAGAAATAATAATTTCAAATAGCCAAAAATCAATGATTGAACAAAATGAAATCCTTGAATCAAATCTTGAGAAATGGATGTGTGCAAATAACACCAACTATGAGCAAACAGATGATATAACTGTGGTTGGAATAAGACTTTGATTTTTAAATTAAATGAAAACTATTAAATATTCTATTTTAGTCATTCTTTTAATACAATATTTATCAAGCTTTTCTGTAAATGAAGTTGATAGTTTGTTAAATGTGTTGAATAAGTCCAATAATGACTCAAAATATATAAGCATTTATTTAAAAATAGGCGATTTATTTGAAAATAATAATCCTGATTCAGCGATTTATTTTTATACCAAAGCATTACAAATTTGTTTAAAACATACAGAATCTGGCGATTCTTCAGTAAAGATAATTTCACAATCTCAGATTGTAAATAATTATTTAGCAATAGTTTATCATAATAAAGGAGACTATTTAATAGCTAAGAAATTCTATGAAAAATCATTAGTGTTAGGTCAAATTGTAAATGATGAAAAATCCATTGCAGCTACATATACTAACTTAGGCGGATTATATATTGATATGGGTAATAATGATTTAGCAATGGATTATCTTTTGCAAGCTATAAAAATAAAAGAAAAATTAAATGACCAAAAAGGATTATCTAATTGTTATGGCAATTTAGGAATATTATATGATGAAATACAACAATACGAAAAGGCAATTGAATATTACGAAAAATCAAATGTAATTGAAAACGAATTAAACAATAAAAAAGGTATTGCTAATAATTTCTTGAGTTTGGGAGCAACTTATCAACATCTGAATGATTATAATAAATCAATTAGCTCTTATTATAAAGCACTTGATTACTATGAAGATGAAAATGACCAATATGGAAAATCTGCTTGTTATTTAAATCTTGGAGTGGTTTACAGTTATTTGAAAGATTATCCTAGATCGTTAAATTTTTATTTAAAAGCTTTAAGTATAAATA
>MEND01000154.1:0-5030 GCA_001768975.1 Bacteroidetes bacterium GWA2_31_9 | reverse complement strand
TAATAAGTATAATTATTTGCTTACAAAAAAAGAAATTTATGAAAATCTTGCAGAATCGTATGAGAAAATGGGAAAATCAAGCAAAGCATTAGATTATTATAAGCTTTTTACGCAAACAAAAGACAGTTTAATGAATTCCGAAAAATTCAAGCTGATTTCAGAAATGGAGTCAAAATACGAAAACGAAAAGCATCAACTTAAAATTGAAAAACTTGAAAAGGAGCAACAACTTCAAACATCTGAAATTGAGAAACAAAACGAAAAAGTTAAAAGGCAAAATACTATAATTATTTCTTTTGTTTTTGGATTCATTTTAATAATTATTTTCTTGATTATTATTTATAGATTTTTTACAGCAAAGAAAATAGCATACAATTTACTTTCAATTCAAAATGTTGAAATTCAGCATAAAAACGAAGAAATAATTACTCAACGAGATATTGTAGTTAAACAAAAAAATTACATCGAAGAAATACATAAAGAAGTTACAGATAGTATTAATTATGCAAAAAATCTACAATCTGCTATTTTACCCGAAAGTGATTTTATAAAAGAGTTATTGCATGAATATTTTATAATATTTAAACCAAGAAATATCGTTAGTGGCGATTTTTACTGGATAAGCAAAAGACGAAACTGGACATTAATTGCAGTTGCCGATTGTACTGGACATGGTGTGCCGGGAGCATTTATGAGTATGCTAGGGATAAGCTATTTAAATGAAATTGTTGCAAAAGACGAAGTTCAAACTGCAAGTCAGGTTTTAAATTATTTGAGGTTAAATATTATAAAGTCGTTGAAACAAAAAGGCAAAACAGGCGAACAAAAAGATGGGATGGATATTGCTTTTGTAGCCTTAAATATGGAAACTTTGGAATTGCAATTTGCAGGTGCAAATAATCCGCTTTATATAGTAACACAATCCTCTGAATTGTTGTCATACGAACTAGAGGTTCGTGATACAGATTTTCAAAATTTTCAAAATTTTAAAAATCTTGAAGAACATACGAACCAGAGGTTCGTGTTACAGGAAGTAAAGCCCGACAAAATGCCAATAGCAATTCACGTTCGCATGGATGATTTTAAGAATAATGAAATAAAATTAAATAAAAGCGATTTAGTTTATTTGTTTTCAGACGGTTATGCAGACCAATTTGGCGGACCAAAAGGCAAAAAGTTTTTATACCGACAATTTAAAGAATTATTGATTGCAAATTGGAATAAATCAATGACTGAGCAAAAAGAAATTCTGGATAATAAAATTGAAGACTGGATTAGTGGAAATGAAATAAAGTATGAACAAACTGATGATATTACTGTTCTAGGGTTACGAATTTAATAATAAATTCTTAAAATTTTAGGGATTTAGAAATTTAGAATTTAGAGATTTCTTTTTTACTTCGCAGCCAACTTTAAATTGGAACGAAGTAGAATTCCATATTTTTAAGGCTATCCTGAGAATATAATGCTGTAACATTGAATAACATTAATGCAAATATTAGTAGAAATGGATTTTTCATTCTCACCAAGAAATTTTATATAAAAATAGCATTAAATTTTAATAAATACCAAAATTAATTACCTTATACAATGTTTTGTAACGACTTAGCCAGTCATTTTGCCACAGATTACACAGATTTGTTTCAAATTTTTACAAAAATAACAGCCAAAGGCGGTTATCAATCTGTGAAAATTAGAGTAATCTGTGGCAAGAAAAGAAAATATCTGGCTGAGTAGTTACAATGTTTTTAAATATATGCCAAATTGCTATGTTCAAAAACAAAGTCCTTTTTACAAGTATCTATAAATGAATATCTCTATTAAATTAAAGAGAACAAACAAAAATATCTATTCAGTATTTTAAAGTTCAAATAATATATTACTTGAAAATTTCCTTAAATTTGTTTCAGTAAATAATTTTAAAATTACAATATATGAGTACAAAGTATGTTTATTATTTTGGAGGCAAAAAAGCTGATGGTCAGTCAAATATGAAAAACCTCCTTGGTGGAAAAGGTGCAAATCTTGCCGAAATGGTTAATCTTGGATTACCTGTTCCTGCCGGCTTAACCGTTACAACTGAATGTTGCACAGCTTATTATGAAAATAATTGCGAATTGCCTGCATCATTATATGATGAAGTTTGGGCTGGAATGGCAAAAATGGAAGCAGAAATGGGCATGAAATATGGCGATTCTGAAAATCCGTTATTATTATCGTGTCGTTCGGGTGCAAGAAGTTCAATGCCTGGAATGATGGATACAGTTTTAAACGTTGGTCTTTGCTCGGCTACAATTCCTGGATTAATTAAAAAAACAAACAATCCACGTTTTGTTTACGATTCATATCGTCGTTTGATTATGATGTATGCCGATGTGGTTATGGAAAAAGCAGAAGGTCTTGAAGTTGGTATTCGTAAAAAATTAGACGATATGCTCGATGGCTTCAAAAAAGCTAAAGGCGTAAAAGAAGATACTCAGCTTTCTGCCGATGATTTAAAGAAACTTGCCGAAGATTTTAAAGCAAAAGTTAAAGCCGAAATAGGAAAAGATTTTCCTGATGATGCAAAAGAACAATTATTTGGTGGAATCAAAGCCGTTTTCAAAAGTTGGAATGGTAAAAAAGCAGTTTCATATCGTCGTATCGAAGGTATTCCAGACGATTGGGGAACAGCAGTAAACGTTCAGGCAATGGTTTTTGGAAACATGGGCGACTCATCTGCAACTGGTGTTGCATTTACTCGTAATCCTGCAACTGGCGAGAATTTATTTTATGGCGAATGGCTAGTGAATGCTCAAGGCGAAGATGTGGTAGCTGGTATTCGTACTCCAAGCCCATTAAATGACGACACTAAAAACGAGCAAAACAAACATTTGCATAGTATGCAAGAAGCTATGTCAGGTACATACAAAGAACTTGATGCTATTCGTGATATTTTAGAGAAAAGCTTTCACGATATGCTTGACATTGAATTTACTATTCAAGAAGGTAAATTATTTATGTTACAGTGCAGAGCTGGAAAACGTACTGGAACTGCTGCATTAAATATGGCTATGGACATGCTTTCAGAAGGACTGATTGACGAAAAAACAGTTGTGATGCGTGTTGAACCAGCCCAACTTGACGAATTATTACACCCAATTTGCGATCCAAAAGAAGAATCAAAAGTATCTATATTAGTTAAAGGTTTACCAGCCGGACCTGGTGCTGCTGTTGGAAAATTAGTATTTACTGCTGAAGATGCTGTTGCTGCTGTTCGTAAAGATGCTAAAGCTCAGGTAATTTTACTACGTGAAGAAACAAATCCAGAAGATGTTGAAGGAATGAGAGCCGCAGTTGGAATTTTAACAGCTCGTGGAGGAATGACATCTCACGCTGCACTTGTTGCTCGTGGATGGGGAAAATGTTGTATTGTTGGTGCAGGAAAATTACATGTTGATGCTACAAATAAAATTGCTAAAATAGAAGGAACAGACATAGTACTTAAAGAAGGCGATGTTGTAACATTAAACGGAACCAAAGGTCACGTATATCAAACTGGTTTGAAACTTATGGATGCTTCCGAAAATCCACGTTTTAAGACATTTATGAGCATTGTTGACAAATATCGTACAATGGGAGTTCGTACAAATGCAGAAACTCCAATGGATGCTAAAATTGCCAGAGATTATGGTGCAGAAGGAATTGGACTTTTCCGTACCGAACACATGTTTTATGGCGAAGGTTCTGAGCAACCATTATTTTTACTTCGTAAAATGATTTTGAGCGATGGACTTGCTGAACGAGTTAGTGCATTAAAAGAGTTATATCCTTTTGTTAAGAAAGATATCAAAGCTACTTTATTAGCAATGGATACCCTTCCTGTTACATTCCGTTTATTAGATCCACCTTTACACGAATTTGTTCCACAAAGTGACGAAAAACAAGCTGAATTAGCAGCTTCTTTAGGTATTTCAGCTGAAGCAGTAGCAAAACGTGGAGAAGCATTACACGAATCAAATCCAATGATGGGACATCGTGGAGTAAGATTAAGTGTAACTTATCCAGAGGTTTCTGAAATTCAATTCAGAGCTATTTTTGAATCAGCTCAGGAATTAATTAACGAAGGACATCATCCAAAACCAGAAATTATGGTTCCGGTAACTTGCGAAGTTGCTGAATTAGACGTTACTAAGAAAATTGCAGACAGAGTTCATGCTGAAGTTTGCAAAAAATATAATGTTGCAAAAATTGACCATTTATATGGAACAATGATTGAAATTCCAAGAGCTTGTTTATTAGGAGATCAAATGGCTAAAACTGCCGAATTTTTCTCTTTTGGAACAAACGACTTAACACAAATGACTTTCGGATTCAGCCGTGACGATACAGGCGGATTTATGAACGACTATTTAGATAATAAAATTCTTGCTGCCGATCCATTCCAAACTATTGACCAATCGGGTGTTGGACAATTAATTGAAATGGCTGTTGTTAAAGGTCGTGCTACTCGTAAAGATTTAAAAGTTGGTATTTGCGGTGAACAAGGTGGCGATCCTGCATCGGTTGAATTTTGCTACAAAGTTGGTTTAACTTATGTATCATGTTCGCCTTTCAGAGTTCCAATTGCTCGTTTAGCTGCTGCACAAGCTGCAATAAAATCAACAAAATAAATATTTATTAAGATATTAAATCCCTATTTGTCAAACACTTATAGGGATTTTTTTATTTATATCAACAAATGATTTTGAACATTTAATATAATTTTCATTTCTTTGTTACTTGGAAAGGTTTTCTTTGCAGAATAAAAAATAAGAATGCAGATATACTCAGATATAATTTTCATTGTAATTGCATATTTACTCGGTTCTATTCCAACAGCTGTTTGGATTGGTAAAATATTTTACGGAATTGATATTCGTGAACATGGAAGCGGAAACGCTGGAGCTACAAATACATTCAGAACTCTTGGAGTAAAAGCAGGCATCCCAGTTCTTTTATTTGATGTTTTTAAAGGTTGGGCAGCTGTAAAGCTAATTTTCTTTTCCGAT
>MEND01000153.1:12159-16935 GCA_001768975.1 Bacteroidetes bacterium GWA2_31_9 | reverse complement strand
GATATATATTTGTAACAGTTATTAAAAAAAATATTAATTAAAATTATTTGACGTATGAAAAAATTATTAGGTATTATCGCAGTTGCTGCAATCGTTGTAAGTTTTTCTGCATGTAAAAAAGATTATACATGTACTTGTACTTATGATGGTGGTTCTTACAAATACACAATGACAGAATCAAAAGGAGCTGCTGCTAAAGCTGTCTGTGAAGGAAAAGGAATTGGCCCAATCCAAGTTGATGGCGTTACTGTTCCAGAAGATTCTTCAGAAAAATGTACATTAGATTAATTTGAAGAAAATCTTAAAAGCGTTTAGATTTTTCTAAACGCTTTTTTTTATGGTAAAAAAAATCTCATATTATATACTTCAATTCTTTATTGCTTCTGTCTTTATTTTTTCAGCTTTTACAAAGCTTTTTCCTGTAGAATCGTTTGAATTAAATATTGCCACTTCAGGCATAATTGGATGGGCACTTGTACCTTATTTTGCTCGTATTTTTATTGGCATTGAAGCAATTTTAGGATTTTTCTTAATACTGAATTTAAAGCCGAAATTTGTACTTAAATCAATAATTGGCGTATTAATTTTTTTTACACTTTACTTAGTCTATATCTGGTTCAAAAACGGGGAAAATATAGACTGTGGGTGTTTTGGCGAATTTGTTTCTTTAAATATTAAAGAGTCAATTATAAAAAATATCATATTGTTGGTATTATCTTTTTTGGTGCTTAAAAACCTGAATCCATTTAACTTAAAGTATCAAAAGATTATTATCCCTGTTTTGATAGTATCAATGATATCATTACCATTTATTTTAACTTCAGTTGTGCCTGTAAAATATAATGATGACTTTTCTAACAATGCTACTTATAAATTAGATGTTAATTCCTTAGGCGAATTTAATTATAATGGAAAAATATACGATTTAAGTACGGGCAAAAAAATTGTTTGTTTTTTTAGCCTTAGTTGTAAGTTTTGCAAACTAGCAGCAAAAAAAATTACTATAATTAATAAAAATTTAGACGGAAATTTACCAATATTTTATGTTTTGGGTGGAAGCGAAAAATATTTAGAAACTTTCTGGGAAGAGTCTAATTCTGAAAAATTTCCTTATTTGCTGTTGCAGCCAAGCAATGAAAATAATATAATATTTTTTAATCTTAGTGGTTCTGTATTGCCTTCAATTTACTTTTTAGAAGATGGGATTGTTAAAAAGAAGGTTCATTTTGAGAATTTAGAACAAAGTATAATCGAAGATTTTATGAATAAGTAGTATCTCTAAGAAAACAAAGTATTTTTTGAAATATCAAATTTCAAATTACATTTTGACAAGCTTATTGTGTTGCAATTGCCTTATATCCAAACCGTTTTGAGAATTGTGATTTTTGAGAATTGTTATTTGTTTGACATTTGATATTTGTTTTTTGGAGTTTTATTATTGACACTAATTACACATTTCGTCGTTGAGTTTTATAAATCAGAAAAATTAAAGAGCTTGTAATAATAATGCTAAAAATCAAATAAATTATTGTATCAGAGCTACTTCCTAAAGTGTCTAAATTGATACTTATTTTTTTTGTAAAAAGCAAATAAGAGAAAACTACAGCAAAACAATTGTTTATAAAATGTGCTGTAATTGGAAGCCAAATAGAACCGCTCCAAGCAAATAAATAGCCCAAAAATACACCCATCAAAAATCTAGGAATAAAACCAAAAAACTGCATGTGCATAGCACTAAATAAAAGTGCCGTAATAAAAATTGCCCAATGAATATTTTTAGTCCAGTCTTTAAATATCCTTTGAATTACACCTCTAAATAGAAATTCTTCGCCAAAAGCAGGAATGATTGCAATCATCAGTATATTAACCATAAAACCATTAAAAGTAGAAACATTTATAAATGCGTCACCAATTTTTTGGGCTTCTTGCTCAGAATATTTCATCCAGTTTTCAAGACCCGATAAAAATTCCGGGAGTTTCATTTGAGCGTTAATACTTGCCAAAAAGTTTATTAATGGAATAGCTGCAATCATTGTTATTCCTGTAAATATAATAGGTAAAAGCTTAGGCTTATTTTTTATTGACAAATATTTAAAGCTATTATTTTCAAATAAATAACCAATTAAAAATGGTGGTATAAGAAAAATACCAGTTGACTGAATTATCTGAAAAAACTTAATGATATTAACGTTATCAGGATTTGAAAGGTCAGTGAAAATGTATGCACTTTCAAAAAAGTTTATCCTGAAAACTAAAATTGCTATTAAAACACCAAGTACAAAAAAAACAAAAAAGGTAGCTAAAATTATTATAGCAGTAATTCCTAATTTTCCAGCGGGACTGAGTTCCGATAAAATTCCTTGTTTCAAATAAATTTTTTTCAAATTTATAATAAATTGTTAGATATTTGCCAAACTCTTATTTTAAAACTTGAAACATTGTTTAAAATTGACAAAATAGAATTTCCCAATCAGCCTGTGTTTCTTGCTCCAATGGAGGATGTTACAGATACTATTTTTAGAAAAATATGTAAAAGTTTTGGAGCAGATATGATGTACACCGAATTTGTTTCTTCTGATGGACTTATCAGAAATGTAAATTCAAGTTTAAAAAAATTGAATATTACAGACGAAGAGCGTCCTATTGGAATTCAAATTTATGGGCATTTAATTGATGCAATGGTTGAAGCAGCTAAAATTGCAGAAGATGCTAAACCAGAGTTAATTGATATTAATTTTGGCTGTCCAGTTAAAAAAATTGCAAAGCGTGGTGCTGGTTCAGGAATGATGAACGATGTGCCAAAAATGGTTCAGATTACCAAAGAAATTGTAAATGCTGTTACATTGCCAGTTACTGTTAAAACTCGTCTTGGTTACGATGATGATAATAAAAATATTGTTGAAATTGCAGAGCGACTTCAAGATGTTGGCATAAAGGCAATTACTATTCATGGACGTACTCGTTCACAAATGTATAAAGGAGATGCAGACTGGACTTTGATTGGTGAAGTAAAAAATAATCCAAGAATGAAAATACCTGTTATTGGTAATGGAGATATTGATAGTCCTGAAAAAGCAAAATTAATGTTCAACAAATTTGGCGTTGATGCTATAATGATTGGTCGTGCAACTGTTGGACGACCATGGATTTTTGAGGAAATAAAAAACTATCTGATAAATAATGATTTAAAATTCTCGTTATCACTTTCACAAAAAATAGAAATAGTAAAAAATCATTTATCAATAAGTATTTCTGAAAAAGGTGAAAAAACTGGGATTTTACTGATGAGGCGACATTTTGCTCATTATTTTAAAAATCTTCCAAATTTTAGAGAAACAAAAATTAGACTACTTACTTCGCTGGATTATAGTGATATAATTACAATTTTAGATTATATTGAAGCGACATACAGCTGTTAAAATCATTCTAGAAATTATGCTTATTATAATTAACGAAAATTACGCATTTCATATAAAAGTGAATTTTTCTCATAAAAATAGAGTTTTGCCGAATAATTTTAATGCATAACAAATAAAATAACTATAGCATTTAATTATTCTCAATATACTTTGATTTATTAACTGTTAAATAATAGATAAAATTTAAGTTTAAATTAAGCCAATAACAAAACGGAACTGACGGGAAACTTAACTCTACTTTTCTAATACTATAAAAATGTATTAGTCCACCACTTGAAGAAAGCGACAGGGAGAATTTATCTGGAATAATTATTCTTTCATATTCAATTATAGAACCAATTCCTAATTTATTTATAGCCCAATAATTACTATGAAATTCAAATTTATACTGATTATCATTTTCTTTACTTTCAATTATTGATTCATTTGTATTTAAATAATTCAAACTAACTAATGGTCCCACGAATAACTTATTATTTTTACTGTTTATAATATTAAAGCTATAGTTTATTACAAACGATAAAAAAATATTATTTGGTTTTACTGTTCTGTAATAACTATTTCCATCAGAATTGCTACTATAAGAATATGAATAATTTCTTTTGTTAAATAGTAAAGAGAAAGTTATTCCATACTTGTTTTTTGATTTATGAAATTCATTATAGCCTATTCCATATCCAATGTCATCCTGAAATGTAATCAGATTATTATGATTGAAATTCGTCTGTAATTTCAACTCTTGTGATGTTAATTTAGTAATTAAACATGAAAGAAAAACTATCAGAACTATTTTTTTCATAGCGAATATTTAATGGAGGTTTCTAAAATAGTAAGAACAAATTTGATAACTGTTCTAATCTAATTAAAAATCCTTCAAAGTTTCATGTGCTCCTTTGTGTATCTCGTACCAAAAATCTAGTGCAGCTACTGGTTTGTCTTTTTCAAAATATTCTATCCATTTTGTTAAATCTTCATCTGTATTTTTTTCAACTATTTGTTTGCGTTTCAAAAAGGTGTAAACGTATTCGATATTTCGTTCCGATTCCCAAAAAACAGAAGAGTTTCGACTATTAATTCGGGCAGTAATCATTCTAATATTTTCTTGAAGTTTTTCTTTCATTCCTTCGCCATAAATCGATTCTACAATATCTGGCAACATTTCTTCTGCCCACTGACGATGAAAACGACAAAATCCAAGATTATCCAAGATGAACTCTTTTTGCATTCGTTCGGCATTTTTTGTCCAAGTTTTCGTGGTGGAGTATAGTCGTTTGAATAATTCATGTAATATTTTCCCATTATCGACATTGGAGAAAGTGCTCCAGCAACCCAATATTGATTTGGAACCATCCAGCCA
>MEND01000153.1:6239-11791 GCA_001768975.1 Bacteroidetes bacterium GWA2_31_9 | reverse complement strand
GTTGCTTTTTTTCAATAGTCTCTTCATTAAATTGTTTTAAATAATGATTTTTAATAAACTTTTCATTTATTTCTAAACGAGTTTTTTCTTCCATGAAAATGGTTTTGTAGTTGAAAGCCATTATTTTACCGCCAAGAGTTGCATAATTTACACCAAAAGTTCCACCTGTGTTGAAATTTGGATCGTAACGATATTTTGTAGTAGCTTCAATATCTTCAGTAGCAAGCTTTTTATGATATTTTTGCTCAAACCATACATCTGCAACTTTTCGGTCTTTAAAATCTTCGTGAACTTCTGTTCCACCGTAAATAATTGCACAAATTCCATGTTCTTGAAGTAATTTAGAGCCAAAACCGCCCCTTCCAGCCCAAGTATCTATAAATGAATTTTTGCCATTTTTAACTGGTGCAGAGCCAATTGCACCAAAATCTGTTGCTAATGCCGATGGTCCAACAGCTAAAACTCTTGGAGTAGTTTCATATTTCGAAATATAATTATCCAATGTGTAATCAAGCATTCCATAGAAACCCTTTCTGCCATTTTCCCAAACTTTATGAATATCGACCGGAAATAATTCAACTTCAATTTCTTCGCCATGTGTTCTATTCAAATATAAAATTGAAGGGCTTCCAGCTTTTCCTGTTATTGATAATAGGTTAATTCCGAGGTTTTCAAAAATTAAACCTGCTCCACCCATTGATGAAATATAAAATCCACCCCAACATGGCGAAAATCCTGTAAAAACTAGTCGGTTTGAACCTGGAAATATTGAGCCTCCAAAAATTCCAGTTCCAATATTCAGACTATTGTTTTTTGCAGATAAATGATAACCTAAATCGACAGGACCGAAAAATTCTCCAATTTTATATTTTTGAAATTTATAAAATGAGGTTGAGGCATCTATAGTTATTGCACGTAAATATGAATCCATAAAATTTGATTTAAAAAAACTTTTGCTTTAAAATTTTGTATCCTGAATTGCTTGCCTTTAGTTGTTTATTATTTTTTAAATGAACAAGATAGCTCTCTTTTTCGTATTGTTCAATACTTGCAATTTCCGACACATTAACAATATATGAGCGATGAATGCGGATGAATTTATTATTATCGAGATGCGATTCAAAATATTTCATCGTTTTTTCCTTTACAAACTGATCTTTATTAGTATGAATAATTGTGTAATCGTCGCTCGATTCAATGAAAATAATATCATTAACCTCTAAAATATGAATTTTGTTTCCAGATTTAACGGCAAATCGTTCAAGAATTTCAGCGTTTTGGTCGCTATCTTCAATTAATGTTTTAATTTGATTATCGTTTTTTTCGTTGCTTTGAAATTTTTCAATTGCCTTATTTACAGCCTGATTAAAACGTTCTTTGCTATATGGTTTTAATAAATAATCTACGGCATTTGCTTCAAAGGCTTTAATTGCAAACTGGTCGTAAGCTGTGCTAAAAATTATTATTGGTTTGTAATCAATAATTTCTAAAACTTCAAAACCAGTAAGTTTTGGCATTTGAATATCCAAAAAAATCAAGTCGGGTTTCAGATTATTTATTTCTTTAGCTCCTGTAAAACCATCGGCATATTCGCCACAAATTTCAATGTTTTCAAATGCAGAAAGATAATGTTTTATTATGTTTCTTGCAGGTTCTTCGTCGTCTAAAATTAAGGCTCGTAGTTTCATCTGTTTATATTTTAGTATTTGCCTGATATTGATTAGCTTAATGTTTTTGATTTTTGCCACAGATTTACTCATAAATTGTTTGTTTTTAAGGCATTCGTGAGCCGCTTCGCTAAGTTCACTAATTTACACAAATTTGTTTCACAGATTTTTTTGAATTAGCACAGATAAAACAACCTTTGGTTGTTTTAAATCTGTGAACATAGCGAAGCGACTCACGAATGCCTTTAAAAATATGCGATTTATGAGTAAAATTTGTGTAATCTGTGGCTAGTCTTCTTTTTATAATCATTCCCTTTCCGATTTTATCGGAACAAGTCGTGTGTTTATTATTAATCATGGATGTTTCATATAATTTATTTCCTTGAGTTATTAGTGCTTAAAATACTTAGAGTTAAGATAATAAATATCTATCATCTCAATTCTAACTTCTAACCTCTATTTTCTAAAATTGGTATAAAAAGCTGAATTTCAAATAAATTATCAGTTTTTGTTATTTTAAGCAGTTTGTCGTTATTATAAATTAATTTAAGTCGTTCCTGAATATTTTTAAGCCCCAAACCTTCGCCCTTCCTTGATTTTGCAGTTGGGTCGAAATTATTTTTAATGCTGATATTTAGAAAGTTATCTTTAATTGAACATTCGGTAATTATGTTTATTGGCTCGGTGCTTTCGTAAACTCCATGTTTTACTGCATTTTCGTAAATTGGTTGAAGAATCATTGCAGGAATTTTAACATCATTACATTCATCGTTAATATTAATGCTGATTATAAGTTTACTGCCAAATCGAGTTTGTTCGATTTCTAAATATCTTTTTGAATTTTCGAGTTCGTCTTTCAATGAAAGCATTTTGTCGGCAGGTTGCGAAATTGTATATCGAAGAAAATCAGATAGTTTAATAATCATTTCACGAGCTTTTTCAGGCTGAGTAATTGTAAGTGAGCTAATCGAATTTAAACTATTAAACAAAAAGTGAGGATTTATCTGCGATTTCAGCATGTTTAGCTCGGCATCTTTTATTTTTTCGTTTAGCTGAATTTCACTTATTAGCTTTTCTTGCAAGTTGTTATAGTAAATAAAAAGGTAATAAATTAAAGATAAAATGCTGTAATAAAAAATTCCACTAATGACTCGCCATGCAACTGAATTATCAACTAAATCAATATAAGTAGCGTTTTCAGAGAATAAAAATTTTAACAAAGGCAAAGTTATTCCTAGCCAAATCAGAATAATAAAAATGCTTGTTGTAAAATGGTTTAATCCCTTATAAAATATTTCTGATTTTGCCGGTTTGTAATATTGAATAATAAACCAAATTGAAAGCCCAATAATTGCAAATAATATGTTTGAAATAAAACTATCAAAAAATGAAGGCAGAATATCTTGATTATAAAATAGTTTTAAAACAAAAAAATGGAGCATAATCACTACGCTCCATGAACTGAAATATATAAAAATTGCTTTTTTATTTACAAAAAAGGGATGTTGCATTACAATAGTTTGTTATTTTTTCTTTTATCGCTAAGACACAGAGAAACAGTGTGTTAGTGAATAATTCTTTGCATCTTAGCGGTGTTCTTTGAATTTCAATGCTATTAACGAATTAAATGCTTTTTATTTCGCCACCTCCAAAAATTGCAGATCCTTTAAGGTAAAGCACTCTTTTTGAATCGCTATTAATTATGTTTTTTCTATTATCGTTAAAACCACCAAGAATTCCTGATACTTCATTGTAAATTACCCAATCGCTCGGAACTAAAAGTTTTACCCCTCCAAAAATAAGGTTTAATTCTAGTACATTATTTCCCTCGGCAAGAGTCGCTTTAGTTAAATCGAGTTCGCTTCCTCCAAATATACAATCAATTTTTCCGCCTTTAAATTCGCCATGTTGAAATGAGCGTTTTCCGCCTCCAAAAATATTTTTTTCAAATATGTAACCAGCTTCAAATGTGTCGTTTGTACGACATCCTTCCCATTTTGATTTGTAACCGTCTTTTTTGAAGAAATATTTTCCAAGAACTATTAAGCCAATGATTATAATTAAAACTGGAAGAAATACTCTTCGGGCTTCAATATCAAAGAAAAATAAATGTGGCAATAAAAAGTATGTTCCAATTGAAATAAGTATTAAACCAGCAGTCCAGTTTTCTTTTCCAACAATGTTAACAACCCCGATACCAATTAATAGCATTTGCCATGAAAAAACAATGTGTTTAAAATCTTCGTTTAAAACTCCTGTGTTAAAGCCTAATAAAAGCAGACCAGCAATAACTATTAAGATACCAAAAACTAACTTTTTCATCTTTTTTCTTTTGTCATAAAAATAATCATTTGTTTCCATAATCGTAATTTTTTAAATTAATTTTAAATTTTAGTTCAAAAATATGGTAACAAATTAGGCTGATAAATTGAAAATCGGTGAAATGGGGGAAGTTATCGGTGAGTTTAGTTTAATAGTTTATTAGTTGGTAGGTTTATAAGTTTATTAGTTTATAAGTTGATGGGTTGAAAAATTGATGGGTTTTTTGGTTGAAAAGTTTATTAGTTTATTAGTTTATTAGTTGATTGGTTTTAAGTTTATGGTTTGTTTGAATATAAAATAATAAGGTGTACGATAAATTGTCTGCAAATGGAACGCCGAGTAACACTGAATACTACAATTCAACTAATTTCGATATTTCGACTAGGTCTCAATAACTACAGGTTCAATACATCGGTTTTATTACTTCATGCTACAATCAGGTGTTTTCACTTGATTAGCTTCATTGTTTTGTCAGGAGAAAACCTTTCGACTTGTAGAAACATGCTCTGACAAAGGCAGACGTGCGAGTCATTTGAATTTCATTTCAAATTCACTAATTGTATAAATTGCAATTTTAGGAAAATCTATTTATGCAAAACGCATCGGCTGCAACGGCACAATCAACAAATTTATTATCATCGGTATCGTTATCTATCAAATTAAAATTATAAAACGGCTCTACTTTTTCAGAAAAAGGGTGAACAGATAAAAAATACATAATATTCTCAGCTACTTCATTACAACTCTTTTGTTGAAGTATTTCATGATATTCGAAAAGTATGGTATTTGATAAACAAATAAAATATTCACCGGATATAATTCTATCGAATACCCAGCGATATGGCGATTTTTTGCCGATTATAGCAAGTAATACGTTTGTATCAATTACCAGTTTTAGCTCTGTTGTGTTCATTTGCCCAATTAATATAATCCTGTTCTGATATATTTTTTTCCTTAGCAAAACTGTCCATTGCATCACTTGCTTTTTGGGCAAAATAATTACTTAACATCAATTTAATATCAAATAGATATTTATCAGGAATATTATTTTTATATAATTTTAATAGTTCAATCTGAATATTACTTAGATTACTATACACTTTATTCATATAATTTTATTTAAATTGCATTACTGTATCACGAACCTCTGGTTCGTATGAACTTACAATCCAGGTTGTTGTGTTAGTTTTTTTTCTTATAAAAGTCAGAAATATTGGTTGTTATCGAAAAATGGTTTGATGCACCAGCTAAATGATACGAAGCACGTCCGTAACTAAAATTGAATTTTGAAATTTTAATTCCAATCCCCCACGACATTCCAACCAATGAAACCCGTGTTGGCACCTGCAATTCCTTACGTCGTTGATAGTTGTATCCAAAATTTATAAAGAAATTTTTGAAAGGCAAAAACTCAATTCCTAAAATTGAATGTCGCAATAAATTATCAGAAAATTTATTAAATTTCTTTTCAGTAATTGAATCTCCTGATAATGGGTCAACTGTTTGAGATACCTCATTAGTATTAACATATCTCAAATTATATGTTTGAAGATTATTCAGCAA
>MEND01000153.1:1443-6216 GCA_001768975.1 Bacteroidetes bacterium GWA2_31_9 | reverse complement strand
ATTTGTCTTTTAATGCTATGATATGTAATTCCGGCATCTAAAGCAATTCCCCACGACCTATAAGATTCGTAAGATGAATAAATTGGCTTTAATTCAACGCCAAATGTAAAAGCAGAATCCAATGGTTTCGACCAATATAAATTAAGGGCATAATCAGCAGCATAAAAGTCTCCTGTAATTAGTCCAGTTTCATCAGCTGCAATAAAAGTCCCGTAATTTATGTGATGTAAGCCTGCTGCAACTGTTCCAATTTTTTTAAAATGCTTTGCATAAGCAACATATCCATAATTAATATCGCTAAAATAATTTACATAATTTAAAACAATCTGATTATCCATTGTACTATCGAGCAATGATGGATTATGATATACAAAATTCAAATCATGGTCGTTAAGGGAGATATTATTTCCTCCAAGTGAAGCTACTCTTGCAGAGTTTGGTAAATTTAGAAATTCATAAGTGTTATTTCCGCCAATTTGCGAAAAACAATTTAAGGAAACGGTAAGAAATAAAATTGGAATAAATAATCTAATTAACATCTTCACTTTTTTGAATGCTTTTTAAACGGTAAATGTATTAAAAAAGTATTTTAATGAAAAAGAAATTAAATTTTAGGATTTAGGATTTAAGATTTAGGATTTATAAAACTACATTTGCATTAATAATTTTGTGAAACAACCATGATTAATAATAAACAATCAAGTGAATGATTATAAAAAAGAGTCATAGCCACAGATTGCACAAATTTTCACAGATTAGAAACAACCGAAAGTTGTTTTAACTGTGTTAATTCAAAGAAAAGAATCTGTGAAAATCTGTGCAATCAGTGGCAAAAAAAAATCATAATAATCATAATAAATCAGCGTCTAATAAAATTATAAAAAGATGAAAATTCTTGGAAATTGTAGCAAAAATTTTGGAAAAAATGAATTTTGAAGAAATTAGAAATCATTGCGTTAGCAAAAAAGGAGTTACAGAGGAATTTCCGTTCGATGAGTCAACATTGGTTTTTAAGGTAATGGGAAAAATGTTTGCATTACTCGACCTTGATGGCGAATTTGGAATAAATCTTAAATGCGACCCAGAGTATGCCATTGAGTTGCGTGAGAAATATTCATCAGAAATCATTCCGGGATACCACATGAATAAAAAATATTGGAATTCGGTATTGTTAAATGGAACATTAACAAACGATTTTGTGAAAAACTTAATTGATATATCGTATAATGAGGTTGTTAAAACACTTCCAAAAAAAACTCAATTAGAACTATTGAATAAATGAAAAACTTACTATCATATTTCTTGCAAGGCTTACTATTAATTGCACCTATTGGTTTAACAATCTTTGTTTTATATCGATTATTATTATGGATTGATAATATTTTGCCATTCAAATTTCCCGGATTAGGTTTAATCGTAATTTTGGTTGCTGTTACATTTCTTGGATTTATTGGTAAAACATTTTTAGCTCGTCCTTTTGTAATGTTTTTTGAAGGAATTATAAAAAGAACACCTTTTGTTAAAATTATATATACTTCTTTAAAAGACTTATTTTCAGCCTTTGTTGGAAAAGAAAAAAAATTTAAGCATCCTGTTCTTGTTAAAATAAATAATGAAACAAATATCGAAAAAATAGGTTTTCTTACGAGCAAAGATTTGTCTTTAATTGGATTGAAAAACAACAAAGTAGCTGTTTACTGTCCTCACTCCTATGCGTTTTCAGGAGAACTAATTATTGTTCCATCCGAAAATGTTATAACTTTGAACATAAGTTCTGCAGAAGCTATGAAGTTTATTATTTCAGGAGGCATTACTAACATTTAAAACATTAATCATGAAAATATTTATCATTTTAGTTATAGTTTTTCTATTTAATTTTCATTCTTTTTCGCAAAAAAAAATCACAATTGATGAACGAACTAAAAGCTTTGCAGATGGAAGTCATAATGCTCTAATTGTCAATATTTATGAGGCTGATGAAGACTTAATTCTAAAAGAATGGAAACGATTAATGAAGGACTATAAAGCAAAAGTTTCTTCAAAAAAAGAAACCTTCGCGGATGATGCTATGATTAAAAATTTATCCCCAAATACAGTTGATATATATGCTTTTGCTGAAAAAAATTCTGATGGCGATTTTAATCTTGTTGTAGCCTTCGATTTAGGAGGAGCATACTTATCATCATCACAACATTCTGACAAATACAGAACTGCTGAAAAAATATTACACGAATTTGCTGTAAACACTGCAAAAGAAGCTATTAAAGATCAGCTTAAAGACGAAGAACACAATTTATCAAGAATGGAAAAAGACCAGCAATCATTTGAAAGAGATAAAGAAAATCTTTTAAAAAATATTGAAGATTATAAACAAAAAATTATCAAAGCTGAAGACGATATTAAGACAAACGAAAAGAATCAAGAAACTAAAAAAGAAGAAATTAGCAAACAACAAAAGTTTATTACTGAAATAAAAGAAAAACAATCGAATATTAAATAAAAATAAAATGAAAACATTTCTATCAATAATATTATTTTTGGCTTTCACGTCAATTGTCTTTTCACAAAAAGAAAAAAAAGAAAGTAACGAAAATCCTTACAAATTTACCGACATTGTAAAATTAAAAACATCGGCAGTAAAAAATCAATACAATACAGGAACTTGCTGGAGTTATGCAACAACATCGTTTATCGAAACCGAACTTTTAAGTCAGGGCAAAGAAGAAGTTGATTTATCTGAAATGTTTTTTGCAAGGTTAGCATACACTCAAAAAGCAATAAATTATGTAAGATTACATGGTCTGGCTAATTTTGGTCAAGGCGGTCAAGCTCACGATGTTCTCAATATTATTTCAAAAAACGGAGCATTACCCGAAACTGAATATCAAGGATTAAATTACGGTGAAAAAACTCATAATCATGATGAGTTAGAAGCACTTTTAACTTCTTATTTGAAAACATTAGTAAATTTAAAAACCGAAAAATTATCGCCAAGTTGGCTTAATGGATTTAACTCTATTCTTGATAATTATTTGGGAGCAATTCCAGCCACAATCAAAGTTAACGAAAGTAGTTTATCTCCATTAGAATATGCAAAAAACAATTTAAATATTAATCCTGACGATTATATCGAAATTACATCATATACACATCATCCATTTTATCAGAAATTTACACTTGAAGTTCCTGATAATTGGGCTTTTAATCAATATTACAATGTTCCTCTGGAGGATTTAATAAATATCATGAAAAATGCTTTAAATTCTGGATATTCAATTGCTTGGGATGGTGATGTTTCTGAAAATAATTTTTCACATAAAAAAGGAATAGCTGTTGCTGTTGACGATTCTGATAAGACAACAAATACAATTGTAAAGGAAAATGTAATAACTCAGGAAATAAGGCAACTTGCTTTTGATAATTATTCAGCCACCGACGATCATTTGATGCACATAATTGGCTTATGCAAAGACCAAAATGGAACTGAATATTTTATAACTAAAAATTCATGGGGTTGCGAAAGTAATAAATGTGGTGGATTTTTAAATATTTCAGAAGAATATGCAAAATTAAATACAATAGCAATTATGGTAAATAAAAAGGCTCTGCCTGCTGAAATTGCTAAAAAACTTGGACTTTAAAGATGTAAAATGTAATATTTAAAATGTAATATTTATTGTATCACAAACTACAATATAATTGGCAATAAATAACGTGTATAGCCTTGAGTTACAAACCTCAAACAATTTAACAATTTAACCATTTAGCAACGAACCTCAAACTTCAAACCTCAAACTTCCCCAATATGAGCGAATCTATTAAACACGAATGTGGAATTGCAATGATAAGGTTACTTAAACCTCTCGAATACTATCAAAAAAAATACGGAACATGGATGTATGGTTTGCAAAACATGTATCTTTTGATGGAAAAACAGCATAATCGTGGTCAGGATGGTGCCGGATTAGCATGTGTACGTGTAAACCCAGAACCGGGAACTCAATACATGGATAGATATCGTTCAAATTCCTCTACTCCTATAAAAGATATTTTCAAACAAATTAATGATGGATTAAGTAATGCACAAAAGGAATTTCCAACGTTAATTAACGATATAAATTGGCTAAGAAAAAATGTTCCATTTTCTGGACAACTTTTTCTTGGACATTTACGCTATGGCACTTATGGTAAAAATAATATCGAAAATTGCCATCCACTTGTAAGACAAAGCAATTGGAAAACTCGAAATTTATTTCTTGCAGGAAATTTTAATCTTACAAACGTTGATGAACTTTTCGATACTTTATTGAAAAAAGGAATGCATCCTTACGAACATTCCGATACTGTGACAGTTTTAGAAAAAATTGGAAGTTTTCTTGACAAAGAAGTTGAAAAAACATTTAAAACCTATAAATGTCAAGGATTATCAAATCCTGAAATTACAGAACAAATTCAGCAAAATCTTGATTTGCAAAACGTACTTATAAATTCTTGTAAACGTTGGGATGGCGGTTATGTAATTGCAGGACTACTCGGTCATGGCGATGCATTTGTGTTAAGAGATCCATCTGGCATAAGACCTGCATATTATTACCACGATGATGAAATTGCTGTCGTAACGTCAGAAAGACCACCAATTCAGACAGCATTTAACGTGAAATTTGAATCTGTAAAAGAATTAAAACCCGGACACGCTTTAATTATAAAAGCCAATGGTAATATTTCTGAAGTTTTATGCAAAGAACCTTTAGAAAAAAAATCATGCTCATTTGA
>MEND01000153.1:0-1297 GCA_001768975.1 Bacteroidetes bacterium GWA2_31_9 | reverse complement strand
TCTTGACATTGCACCTCGTATCGAAAAAATTGCTGTTAAAGATGTTAAGCTCAGAACATTTATTACTCAAGATAATTTACGTGACGATTTAGTTGCTCACGTTTACGATATAACCTATGGAGTGGTAAACGATTACGCTGATAACCTTGTCGTTCTTGACGATTCAATAGTTCGTGGAACAACATTAAAAGAAAGTATTCTGAAAATTTTAGACAGATTATTACCAAAAAAAATATTCATTGTTTCATCAGCTCCACAAATCAGATATCCTGATTGTTATGGAATAGATATGGCAAAGCTTGGCGATTTTATTGCATTCAAAGCTGCTATTGAATTGCTCAAAGAAACGAAACAAGAACACATTATCGACGAAGTTTATAAACTTTGTAAAAGTCAGGCAAATCTTCCTAAAGAAGAGATGATAAATCATGTCAAAAAGATTTATAAACCTTTTACAGCTGATGAAATTTCTGCTAAAATCACACAACTATTGAAACCAGAAGATATTAATGCCGAAGTAGAAATTGTATATCAATCAATTGAAAACCTTCACAAAGCATGTCCCGAACATAAAGGAGATTGGTACTTTACCGGCGATTATCCAACACCTGGTGGAAATAAAGTTGTAAATACGTCATTTATCAATTTTATGGAAGGAAGAAATCAACGAGCATACGCTTAAATATAGCATAATATCACGACTATTCGGGATTTGCAACCCTACTTCTACCATTGTCTGAACCACAGATTTATAAGATTAAATGATTAATGCACTACAATATTATCAGTTTTTCAAGACTTATTAATCCTTCACTATTTTTTACTTTAACCCAAAATACTCCCTTTCCAAAATTTGCTGTGATTATTTTTGTTCGGTTTGTTTGTGCTGGTTGTGAGCATATTAGTTCGCCTGTAATATTGTAAATTTCTATTACTGAATTTGTATTAGTTTCAGAGCAATAAATTGTAAAGTCGTTGCCTGATATTATTGGATTTGGAAATACTTTGAATTTGAGGTTTGAGGTTTGAAGTTTGGGGTTGTTGGTTACAAAATCTATTGTATCACAAACTGAAAAAGCAGAGCCTTTAAACGAATGGTCTATAGCCTGAACACCCCATACATACTGACCATCGGGCAAGTTTTTAAGAATATAAAAATTATTCATTCCTGCATTACCTAAACCAGAAAGTTTTCTAACACCATTACTCAGTTCCGACATTGGAGAAATAATTTTTGTTAGGCTATCTGATGTACCAAAATACACATTATAAGATAATGAACTTGATGGATTATGGT